>CACXCB010000285.1 GCA_902766005.1 uncultured Erysipelotrichaceae bacterium | reverse complement strand
TGAACAGGAAGCCAGCACCAGCAGCAGTATAATCAGGGTTACCAGAAGCGCGGTCTTCTTCATGACAAATCCCTCTCTGTTCTTTGCAAGCGTATTATCATTCCTAATTGGTTAGCAATTGTTTTATATTAATTGTATGCAATTTCATCAATCTCAAAATCCACTGACCTTTCCTCATAATGATACAAAACATATTTTGTGCTTCCTTTTTCTACTGGGAAATGCAAGCCTATTTCACTCAGTTTTATTGCATTGATCATTAAGGACCCGTCTTACTCAAACAGACCCCATATATTATTAAAGCCAATAATTATTTTTTTGCCACAGATTACAAAAGATGGATTGGGCAGAATAATACTTTAATTTCTAGTAGTACTCACTTTCAATTTCTGAATAAATGTAGTCCCTTTTTGATTCTTGCAATAAAAACTCGCCAATGCTTCTTAGAATATCTGCAGTATGATGATAAGAAATCTGCAAGCGATCAGCAAGTTTAAAAAAACTGTTCGCTTTCTCTTTAGACGCACTTCCATCAGTAACAGCATGGGCTCCTCGATTAGTTATATATGTAATCACTATACTCTGATCTACTTTTTCATTGTTGATTTCTTCAAGCATCTCTCTAATTGATTCATGCAGGAAGCCACCATCTGCCCCTGATATGGAACGGCTCAAAATATTACCAAGCAAACTAGGAAGATTCCCCTTAAGCAAGCTGTTTGCAAAAGAACGCAGTTTAACTGGTTCATTATAAACGCATACCGGAAGTAAAAAATGTCTTGCTATTTCGTATTCCCGTTCTTTCTTAGAATTGACATATGCAATCAGTTCATCAGGATGATCAAAAAAATACTTTGCTCCGCTTATTGGGAGTTCCGATATTATGCCCTGCGCAAATAGATTTTTGCTTATTCTCCCCCATTCATCGGTATAATATGTTGTGTCTATAGTCTTCATCATTTCCTTTAGTGCATAATTTTCCATATGCTCTGAAGATAATAATCCTTGATTTGATGAAAGAATAGCGTTCAGCACTTCAAACACCATATCCATATGATTGGCTGGATCTTGTTTTATTGTTTCAAAACAGTACCTTAATAATCCAGCGGGATAATACTTCAACAATTTTGAATAGGCTCTTTCATCGTATCGTAATAGGTTTTTCTTTTGCCAATAATGCTCTTTATCATCCTCAGAAAGCAGTAAATCATCAATATCCAAACGATTCATTAAAGCAAACAGACGATACCTTCCACTTTGGTTCAATAATGTATAAGTCTTTGCAAAAACCGATTTGTCTGTTCTATCAAGCATGGCAGCTGCAATAGCCAGTTTATCTTTTACCATTAATTGCGATACTATTGATTCCACATCCACTGCGGAAAGATTATCTGCAAGAAAAGCCCCCCACATATAAATATTTTCCATAAATCCAGTGATTAAAGAAACGCCGTCTATCCCTTTTGCCGAGATGATATCTTGTAATGCTTCTACTCTTATTGCTTCTAATCTTCTGTTCCTTGTTTCATAAGTTTCATAACCATATTCTTCGTCTATAAGACGATCATCTGGGCTGTCATAATACTTATGAAAAAGCCAATGGAACAGACATCTATCATCCGTAGTCGCATTTATCCATTTAGCTAGCGGATCAACATAAACTGAATCCTCTTTCATCCTATACCTTTTAATCTCGTAACACTTCTCACGAGCATAATAATTCAATTCAGCTAAGTCTTCAAAAGAAAAGATATCTTTGGAAATTTCCTCTGCCGCTTTCAGTAAAAAGCCCGGCATAAAGCGATAATACATGCTTAAAAATGAAATAATCCGTTTAGTCTGGCCTTTCCTTATGGCATTGCTAAATACATCAGCGGAAATTTGTTCTATGGCATGGTAATAATCAGCAACGGTTATCTCCTGATGCTGATTTTCCTTCTTTCTCCCGAGACGGATTGAGACGAAGTAGCTATCCTTTCTGACCACCTTTATAATGATATCATTCATAAGCTCTGGATCTTCTTTGTAAAACTTCTTAATGAATTCAGTTTTCTCTTTCAAATCCAGAGCAACCGATGTGTTAATTAAACATAAAGCTGTTATAAATGAGTCTTCCGGTGAGTTTGCAGTTTTGGTTACATACCTTTTCTGACAAAGCTTGAAAAGTGATTCGCAAGCGCTTACTACACTTTGGTCGTAGTGTGTTAATGCGTCAAAAGCAAAAAGTATCTCCGCATATCTGTCAGAATAATCCCTGTTTTCAAACGATGAATATACTAGTCCAGAAAGTGAAGTCATATCAGTGCGGAGAAAATCAGCAACCACGCTTGGAGCCACCTCTGCAAACAAAGAAAGATTTCGTATACACAATCTATCTACTCGAGGCTTATATACATAATCCAGTATTTTTCTGATCGTTTCACAAATTGCTTCAGCCTCCGGATCATCCGTAGAAAAGTAAATGTAATTTGATATCAAAGTATTAAACATAGAGGTTAAACCATAAACCCCGGAAGTGTAATCTTCAAAGCAGTCGTTTTTTTCTATAGAATCCAGAAAAAGGAATACTGTATCAGTTAATCTATTATACTGTTTTCCATTTGTAGTATAGCCCAAGGTGTCCCAAGTTTCCTCATGATTCACTAGTATATAGTAATTCTTAATAATTTTTACCGGATTATCTTCCAGTCTACTAAGTTCCTGATACTTTTCCTCGATATCGTCAAATGATTTGCCAGTCAGCAGCTCCGCAAGCTTACGATCACCCTTAGACGAGCCATTAATCTTACGCATAAACAGAAGAGGTGCCAGCAAATTAATATCTGCCATATTTGCCCATTCTGGTTTTTTATCGTTGGCTGAGCCAGGAATACGTCTGATTACCGTCCTTAGATTTCCATGGGAAAAAGAGTACAATTCATGAGCTTTAGCCTCAGACAATCCCATATGCTGAAAAGCTGAAATATAATGATACTTTGGAAGAGGCTTTATACGTATTCCCTGCTGAATTCCCGTATCTTCTTTGTTGTAACACACAATTTTCCTGTTGTTGTTTTCTGCTGGCAAATCATGGTTGCAGGGATAGTTCAATACTATGAGTTTGTTTTTCACAAACGATGATATAAGCCGATATGTTCTTTCATCATTGACAATTATGCTTTGCGATGCCAGAGATTTCCTATTCATCAACGCTGAAAGAACAAAGCCCTGTGCCTCTACAAAAGTATCCGCTTTGACCCTGATAATATCTGTCTGAAGCAAGCTATAAAACTGATCCAATTCTTCTAACCTGTCTGATAAGAATAACGAATCCGTCATTCTAGGATTAGTTTTTTGCGAATATTGTGTCCAAGAATTGTCAACTGTTTGGAAACTGGCTGGCTGATTGAAATATTTCTCTAGCAGCCACGCCGCTACTGCAGGCTCGCTATTAATCCAATCGCACAACCTACTGGCATCATATACTATGGTTTTCTTCCAATCAGAATGCTCTTTTTCCCATTGAGAAATGCTCTTCCTATAATGCCAGATTCTCGGAACGACCAAATAGAAAACTGTTTCCTTTTTATCTATTCCCAAATCCTCACGTGTCCGTTTACTATAATCTTCATCAATTTTCTTCAATGAGTGCCTGTTTGTCCCACATTCCCACACACTATACCCGCTCTCAACATAAGCTGTTTGTGTGGAATTATCTATCAAACCATCAAAGCCAGGCGCCCAGATATCTTCTCCATGGGGAATGCGCAGATTCTTTGTATCACAGCTATTCAATATTAGTTTTTTTATCAATTCCGGAAGAAGTCCTTCAGACAAGCGCTGATTCTCTTCGATCAAAGTCTGCAGTTTCCGAGGCGTCATTATCTCCATCCTCACAGCTCCTTCAATGATCCTTTTGCAAAAGCAGACGTAGATTTATTCAGAAAGCTCTTCTAACGTTGATAATTATCCTTTATAATTCATTTCTCCACATTGCTGTGTTCTTCTGCACTCAATACAGCCATTTCTTTTAACACGCTCATAAATTGAAGTATATTTCTCGTGTCCATTTTTACATTTCCACCATACAATTTTACCACTGCCAGTTGTCCATCCTTCCGGAATTATTGTTCCATTTTTCTCATAATCCCAGTCTACAGCAATATCCGGCCTAAGCGTCGCTAAATCTGTTTCACCGGAAATCGCATATCTTCCCGAGCAATATGGACATCCATAGCCGTTTACCCTAGTATATACAACAGCTTCCCAACTATGACCTCTTTGACATCTCCACCAATATCTCTTCCCGCTTCCCGTTATTACATCGTTGCTTTTTACCCCTTGATTTTTCTCCTCATCCCATTCATCAGCCAGTTCAGGATGTACCGTAGCAAGATCGTTATAGCCAACTAATAGTTTTTTATTCGAACAATAAGGACAGTTATTCCCTTTTATCCGATCACTGATCCGAGCAAACCATTCATGTCCTTTTTCACATTGCCACCAAACTTTTTCAGTTGAAGATGCGGTCATCATTTCCGGTAAAACTGTTCCATTTTTGCTTGGATGCCATTCTCCAGCTATTTTAGGATAATGCTCTTTTAGTGAATTATTCTTCAGTATCGAATAATAACCTTCCCAAATCTCATTCCTGTCTCGCACAATATCAAACTCGCAATGCAAAGGGATATACTTACTTAGTTCAGACAAAACACTCTGTAGCGTAGTATAATGATTGTAATCATACTGACTAGCAAGCAGAACATCGCATGTCCTGTCATCTCCTATTACAATCTTTTCTTTTACTCGGATCAGAGTAATGCCTGCTTTTTTACACTTTTGATACTTAGCCATCTCTTTATCATGGTTATGTACACCCTTATGCCATGCTTTACCATCGTATTCTACTGCTATTTTCAACGAAGGAATATATATATCTAACTCCATTTGATCATCAAACAGTTCTTTATAACCATTTATTGTATCCGGATATGATTTTTTTATATAATAAAACAACGCCTGTTCCGGAAAAGAAGAATGCGTCCTCCTCGCACATTTGGGGCAACCAGTTCCTGCCACCCGATTAGAAATTGATGCACGCCACGAAAATCCGCACATTGGGCAGCGCCACCATGCATATACTGCGCTTTTTCCACCTATTGTGGTCGGAGCTATTGTGTTCTTATCGTAATCCCATTCAGCAACTATAGCTGGATGAAGTGATAAAAAATCGTTAAAACCCGAAGTTATAATTCTTCCTGAGCAATGCGGACAACCTTTGCCTTTTGTCCGATTGTCAACTGATGTTTTCCACGAATGTCCACGTTTGCAACGCCACCATAAACATTTATTATTATGTGCCGTAATCGCATCCGGCCGTAAACAACCATTCTTTTCATAATCCCATGTCGCTGCTATTTCTGGGTATAATGTTTGTAAATCATTAAAACCCGTCAACAGTCTCTTTCCATGACAATAAGGACAACCTGTACCATTATGTCTTTTGTTCAGCGTTGCTTGATACTCATGCCCTTTCGAACACACCCACCAGACTTTTTGTGCGCCACTAGGAGGAACAGTATTTGGCAATAATCCTGCATTTCTTCTGTAATTCCATTCCGAGACCATTTCTGGATGAACCGTAGCAAAATCATTTATACCTGGCACAATCACTTTGTTCGCACAAACCGGGCATCCTGCACCTCTATTTCTTTGAGAAACGACCGCTGTCCAGTGATGTCCTTTTTTACAAACCCAAGCGACTCTTTTATTACTATTGGCTCCTATTGTATGTGGATCGATATCCTTATTAACATCACAATCCCATTCTTCTTTCAGAGCAGGATTAATTGTAAACAGGTCGTTGAATCCGGCAAGAATTCGTTTTCCATTGCAATATGGGCATCCTTTATTATGTTTCATTTTGTGAGGAGAATTAGACCAATAATGCCCATTACTACATTTCCACCAAATCCTCTTGTTCGATCCCACAGACAAATCTGAGGGCTGTAAACTTCCATTATTGCCATAATCCCAGAACGCAAGAAGCTCAGGACAATTATTAACTGTTATGGAACTAATACTGTTCACTCTCCTTTGCCCCTTTGTACATATCTTCTAGGAACTGTCTCTTCATCAATCTTAACAAAACAATTCAGAATATCCCATCATCTGCAAGCGCGAATTGTTCCTTGATTAACGAGATAGATCGACAATTACATGCCTCGCTTTCTCAATGCTACCTCATGCGAAATACATACACTACTCGTCTCATTACCCTAGAAAACACAAAAGTCGATTTACAAAGCCTGTTATTCCTTTGACAGTTTATCAAGTTGTTTCTTCAGACTATCAATCTCTGCCAGGGTATGACCATATGTCGTAAAAGCTTCTACGACAGCTTCATCATTTTCAAAGCGCGGCCGCATGGTATATTCCTTGTCCAGTACAAACCCTTTTTTGATTTCAGGGAACTGTACTGTAATT
>CACXCB010000284.1 GCA_902766005.1 uncultured Erysipelotrichaceae bacterium | reverse complement strand
TTATTTAATATCTTTTAAGAAAATGTACCTTATTCCTGCAATATATGGGCCATTGCCAACTTGATCGTTTCATAAGTCATTTCAGGTGGGAGATACACCTTGATGAGAGAAAGCCTGTCAGAATCAGCCTTCTTCCTTGCAGATGCCACAAGCGCCACATCCTCTTTAGAAATCAGGTTATAGACACTGATCTCTCCAGCTGCAATAAGTTGGGTTAGATGATCATAGATCGTTCCCAGCGTAATACCACGCCTCTTTGCAATCTCCTCAGGTGAGCACCCCTTCTGATAAGCTGTAAGCGTCTTCTTGACAGTTCCTGACAACTTAATGCTTTTACGCTCTTCCTTTGGTGCAGGAACCTCTTCATCTTCAACCTCAACTCGCTTAACAGTATTCAGATACCCTCTTACGCTTTGATCCATCATCACAGCCTTGGGAGTGATTCTCGACATCAGCACGATCTTATCAAGCCGTCTGCATCTGCTCAATGCTACATACACTTGTCCTGCAGCGAAAGCCTTACCTGCGTCTATCACCACCTCATCAAAAGTCAACCCTTGACTCTTGTGTATAGTGATGGCCCAAGCCAGTTTAAGAGGATATTGTTTGAAAGTGGCAACGCGTTCCACTTCTAGTTCCTTGGTTTTCGTGTTTAGGTGATAACGGTTAAAATCCCAGGTACTCCTCTTCACGTGAATGATTCTTCCATTCTCGTCAGCCTTTACTTCTATAGACTCATCATCCAAAGCCACGACAGTACCCAGCATGCCGTTGAAATACTCATCCGAATTACGCAGGAACATCACTCTGGCCCCTACTTTTAGATTCAGATGGAAGTTGGTGGGATATTCCTGACTGGGGAAAGAGCCCTCAGTGTATGCCTGATAATCCCATTCCTGACCCTCCATCGCCTCCAGCTTCTGCCTGTTGATACGTTTCGACTTCCTGTTATGTGTGGTCAGGATTATCTGGTGACTATCTTCCGACACCTTATAATTTCTATGGAAAAGCCGATCCAGTTTTTCTTGCGTTACAGCATTGATTCGTCCCCACCTTATTTTATTAAGGAGTCTCACAAAACTACGTTTGTCCTGCCTATAGATCTTCTTCAGCTCCAGCATGGCATAATCCAGTTCCTCCATCACCTTGCTACCAAAGAAGTACAGTGATTCGTAATACTCCATCAACTGTTCTTCTTCCTCCTCATCAGCCACAGGCATCAACTGGAACAGATCGCCAAACATCACAACCTGCACACCTCCAAACGGCTCCTTACTATTTCTATAATGGCGCAGGATGTCGTCAGCAGCATCCATCATATCGCAACGCACCATACTGACCTCATCAATAATCAGCACCTGCAATTGTCTCACAACCCTCACCTCATCCTCATTCAGATCATACAACCTTGGAATCTTAACGCCAGGCAAGTAAGGCGACAAAGGCAAATGGATAAAAGAATGAATCGTCACACCATCAGCATTGTGTGCAGCTATCCCTGTGGGCGCAGTCACAGCTACGTATCTTTTCTTAGCTTCAAGTCGCGATACGATTTCCTTTAGCAGTTGAGTCTTACCAGTACCAGCTTTACCCGTAATGAAAAGCGATTTGCCTTCCATTACCAGCTCTATTGCCTTATCTCCATATCTGTCAAAAGTCATATATACGTTGCAAATATAATCATTATCCGTTAATGATTAACAATTAAAATGAATCTTTATATTGCTCGTACATATTATCCATATCAGCTAGAAGTTTCATTGCCAATGCATTTTGACTATACTCATTGATATAATCGGCCATTACGCTAAATCCTGTATTTGCATATTTATCAGCCAATGCAAAAACCTTTTCTGTATCTGCTATTTCTTCAACTTTATCCTTATTATCGTTAAAATATATAGCAGAGAATGCATAACAAATATTATTGTTCTTTGTATACTCTTCTCGAATTAAAGATTCTTTTGCCCCATCAAAGTCGGAAGCATAACCGCTTGCAAAACCTAGAGCAACCATAAAACTATATAAATCAAGACGAGTACATTCATCAAGACCAAGATAACATTCATCATCTATCTTTCTGAGAATACCATTTTTATTCTTGGAAGAAATATTTAAAAATGCCATAAATTTATTTTTTAATTGTTGTTACACCTTTGTCAAAACTCAATTCAAAATAAGAACTATATTCGCCAGCAAGTAGTCTTCTTACATTATCATCATACTCCGTTGGAGTAAATGACAAAATTACTTGTTTACTCTCTGCAATTCCTGTTAATACCTTTGCAAAATTGATACGATTTTTCTCGCCAACACGTCCGAGAGGAGTGTCTATATAGAGAAGAGAATCATGGCCTGAGGTCTGCTGGAGTGCAATTGTGAAAGATAATGCAAGCAAAGCTCTTTCTGCAGCACTACAAGCGCCCAATGTCTGTTGCCCATATGCATCTAAAAGTTCAAAAGAATAATCATCGAGAATATTGACTTTTGAGAATGCATCCTTCTTCCAAATTAGTTTGTTAAAAATCTCGAATGTTACAACCTCCATCTCCTTTCTGCATTCTTCAATTATTTCATTCAAAGTTTCATCTAACAAAATAATACCTTTCTTACAAAAATCAAGTTGCTTGCGATATATATCCAGTAGACGATTGCTTTTCATTGCATCCTCTAATTCTTTTTCAGCTCTTTTTACAGCTTTTGTTCGTGCTTCGAGAATTAAATTCTCTCTGCCATACTTTTCATGTAGAGGATTTATGCTTTTACGATATTCTTCGCGTTCAATTATCGCTTCCCTAATTTTATCCTGGTTAGGTATACTGCGTAGTTCTTTACTGAGTTTTTCGTACTCCTCTTCATTCCTCTTTACCTGTCTATCAAGATCACTTTTTAGATCAATAATTGCTTGCTTCTTTCTAGGATATGATTTCATACTGTCAATGATAGCATTCAATGCCGAAGAAGCACGATTAAGTTCTGCCGATGTTGTACTTGACACTTCGAGCTTTTGTAAAATAGATAAGACATGCTGAAGATGTTCTGTATTTAGATGGTTTCCGCAAACTGCACATTCTTTGCTATCAATAATAGACTGAACAAGTCTTTTGTCTATTTTGGGTGGTAAGTTACCTTTAGATTCTTGACTATGTATATAATCTCTAAAACCTTTAAGAGCAGGAAACAATGCGAAATATATGTAATTTTGTCGAACAAACTCATTAAGATCATTGTTTAATTTCTTTTGGCGTCTCTTGAGATTATCAGATTCTTCTTCAAGTTCTTCCAATTTATCAGTTTTTTCCTTTAATGAATCGAATCCTTGGATTATATCTGTCAATCTTTCTATTTCACCTTCTGCTATTTTTATCTGATTTAATATCAGACCAACTTTTTCCTGTTGATCATCGCGTCTTTTTTGCTCGCTTTCAAGATTAGTCTGCGCCTCGCTGACACGATTATCACCATTACTTTTTAAAACAGGTGCAATTTCGTTCTTTGCATATAAATTCAGTTGTTTTTTCGTTTTTTCAATAGTTGATGCCTTTGTCAGATCTTTAATTCCAGATTCAATATTTCCTCGTTTTTCTGATTTAAAATACTGATCCATGAGTTCACCGTCAAAGAATATATATTCGTTAATTTCTTTCGGCACATATCTGGAAACATACATTTCATAGTCATCTTTTTTTTCAATGATTTTATTACCGCCATTTGCATTCGCTATCGCAATAACATCTTGTTTGGTTTCTATAACATTACTTTGAGTAATGCTATATATAGCAGTTCTCATAAATGTTATTTTGCCACCGTCTTCGATTGACATCACAACGGTGACTTTTGTTTCTCCATTTTTCTGAGAATGATCGCGTAGTTCTTGTACGTATTGACTATTTATTTTATTAATAGCAGTATTTTTATCGCCCAAATGAAGTTCTTCACCATAAAGGCACCATGTAAGTGCATTTAGAATATTGGTTTTTCCTTCACCATTCTCACCAATAATAACATGAATGTCTTTTTTACCTTTTATTCTAGGGAAAACAAACTTCTCCTTTCTGTATTGGCGAAAATTCAGTATTTCAATAGATTCTATTCTCATAAAGATCACTTTATTTCGTTAATAATTTTTTCAATTTCTCGTTTTGGCTGTTTCCCTTCATCTACTCTAGACAACAAGGAAATCATCTTGTTTCTAAGGAAATCGTCACTCCCGGCTTTTTCCTTAATCTTCTTTGTTATTTTTTGATTTAATGCCATAGTAATATTGTTTTTTAATTCAATTTTAAAATAGTTTGAAGTGCATCGACAGAATTTATGGAGTTCTCGGCAATTTCTCGAAGCCTTTTACGTTCATTTTTTCTAATTTTAGCATCAATATCTTGAAGATCTTCAGTTAATGCCCCTGAAGATTCAACGCAAATATCATATAGGTATGCAAGCTTTTTATCCTTGTCTTGCCTAATAATTCGACCTATTCTTTGAACATATTCGCGAGGATTTGTACTGCTTGCCATTAATATTCCTCTACACGCACTTGGAATATCAATACCTTCATCCAAGCATTTAATTGCAACTAATGCTTGATATTTCTTATCTTTGAACAATTTAATTATATATTGTCTTTCAGTCAATCCGCTATATTCTTTTCTGGGCGCATTCCCTTCTGCTTGAGTTAGTTGATGATGAACAACACCTTTGCTTTCCAGCATTTCCAACACTTTGTTTTTCTGTTGAGGGGAAACGAAAATTATAAGATTCTCTAATTGTCCATCTTCAATCATTTTGTCAAGAATATCTGATAAGACTAAATATTTGTTTTCTGCATTTTTAATTATTTCTGCTCTCTTCTGTAAAAGACGATCATAAGCTTCTGCAACCTCAGGGTCACTATCTTTCATACGGTAAAGTTTGCTTAATTTTTCTGTCAACTCAGAATATTTTTGTCCTTCCTCTTCATTAAGACTAATGAGACTAACAAGGTACATATAATCTACCAAGAAATGCTTCCCTGTAATTGGATTAATTTCTGCAAGCGCATTCTTCATCGTAAATTCATAATGATTATCACCAAAATAGTGTTCCAATAGGCGGGTACCTGTGTCATCAAACCAACGAGATGGGGTTGCACTTAAGCCTATTCTATATTCATAAATTGGCAACAATGCTTTTCTCAATGTTTTTGCACCGAGCCAATGAACTTCATCTCCGACGAAAGTCAAAACTGTCTTTTGAGATCTGTTGTTCATAAGAATGGAAATAAAACTATCTGAAGAGGCGGTATTGTGAGTTGTATAAATAATACAATGGTCAGCAAAACCTGCTCCATTCTCTAGGCAGACTTCTTTTAATTTTGATTTCCAATTTGGTACTGTACCATCAATTATTATCTCTTTATCAAAGTTGAGATTGAAACTTGCGACTTCACTTTCTTTCCATTGTTTTGCAAGAGCATTCTGTGGACAAGCTATAACTGTAATTGTTCTTGCATGCTTATGTCTAACATAATTTAATCCAGCGATGGCTGTACGAGTTTTACCTGTACCTGTCGCCATTTCAAAAAGCATGCAGAATCCATATTTTTTCCAATTATCTAATGCTTCTTTCTGATAATAGAAGAGTGATATTCCATCAAGTTCAAATGGGGATGCTTGATTTCTTTTTCTCTCAACATATTGTTTAGCAGAAATTCTTTCCACATCAAAATCTTTTGAATATTCGATTAACTCATTTTTTATAGCGTGAGGTAAATCGACGATTACGACATTACGTTTTTTACCTTCCCATAAATTATTGAAACGTTCACGGTCTTCATTATAATAAGAATATGACTCTTCCCATTCTTTAAAAACTTTAAATTCTTCGTCATTTTTGGTCCAAGCGCTTGCAGTTTCATTTATTGATCCACTAAATGATATATGATTGCCTTCAATATCAGTAAGAATCCCTATTTTCTGGTGGAACAAACCTGCAGAGAGTATTCTTTCTTTTGTGATAGGTTTATTGTTGTCATCCAGCAATATTGCAAGACGAATATCAATTTTACCAGCAGCTAATAACCACCCAAAGGCTTTAACATGATCAGATATAAAAGCATCTTCAAGAGCATCTAAATCCAGTCCTAATTCTTTACTTTCAATTTTACCTTTCTTTTCAATTAGTTGCTCAACAACCTCAACATCATCAGATGATAATATAGGACTGGTAATTATGCGCATAATTCCTCCGTTCTTGATAAAATTGCACATACCTCTTGCAGCAACAGCCAAACTGGTTGATGTAAAAAAGCCGGAGATTCTATCATACAAGACAGATTCTGTTAAAACTGGTTCGTAGAAATCTTGAACGATATCACCGACACCAGATTCGTAACTTGGTTTAATATCTAATGATTTGAAGCTCATATGGCAATACTTTATTTACTTGATTTATTAAAGACCAAATATTGGTAAGTCTTCTCTTTTGAGTTGATAGAGAAAGAAAAGAAACGGAATCATTTATATCTTCAAATTTCGCATTTGTAACATACTGATTAAATATATATGGAATAAACAAAATTAATTTTGGCAAAAGATTCATTTGAGATTCTTTATCAAGATTACAAAAACCAACTCCAAGATATGAAGGATAGATTCTTGCATTTATTATTGAGCAAAGTCCCATTTGAGCAGCGGTTTTCGATTGATTTTCACCATATTTCATGTCAGCACTAACTTTACGAGGCTTAGTTCGCAACATATATCCTAATTGTGTAAAAGTCAAATCTTCGATACCACAATCTTTAACTAGAAGAGGAACTTTATATACACAATCCTCAAAATTGCTGAATTGTGGAACATCACCATGTGAGATTTCAAAGATTAGCCCAATTTTTTTAATTACTCGAATAATTTCCTCACACTCTACATTAAGAAGACATGAATATATATCCTCACATAATCTCATCATACCATCAGATGGATATTGCAAATTACATGTATCTTCAACGTGTAATTTATGAGAGTAAAAATTAATAATAAATGCTTCTTTTATTGAATCCATGTCTTTATTATTATATAGATTGTTCAAATTGCGAAATTATATGGAAAACTTCATTTAAGTTATTTTACTGTTTGTATCATCGTTTCACTAATTAATAGGGGTTTAATTCTTCAAATCTCAAATCGAAATATTTCTTGGCTATCTCAGGGAACTCGGCTTCAAAGTCGAGCATCGTCTGATAGCAAGAACAATATTTCTTTTTCATATGGTATCCTTGGGGAATTTTCAATTTCTTATTGTATTTGTCTTTGGGTGTCAGATCTTGAATGCCTAAATGGTATTCTTCATTTCTAATGCAGTATTGGCGAAAACTCATTTTCTTGAAGAAACTGGGTTGATTACACCAACGAGCTAACTGAATATACATATCCTTATATTCTGAGTTTTTATACTCTTCAAAACGCATAATATATGGAAGACATCCGTATTCCATCAATGTTTTAATCCTAAAAAATGTTCCTTCTATATCTTTTTCATCCTGACTATCATAGGCAACAAGAACATATAATTTAGTAGACTTCAAGCAATGCTCTCTCCAAATCTTCAGGCCCTTGATTATTTGTTCCACTTGTTTCTTTTCGTTGGGATCATCCATGCGATAATGATCAAAAGCAAAAATATAGTCACCATGATACTTTACTTCATTAAGCAATTCTGCTTTTTGATGTGTCATTAATCTTATATCCATTCCTTGACGGAACTGGAATGGTTTACCAGATTTTTTCAGATCTTCCATAACTTTAGCAAACACCTTAGGTGGAGCTGCCATTATATTATCATCCCAAAGATATATATTGGGGCGATCTTCATCTAAAAATTCAGATACAGGCGACCATTCAACGACCCTGTTCAGTAAGCGATTCACACAGAAACCACAATGACGTATACAGCCTCTTGTAGTAAAACCTATGGAATAGCTAAGATAGTCATCAAATTTGCGTTTTTTTATCTTTTCGTCGCCACCAGT
>CACXCB010000283.1 GCA_902766005.1 uncultured Erysipelotrichaceae bacterium | reverse complement strand
TAGATTTCTTTCTGCAAGTAAAACTGCAAGATTACTATCAATCATAAGTATTATACCTCCATTCGAGCAAATTATAACAAAAAACTTAAAAAATGTCCAGCATAATTTACAAATTAGATGTTTACAAATCATTTTATGTGTGTATAATAGTATTAGAAAGATGTTCAATAAAGTTATCAAATATAGCAAAAAACGGTCATAAAGTAATTATTCTGATCAAAAGGGCCTGAGGATTGCTAGATTTAATAGAAATAATATCAGGAAAGGAGAAAATCATATGCTAATCAGAACAATCGAAAAAGCCTACGAGGAACTTAAGGCAAGAGATCCTAATACCTGCATCAGCAAGAAGTATGTAAGAGATCTTGTAAATAACGGTGTTATTCCCAGCACAAGATCAGGAAACAGAAAACTTGTGGATGTGGATGTAATCGAGGATTATATCGCAGCTCATACAGGCTTAAAAGAAAGAGAAGCAACTAATACCGTTCAGTGAGAAGAAACTCACAATGACGATAATGACGGTAATGACGATACATTATCTATAAGAGGGGTATCGTCATAATCGTCATGACCGTCATAAAAATTAAAGAAAGGAGGAAACATGGCAGGAAAATCAAAAGCCAAATATTTGAAAGAACTGTACTATGAGCCCTTGGACTCAGGCAAGCAGTTCATGATTGTCGAGGACATGGTCCCGATAGGTCTGACACTCATAGCCGGATTGCCAAAGATTGGAAAGAGTTGGATGATACTCCAATTGGGGATGGCGATCGCTAAGGGAGAGCCATTTTTGGGAAAAGAAACGGAAGAATGTGAAGTCCTGTATTACTGCCTTGACGATGCTGAAAGAAGACTTCAGATCAGAATCGCAGGGAAGGGAGATGAACCTAATAACAACTTCATGTACTGCACAGATGCCAAAACTTTGGGGACCGGTTTCATCGGAGATCTGAATACGGAACTAGAAGCTCATCCGAATATCAGGGTCATCATAATAGATACGCTCCAAAAGATACGCGACTTTGAGGGAGGCACTTCGAACGGAAATTTGTACAGCAAGGATGATAAAGAACTTACTGTACTTAAGAAGTGGGCCTACAAAAAAGATATAGCGGTCGTGGCAGTACACCATACCACCAAAAGCGAAGATGAAGAACACCCGCTGAGAAACATCCAGGGATCCAGCGGAGTGACCGGAGCAGCAGATTCGATACTGAAACTTCAAAGGAATATTGAGCAGACAGATGGAACGTTGCTGGTAGTATCCAGAGATGCTCCTGAATACAAAATGAATCTCAGATTCAAGGATACCGAATGGAGTCTTCTGTCGATAGAATCTCAGGAAGATATATTTGAAAACTCAGTGCCGGATGTGGTGAAAAGGATTGCAGAGTTCATAAGAGAAAAAGAGACCTGGAAGGGAACGATGTCAGAACTGTGTAGTGAGATCGGTGAAACGGAAATGAAACCTAACAAAGTATCAGGACTCATTACAAAGTTCTACGGATCGTATCTGGTGCCTAACGGAGTGACCTTCGATACTCTCAGAAAATCAGAGAACAGACTTCGTCTCTGGAAGTATAAGCCTCCCGAAGAAGAAAGCAATGGGTCTGTCGCAATCGTAGCGCCGGAGATAACGGCAACGGAAGAAGTAACAGTGATGGAAGATGACAGCATGTCTCTTTCTCGGGATGCTGAAAAAGAAACAGAGAGCCATATAATCGATGATCAGGATTGGAAAGATAATCTTAGAAAAGCCTACAGCATTTTAGGAAGGCCGCAGGCATCATAAAGGAAGGAGGGATGCTTATGGAGATAGCGACTACAGCACTTAAAGCAATCAGAGCAAAATGTCTGGACTGCTCCGGTGATATGCCGAAGGAGGTCAGGGAATGTCCTATAGAAGACTGCCCACTATGGGCGTATCGCATGGGCCATAAACCTAAAAAGGTATCAGACATCGATGATGATATCTCATCTTAAAAAACTATGGAAAAACGAGGGTTTTTCGACTAAATACAACCCAGCAAATTACAAAAGGGAAGCACGATATATCAGCGTTAGAGGAAATGGGAGTACGGATAACAGTATGATCCCTACCTCACAATAGGCCTCGCCGATTGAGAGCGAAATACACCCATTGCACAAACCTTGCGGTTAGTTCAATGAGTATTTCGCCTCGCAGG
>CACXCB010000282.1 GCA_902766005.1 uncultured Erysipelotrichaceae bacterium | reverse complement strand
GTACATGAGTACACCAACACACCAAAAAGTACGCCATCCTCCAGTTAGATATGAGAAGTGATGGCGACTTATAGTTTTACGGGAAAAGGGAACGTGACGCTATTAAGGGGCTTTATTAAGTTATGGGACGTTATAGTGACTATGGAAATCTCGTTCCGACAATGAAACAAAGGGCCAACGACTGATTAAAGATCCCGAAATGGGATCTTTTTTAGTATTTTCCGTTGTTTTTATGTTTTCAATTCCTGAAATCTGAGAGTATACTAATTCTTATTGAAAGAAGGTAAAGGATATGATCAAAGATTTTGAAGAAATCCGTCAAATGGTACTACAACGGGAAACGAAGACACGTATCGGTATTATCGGTTCTCATGAAACACACGCACTTGAAGCTACGGTAGCTGCGATGAAGGATGGTATTATTGATCCTGTTCTTTACGGCATAAAGGAAGAGACAATTGAAAAATGGGAAGCATTGCAGACAGGATTGCCTGTACCGCCGATTGTGGATTGCCGTAATGATGAAGAACTTGCTGAAAAGGTTATCCGTGATGCACATGACGGCAAGCTGGATGCTCTTCTTAAAGGCAAGATATATACAGCGACATTCCTCAGGGCTGTTTTAAACAAGGAGTGGGGATTAAGAACAGGAAGACAGCTGTCTCATGTTCTTCTAATGAAAGTACCTGCTTATCATAAGATGTTATTTCTGACAGATGCAGGAATGGTTCCGTATCCGGATCTGAAGACAAAAAAGGATCTGGTTCTGAATGCAGTTGATGTCTGTCATAAACTTGGCTATGATAATCCGAAAGTTGCTGCGATTGCTTCCGTAGAAAGACTGAATCCGAAAATGCCTGAGACAGTGGATGCAGATGCATTGAAGAAGATGAATGAAAACGGTGAAATAACAGGATGCATCATAGAAGGACCTATTTCATTTGATTTATCCATCTCAAAAGAAAGTGCAGAGATTAAAGACTACAGCAGCCCTGTAGCCGGTGATGCAGATGTCATTCTTGTTCCTGAAATTACAACCGGAAATGTTCTGTTTAAAGCATTATCTTATTTTGCAGGAATGGTAATGGGCGGAACGATTGTCGGAGCAAAGGTACCGATCTCCATGATTTCACGTGCAAGTTCCGGTGTTGACAAATACAATTCGATTTTAGTGGCAGCTGCCATTTCTCAAAATCGCTGAGAAGTCCTTGAAACAGGACTTCTTTTGGTGAAAGGAAATCTTATGGATATTATTGAGGAAGCAAAAAACTATATTCAGGAATTGTTTAAAAACAACTATGGCGGACATGATGCAGATCATACCATGCATGTTTATCATAATGCTTTGATGATTGCCCGAAAAGAACAATGTGATATGGAAATTGTTTGTCTTGCAGCTTTACTGCATGATGCAGATGACCACAAACTGTTCCATACAGTAAACAATGCCAATGCAAGAAGGTTTCTGGAAAATAACGGTGTTGATCCGGAAAAAACAGAAAAAATCATTGAGGCTGTCAATTCCGTCTCTTTCAGTCAGAACCGTGGAAAAAAGCCTTCAACCATAGAGGGAAAGATCGTACAGGATGCCGACAGGCTGGATGCGATCGGCGCAATTGGCATCGCAAGAACATTTGCCTACGGTGGCGAAAAGGGCAGGTCTCTTGAAGAAACACTGAAGCATTTTGATGAAAAACTATTGCTTTTAAAAGATGAAATGAATACGGAAACAGCGAAAAGACTGGCCGAAGTAAGACATGAATTCATGCTTTCTTTTCTTGAGGAATACAATAAAGAAACACGATAAAAATCAGAAAAAGTTTTAGCACTTGCCTTGACAGGGTGCTAACAAGTGAATACAATAATATATGCAATTAGCAAACACTCCATCAGAGTGCTAAAAAGGAGGCTATTATGTTGAAACCATTACATGACTATGTAGTACTTGAAAAAGTAAAAGAAGAACAAAAAACACAAAGCGGCATCATTCTTACTGACAAGCCGAAAGAACAGCCAAGCAGAGGTATTGTTATTTCTGTAGGCCCGGGCAAAACAGAAGACGGAAAGCTTGTTCCGATCGGACTTTCCGAAGGAATGAATGTCATCTATAAGAAGTATTCCGGAACAGAAATCACCATTGATAAAAAAGATTATCTGCTGATCAAGGCAGAAGATATTCTTGCAATTGTTGAATAACAGGAGGAAAGAAAATCATGGCAAAAGAGATTAAATATGCAAAAGATGCGCGCCAGAAGATGCTGGATGGCGTCAATACACTGGCTGACGCAGTAAAAGTAACATTAGGTCCTAAAGGAAGAAATGTCGTACTGGAAAAGAGCTACGGCTCTCCTGTCATCACAAATGACGGCGTCACAATCGCTAAAGAAATCGAACTGGAAGACAAGTTTGAGAATATGGGTGCAAAGCTTGTTTATGAAGCTGCAAACAATACAAACGAAGTTGCCGGTGACGGTACAACAACAGCTACCATTCTGACACAGGCTATGATCACAAACGGCTTAAAGGCTGTTGATAAAGGTGCTAATCCTGTTCTCATGAGAGAAGGCATTGAAAAGGCTGCTCATACAGCTGCAGATGAACTTCTGAAACTCTCTCACCAGGTTGCTACAAACGATGACGTCAAGAACATCGCTACAATTTCTTCTTCTTCTGAAGAAATCGGCAAGATCATTGCAGAAGCTATGGAGAAAGTCGGTAATGATGGTGTCATCAATGTTGATGAGTCCCGTTCCTTTGAGACAACACTGGAAATGACAGAAGGCATGCAGTATGACAAGGGCTATGTATCTCCATACATGGTTACAGACCGTGACAAGATGGAAGTTACACTGGATAATCCGCTGATCATGGTTACAGACCAGAAGATCAACACAATCCAGGACATCCTTCCTGTTCTTGAAGAAGTTGTCAAGGCTAACAGAGGCTTATTGATCATCGCTGACGACTATGACAACGAAGTCATGAGCACTCTCATCATCAACAAACTGCGTGGAACATTCAACGTTGTAGCTACAAAGGCTCCTGGCTTTGGTGATAATGCCAAGAACCAGCTTGGTGATATCGCAGCCATGACAGGTGCAAGCTTCTATGCAAAAGATTTGAATATGAACCTTGCCGATATGACAGTTGCAGAACTTGGTTCTGCTAAGAAAGTTGTTGTAGGAAAAGACAAGACAACAATCATCGACGGTGATGGCGATAAGACAATCGTTGCTGAAAGAGTTTCCGAAATCAAATCCGCTATTGAAAATACAAAGAGCGATTATGACAAGAAGAAGTTACAGGAAAGACTCGGCAAACTGACAAACGGTGTTGCCCTGATCAAAGTCGGTGCTACTACTGAGACAGAACTCAAGGACAAGAAGCTCCGTATTGAAGATGCTCTCAACGCTACAAAAGCAGCAGTTGAAGAGGGTGTTGTTACAGGTGGCGGACTTGCACTTGTTCAGGCTTATCTTGCCATCAAGGATTCTCTGAAGTCCGATATCGTTGATGTACAAAGAGGTATCAACGTTGTTCTCGAAGCTTTGAAACAGCCAATTATGCAGATTGCTGAAAATGCCGGATTTGACGGCAATGAGATTCTTGAAAAACAGCTTGTCGCAAAAGAAAACGAAGGCTTCAATGCTAAGACAGGTGAATGGGTCAATATGTTTGAAGCAGGCATCATCGATCCTACCAAGGTTACAAGAAGTGCATTGCTGAATGCCGCAAGCATCTCCGGTCTGTTCATTACAACCGAAGCAGCTGTTGCAGAGATTCCTGCACCGGAACCGGCACCAA
Organism: uncultured Erysipelotrichaceae bacterium; assembly: GCA_902766005.1. Lineage (GTDB taxonomy): Bacteria > Bacillota_I > Bacilli_A > Erysipelotrichales > Erysipelotrichaceae > Bulleidia. Next base: position 54,522 of record CACXCB010000282.1, on the reverse strand, counting down.
TGCCGCAGATGCCTCAGTATTAATCAAAGGCTAACCATCCGCAAGGATGGTTTTCTTTTGGTGTGATCGTCTTGTTTCGTTGTATAATAATGCATGGAGTTATGTCTTCTTTCGGAGGAATATCATGTGGAATAAAATAAAAAAGGTCATCGGGTATATTTTGCTGTTTTTCGGAGGTATAGGCTGTGTTGCTATGGTTATTACTTTCTTCCAGTCTTTATTTACAGCTTTTTCCGTAACCTTATTACTGGCATTACTGATGGACGGACTGGTTTTCTTTGGTTTGGCATATCTTGGATACCGGATGATCATTTCCGTGGATGGTGAATTGTTTAAGACCAATCCCAAACGTGCACCGGTGAAAAAAGAGATACAAAGAATCAAAAAGGGAGTTCCTGTGATGCCTAAAGAGGAAACTGTTCCGATGACCAAAGCAAATCTTGGAAAGTTTACGCTTTATACGGTCATGGTAAATCATCTGGAAATGCCTTTGCAGGAAAACGGAGTCTTTTATCTTTTCGCCAGAAAGGAAGATGCTGATGCAAAAACTGCAGAGCTGAATGATACGGCATTGTATACCGGTGCATGGGTAAAGGAATCCCTTCCCATGCTGCTTTCTTCCTGCATGGTTTGCGGTTATAAAGAGGCAAGAGTATATCTTGACCATGAAGAAAAAATGACACTGGATGAATTCAGGGAATATGTTTCCTTTCCGACATTGGACAATTGCGGTGTTGTTCATCCGATGATTGTCCAAAAGATCCATCGGTTTATTCATACGGATTATCAGATGTACAGATTCCCGAAACAGGCAACAGTTGCGATGAAGATAGAAAAGGATCTTCTTCATTATGAAATCGGATGTCTTCTGTGTGAAGCTGTTCTTCTGGTTCCTCTTGAGGAAAGAAATGGTAAAAAGGTTATTGAAATCATCAATGCCCAAATGCCGAATGGGCAAAAGTGGAAGGCTTTATTTACCGATCAGTTTGCGATGATGCAATATATGCGTCGTAATCCTGACAGTGCATCTTTTCCGAACCTTTTGATGGATGTGTATAAGGATATCAAAAAAGACAATTCATTCGAAGGAATCATGATCAATCCCGGTAGAGAGGAATTCAAACTGGATAAGTCACTCCTGGAAAGAATCTACAAAGAAAAAGACAAACCGGAATTCATAGCGCATTATTCCGGTATGATCAAAAAGGAAAAAGAGGAAATCCATCCATCTGCTGAGGTCACTGCATTGCACTTTAGGGAAGAACAGACTATGGATAACCTTGGATCTTTTGATCTGTATGTGTTGATCGATCCTTCCTATAATACACCACATGATGAGGGTAAAGTTTTCCATTTGTTTGCGGAAGAGAGTCATGCAACCTTATATCAGTTAAAATACAAACTGACAGATACAAAAGTGCAAAGGATACCAGTTGATCAACAGAAGGAATTCATCAGTGAATGCCTGGCATGCGGCTATGAAGGTGCTGTTATGCACTTACAGGCAGAGAAAAAGCTTTCTCTGAAGGATATGCAGAAAATATTTGACATAAAAGGACTGCATACATTCGGCATGATTCATCCTTTCATTCTGCAGGATATCCGTTCTTATAAAATGCATGGCAATCACAAAGGTTTCGAGAACAGTCTTTACCATAATATCTGGTGTATGCTGGCGATGACAGAATTGTATACCATTACCTATAAAGAAGCCGAGCAGGAAAAGATTGCTTTCAGAACTTTTAATGATCCTCGCAATAAGAGATATCTGGCTTTGTTCACCGATCATTTTGCTTTTGAAAAAAATAAAAAACCGGAAGAAACATATAAAACTTCTTATAATCTTTTGATGACTGCTTATAAAGAAGTAGCAGCAGATGAAACACTGGAAGGGATCGTTATCAATCCGGGAAGGGAAACATTCTTTCTGAATAAAGTATACATCCAAGCAATTCTGGATGACTGTAATGATACCGCAAAGAGAAAGAAATATGAGCAGCAGCTCGATCAGGAAAGGGAGTATATTGGTATACATAAAATCACTGTAAATCTGGCGGAGGATCTCTTCATGGTACCGATCATTTATGATGATGAAAATGAATCCACAAAATTAGAGGAACCGGATTACAATATGCATTTTTATCCCAAAGCCGGTATGATGGCTGCCCAGGGAAAGAAGATTTTCAGCCTGGATCAGATTCCCGCAAATTATCATCCTGCCACCAAGGCAAGTGACAAAATGATGCATATCCGTTTACTGCAGAATGTTTCTACCGGGAAACAGTATGTGCCTTTATTTATCAGCTATGAAACATTAACCTCCATGATGAATACGATCCATGTGGGTGTCATCAGCTTTGAAGAAGCAAGAAATGCTTCAAGAGAATGCGCCGGAGTAATTCTTGGCCCCGGCATCATCAACCAGACTTTCGAAAATGATGTACCTATAAGCCCGGTTTCAGATGATCCGATTAAAAAATGTGCCAACCTGATGAGCGGACAACTTGTGGCAAGATATAAGAAGACACATGAAGAAGCCTATAAAACCGAATACTGCAGAAGACTGAAAGAGATCGGATTCAATGAAAATGAAGCTGAAAATCTGTTTCTGTTTGAATTGATGATTCTCAAATCAGATCATGTTGGTCCGCTTTGTGATCAGGGATACATCATGACCAACTGTTTCAATATGCAGACAGAACTGTTACCGCAAAGCAAGAATTATTACATTGATCATCAGATGTTCCTGTGTTCGGAAATTGTCAAGATCTGGGACGAAGCGGAATGGCGTTATACCAATCTGAAAAATAACAGTGATACTGTAAAAGATGAAGTGTTTGAAGAATTGTTCCGTTTATCACGATATGGCGGTGGAGAGCTGTTTGTGGAATACCTGCAGATGATAGCGGAAAAATCACATACGGATATTTCCAAAATACAGGCATATGCCAAAGCGGAACATGACATGCTGTTCAGATGCAAATGGAATACAGAACAGAAACAGCCGCATCTGTATAGCTCCGAAGAAAGATAAATCTGTTTTCACTTTTTGAAAAACCGGAAGAGGAAGGCAAAAAAGAGACGGATCTAGGAAAGTAAAGATATCTATATGGAGTATCATATCTTCTCATTTCGAGAATTGTGAAGAAATGGGATGAAGCAGAGCTGTATGGGAAATATTTGCAGATGGTTTTGAGAAAATCCATACCGGTATCACAAAGATACAAGTCATGCTAATGCAAAACAGGATATGCTGTTAAAAAATAAATGGCATAGGACCGAAAAGCAAAAACATCCTTACAGAGCATAAAGGGAGGGGTATATGTTTTCATTATTTAAGAACAAGAAAGAGCCGGAAGTGAATGACAGAAAGGATACGGAAAAAGAAGAAGGCATGCAAAAGATCAAAGCGCTATATGAAATGGCATTGCCATATGACATAAAAAAGCCCTTTGAAGAGGAAGATCATCAACTGGATGAAGCAAGGAACGAAACCGGATATAACTGGTTTATCGTCCGGGAAAATGCTGATATAAAAAAAGCACTTGAAATGTATGTGGATTGTTTTCAATGGCTGAGGGGAAACCAAATCTCTTTGTTTCTCTCTGTCAGTCCGCTGCTTTATATACCGGAGAATAACACAATTATGGTTATCAGCGGCGATGTAAATGAGGAACTGTATGCATATTGTCATGAACACAATATCCGTTTATTTCAAGAAATCGGAAAGCATCATTTTAAAGATATCGAGACAAAAGAGAAATACACTCTTTCGCTTTCGGAATATCCCGGCATGGCAGATGATGCGGCAACCTATGGAGATGTATATCTTATAAAGGACAGAAAACTATGAATGTATACGATTGGGATAATACAATTTACAGAGGAGATTCCACATTTGGATTTGTCTTATATTTGTATAAAAACTATCCGATGACTTTGATCAGCATTCCCCGCACAGCGGTTTGCGGACTGTTATACGGTGTAAGGATCATGCCGAAACTGACATTTAAACAGAACCTGTATCACATGTTTGTCTTTGTGAAGGATATGGACCGGGCTGTGGATGATTTTACCTCTTCTCATCTGGATCATGTCAAGCAATGGTACAAGGATGCACAGAAAGAAGATGACGTGGTTATTTCCGCGTCGCCTCAATTTCTGATTTCCTCTTTCTGCAAAAAGACGGGCATCACCGTATGCATGGCCAGTGATGTGGATATGAAAACCGGAAAATATAATGGCTTGAACTGCCATGGGAAAGAGAAAGTCAGAAGATTCTATGAAATGTTCAAAGACGGCATAATTGAATCATTCTATTCGGATTCTCTTTCCGACAGTCCTCTTGCAGAAATTGCCAAAGAAGCATTTCTTGTCAAAGGAGATAAATTGATCAAATGGCCGGAAAGGAAGTAAATTATGGATCTGAAAGAAAAATATGACGTCGTGATTATCGGCGGCGGTATCGGCGGCCTGATGTGTGCATGGCGTTTAATCGAAAATAATAAAGATTTATCCGTTCTGATCCTTGAAAGAGGAAAGGCATTAGAAGACAGAAAGTGTCCGATATTAGAAGGAAAAGTGCAAAAGTGTGTGAAGTGCAAGCCATGTGCAATTATGGAAGGCATGGCAGGTGCCGGTGCTTTTTCCGATGGCAAGTATAATATTACAACCGAATACGGGGGCTGGCTGCCTGCGGTGATGGATGCTGAAGAAGTACTGGAGTATATCCATCAGGCGGATCATATTCTCATGGAATGCGGTGCGGATGATGAGCGCTATATGCCGGATGATGAATTAAAAACATTGTGTCTGCATTATGATCTGCATATGCAGCAGGCAGAAGTCAAACATCTGGGGACGGATGCCAATTACGGCACCATGTTAAACCTGATTCATAAGATCTCGGATCAAATTCAGATTGAGACATTAGCCATTGTTCATGATGTCGATAAAAATGATCATAAAGTTTTCTTTACGCAGAACGGAAAAGAAAAAGAAGTATATGGTGATAAAATCGTTTTTGCGGTAGGCAGAATCGGTAACAGAATGTTTGATGACTGGTGCAACAGAAACAAAATCAGAAAGACGAATAATCAGGTTGATATCGGTGTCAGGGTAGAACTTCCGTATCAGATCTGGGAACACTTTTCCTCCAGAATTTATGAGCCTAAAATTTTATATAAAGGCGGTCATTACGGGGATGTGACGCGCATGTTCTGTTTCAATGAAAGGGGATATGTAGTGACAGAAAACAGTGACGGCGTATTAACGGTTAACGGACACTCCTATAAAGATAAGGCAAAGCAATCGGATAATTCGAACTTTGCCCTGTTATGCAGCACTTTTTTTACCGAGCCATTTGATCAGCCGGTGGAGTATGCAAGGTATGTTGCAAGCTTGGCAAATAAGATCAGCGGCGGATATGTTCTTGTACAAAGGCTTGGGGACCTGATGGACGGCCGCAGAACAACCGCTTCCCGCATTAAGCAGAGCACCGTACGCCCGACATTGGATGCAGTACCGGGCGATTTGTCTTTATGCATGCCGAAAAGACAGCTTGACAATATCGTTGAGACATTGCAGGCTTTGAATCATGTGGCTCCGGGTACGGCAAACTATGATACATTGCTGTATGGGGTTGAATGCAAATATTACAGTGCAAGACCGGATTGTGAGAATTTCGAACTGAAACAGGCAAAGGGTATTTACGCTCTGGGAGACGGTGCAGGATTTACGAGAAGCCTTTCCCAAGCGGCTGCCAATGGCCTGATTGTAGGGGATATACTGACGGGAAAAAGGAAATAATGTGATATAATTTCTGCATGGAATTGACAGACAGGCGTTTTAAGCTCACACCGAAAAGAATTGAAGCGATGGAGGCATTGGGAATACATACGGATGACGAATTGCTGTCCTATTACCCGTTTCGCTATGATATCTTGAATACAAAACCATTTGACACCTGGAAGGAAAAACAGAAGGTTGCTTTTGAAGGGGAAGTTGTCAAGACCGCAAGAACCTGGCGGCATGGAAAAATGTCCACAACCAATTTTGAGGTCATGGCATTTGACAGAGTATTCAAAGTAACAATTTTTAACCGTCCCTGGGCAAATCAGCTAACACTGAACCAGATTGTTACCATTCAGGGTATTTATAACGGAAGGGATAAGATTACCGCAACAACTTATGATACAAAACCGATCGCCGAGCATGATTTGATTACACCTGTCTACAGCACAAAGGCAAACATCCAGCAAAGGACTATACGCGCATGTATCGAAAGGGTATTTGAAGTCAAGGAAAATGATATCGAGGATGAAATGCCTGAAGAATTCTTGCGGAAATATAAGCTTTTGCGCAAAAGTGATGCTTTAAGAAGAATTCATTTTCCTGAAAATGAAAATGATGTCAAACTCGCAGTCAGGACTTTAAAGTATGAGGAATTCCTGCGTTTCTTCATCGCCTTGCATTGGATGAAGAACGAAGATACAACAGCTTTGAAAAATCCTCGAAGAGTGGATATGGATAAAATCCGTGAAGTCATCGGATCTCTCCCTTTCCGTCTGACAAAGGGCCAGGTAGATGCCTTCAATGATATCTTGAAAGATCTGACTTCGACAAAGCCGATGTACAGGCTGATTCAGGGAGATGTCGGCTGCGGAAAGACGGCGGTTGCCGCATTAGGCCTTTATGCCTGCGTTACAGCAGGATACCAGTCCGCTCTGCTTGCACCGACGGAAATCCTTGCCCAACAGCATTTTGTTTCCCTGCAGGGACTGCTTAAAAATACAGATATCCATATTGAAGTATTGTATTCCGGCTTGTCTGCTGCGGAAAAAAGAAGAATTGCGAAAGAGACGGAAGAGGGGAATGTCGATATCCTGATCGGTACGCACAGTATCATTCAGGACACAATACATTTCAGTAAACTGGGGATGGTTGTTACGGATGAGCAGCAGCGATTTGGCGTAGCCCAAAGAAATGCTCTGCGCAAAAAAGGAGAAAATGTAGATTTTCTGCTCTTGAGTGCAACTCCGATCCCAAGAACCCTGGCTTCCACGTTATTCGGTGATATGGATGTTTCTACGATTGAAACATTGCCTTCAGGCAGAAGAATACCTGTGACAAAATATATTCCTGAAAACAGTTTCCGTACAGTGTTAACAGATGTTCAGCAGCTGCTGAAAGATGGAAAACAGTTGTATGTCATCTGTGCTGCTGTAGAAGAAAATGAGGATTACGATGCCAGAAATGTATATGATACGGCAGAGACGCTTTCCAAACTGTTTGCTCCGTATAAAACCGGAATTTTGCATGGGAAGATGAGCAGCGAGCACAAGCAGGAGGTAATGGACCGGTTCTATGCCAATGAAATACAGGTCCTGGTATGTACGACCGTTGTCGAAGTCGGCATGAATGTAGTCAATGCAACAGGAATGATTATATATGATGCAGACCGTTTCGGCCTGTCGCAATTGCATCAGCTGCGCGGCAGAATTCAAAGAGGATCGAGCCAGGGATACTGCTGGCTGCTCAGCGGTAATCAGGACGACAAAGTAAAACAGCGTTTGAACGTGCTTGTCAATTCAAATGACGGTTTTGAAATTTCATATGAAGATTTACGATTGAGGGGGCCGGGTGATATACTTGGTACGAGGCAAAGCGGCATACCTGACTTTATACTGGGCAATGTCATCGAGGATTCGGGCATTGTAAATACGGCCAGGAAAGATGCATTATACATGATAGAACATATGGATCATCCGGATTACAGTGCCATGATTGACAGTGTAAAGGGAAGAATGGATGAGATCAGAGGTGGATAAATGGATATTATAGAATGGTTGAAAAACAGAAAGATTATTGTCAAGGATGAGGAATTGATCAAACAGGCTTTTGTACATTCCTCTTATGCCAATGAACATAACCTGCAAAGCAATGAGCGTTTGGAATTTATGGGAGATGCCGTATTGCAGTTATGGTCAAGCAATGCGATTTACAAACTGAATCTTTCTGAAGGTAAAATGTCAAGATTAAGAGCGCAACTTGTATGTGAAAAGGCACTGGCAATTTATTGCCGTGCATTCCATCTGAATGATTTCCTGCTGTTGGGAACAGGGGAGGAGAAATCCGGCGGCAGAAACAAAGATGCCATCATAGCTGACCTTTTTGAAGCTCTGCTTGGTGCTTTATATCTTGATCAGGGAATGTCAGCGGTAGATAATATATTAAACGACTGTATAACACCACGCCTTCAGCATCCTGAGGATGTAGGCGTCATGCATGACTATAAGACAATGCTGCAGGAATATGTGCAGACGGATAATCGCAGAACCATGCATTATGAGCTTGTGGCGGAAAAAGGTCCGGCCAATGCACCGGAATTTGTCATGAATGTTGTGGTAGACGGCCTGGTTTTGGGTACAGGTCGCGGAAATACAAAAAAACAGGCAGAACAGAATGCGGCAAGAGACGCATTTACAAAAATGGCAAGATAATGGAGGAAAGTATGAAAGTCAGTGAACAGATCAAAGCGATCGAAGCAGGAACAAAGGATGAGGAATTGATCCGTCTGTATGGAGAAGATGCTCTGGAATTCCAAAAACAACGTTATTGTGACATCCTTGGCAAAACAATGAAGCTCTTTGGCGACCAGGAGGCAAGAATTTTCAGTGCTCCGGGCAGAACCGAAGTCGGCGGCAACCACACAGACCATCAATGGGGAGCGGTTCTTGCGGCTTCATTGAATCTGGACGTTGTGGCTGTTGTTATTCCGAGTGAAGACAAAATCGTTCGATATGCATCGAAGGGCTTCTCTGTCAATCCGGTGGATTTAAGCAATCTTGAAATTGTCAAGGAGGAAGAAAATACCACCGAGGCATTGATCAGAGGAACCGCTGCAGGGCTGGTCAAAAGAGGCTACAAGATCGGCGGCTTCCAGGCATATGCGGAAAGTGATGTTATCCCGGGCGGAGGCATGTCCTCTTCAGCAGCTTTTGAAGTGTTGCTCGGAACGATTTTCAACGGCTTATACAATGATAATTTAATTGACAGTGAAACCATCGCTATCAATGGCCAGTATGCTGAAAATGCCTATTTCGGCAAACCGTGCGGACTTTTGGATCAGATGGCATGTTCCGTCGGCTCTTTTGCTGCAATTGATTTCAAGGATCCATCTAAACCGGTTGTTGAAAAAGTCGCTTTCAATCCTGCTGATTATGGCTACAAGCTGATTTTGACGGATGTTAAAGCAAGCCACGCTGAACTCAGCGGCGAATATGCTGCAGTACCTGCAGAAATGAAAGAAGCTGCAAAGGTCATGGGTCATGAAGTATTGAGCCAGTCCAATCTGCAGGAGCTGATTGATCATGTAAAGGAAATCCGCGAGGCATGCGGGGACAGGGCATTCTTACGTGCTTATCATTTTGTTGAGGAGACAGAACGTGCCAAAAAGGAAAGAGATGCTTTGAAGGCAAATGATATTCTTGCATTCATGAAGCTCGTCAGGGAATCCGGACATTCTTCCTACATGTATCTGCAGAATATTAATGTTCCGGGTGCGACAAAAGAGCAGCCTGTTGCGGTTGCCCTCGCATTGAGCGATGCAGTCTTATCCGAAGAAGAGGCATACAGAGTACATGGCGGCGGTTTTGCCGGTACCATTCAGGCTTTTGTAAAGAACGAAAACGTTGACCGTTATATTCACGTTATGGAATCCGCTTTCGGAGAGAATTCCTGTTACGTATTAAGAATCCGTGAAGTCGGTGGTATTGAAATCAAATAAAGGGAGTTAACCATGTTGAAAGACAATCTCATTCTGTTGGGAAAAGCAGGAGAAAAAGAAATAAACATTATTCCGAGGCAGATGAACCGTCATGGCCTGATTGCCGGAGCCAGCGGAACAGGTAAAACAGTGACATTGAAGGTCATTGCAGAATCCTTGAGCGAGCTTGGCGTACCTACATTTATTGCCGATGTCAAAGGTGATTTGTCCGGCATGATCCGTACGGGAAATCAAGAGGGTATTCAAGGCAGACTGGATTCCATGGGAATTACGGATTTTGAATGCAGAAAATATCCGGTACATTTCTTTGATGTCTATCGCAAAAAGGGCCATCCGATCCGTGCTTCTATCCAGGAGATGGATCCCTTGCTTTTCAGCCGTATTCTGAATCTGACCGAAGCACAGCAGGGGGTCATCAATATCATCTTCAAAGTAGCCGAAGACATGGAACTGGATATCATCGATCTGAAGGATCTTCAAGCAATGACCGCATATGTCGGGGAGCATGCAAAGGAATATACCGTTCAGTATGGCAATGTGTCCAAACAGAGTATCGGTGCCATTCAAAGAAAGCTGCTTGAGCTGGATCAGCAGGAAGGCGAGCTGATGTTCGGCATGCCGGGATTATCCATAGATGATCTGATTTCTACCGAAGGCGGTATGGGAATCATGAATATCCTGGAATGTGAGGAACTGTTCCTGCATCCGATGCTGTATTCAACATTCCTGTTATGGCTGCTTGACAAACTGTACAAGGAATTGCCTGAAGTGGGTGATCTTGACAAGCCGAAGGTTGTCTTCTTCTTTGATGAAGCACATCTGTTATTTGACAATGCTTCCAAACAGCTTCTTGACAAGATTGAACAGATTATCAAACTGATCCGTTCCAAGGGTGTCGGAATCTTCTTCTGCACGCAGAGCCCTGCTGATATTCCTAACAGTGTACTGGCACAATTGTCCAACCGTATCCAGCATTCCTTGCGTGCTTATACACCTGCTGAAATCAAAGCGGTTAAACAGGCTGCAGAAGCCTTCAGACAGAATCCGGAACTGGATACCGCAACTGTCATCACCAGCATGAAGACAGGCTATGCGCTTGTATCCGTATTGGACGAGGAAGGTGCACCGACAATGGTTGAACACACCAAGATTCTTCCTCCGAAATCCGCAATGGATATTTCTCCGGTTGAAGAAGTTGAAAGATGCATTCACAATGATTCCATCTACGGCAAATATGAGAAGGATTTTGATCCGGAAAGTGCATATGAGGCAATGGATGACTTGAGGGCAGCTGAAGAAGAAGAGAAAATCCGTCAGGAAGAAGAGAAGAAACAGGCAAAGCTGGATGCCATCAGGGAAAAAGAGGAAGCCAAGGCAGCTGCGAAAAAGGAAAAGGAAAACGACTGGCTCGGCAGAATCTCCAAGAAGGCAAGAACAAAAGCTGAGACAGAGCTTGTCAATGCCGGTGTCCGTTCAGCCAAGAAATTGCTGAAGAACTTTCTTAAAAAATAAGCCGTGATTTAACGGCTTTTTTTCATCTCTTATGATAAAATAGACTCCATTGGAGATACAGATGATTGTTTTAAAGGATATATTAAACGGAAAACTGCATGAAGAGATGACAGATGCCATTGTGGAAAGGGTCTGTTTCTATCGTGCAACAAATACGCTGGAACTGTATGTACAAAAGGAAAAGATGGCATCTTTTAGCGGGTATATGGATACGGTTACAGCATTAAAGGAAATAACGGGATCAAAAGTCAGATTATGCATGAATTACGCAAAAGATGACATTGACCAGACAGAATTACGCAGATATCTCGAATGGATTGAAACGGAAGTGCCCGAAGTATCCGTTTTTATGGATGGCATCTTTCTGTATGATCCTGACAAAAAAGAAATCCAGTTTCTTTTTGCCGAAGAAGAGCAGGCCAAAAAGGCCGAGAATTATATTTCCTCATTAACGGAAAAACTGCAGGATACAGGCATGAAGAATCTGACAGTCAACACAAAAGTTTCAACACCGATTGAAACCGAAATCAAGAATGTCGTGATGGATGTCCTGCCTCAGGCGCCGGTGAAGGAAGAAATGAAAAAACCGGCAAGAAACAGTTACCGCAAACCGAAACATGAGGATTATCAGAAGATTGAACTCAGGGATATCCATGATCCGGTCAGTGATATCCAGTTTGAGGGAGAGGTATTCGGCGAAGAGACGATTGAATCAAGGAAGACCAAAAAACTGATTCAGACGTTCTCTGTATTTGACGGTACTGATGCAATTACCGTCAAGCGCTTTGAAGGGGCAAGGCTTTCACGTGAGGAAATCGGCGAAGTCAAAAACGGCGATCATATCCGTATCTACGGAAGAATTGAATACGATTCCTTCTCCAAGGATCTTGCCTGCATGCCAAATCAGATTGATCATGTGGATGTCGCAAAAATTACCGATCCGGCAAGTGAAAAACGCATTGAATTCCATATGCATACAAACATGTCTGAAATGGACGGTGTCTGCGATATCAAGGAAGTTGTAAATTATGCATATAACCTCGGACATGAGGGAATTGTGATTACGGACCATTGCGATGTGCAATCCTTTGTCAAAGCCTTCAACAATGCCCAGGGATTAAAGAAAAAGGATCCGGAAAGAAGCTTCAAGGTCGGCCTTGGCTGCGAAATCAACCTGACCAATGAAAATCTTTGCATTGTCAGAAACGGAACGGAAGACCTGATTGATGCAGTGGAATATGTGGTTTTTGACCTTGAGACAACCGGTCTCAGCTGTTATTTCGATCATATTATTGAATTTGGTGCCGTGAAGATCAGGGATAACATGGAAATCGGCAGAAAACAGATGTTTATCAAGCCGCCGATCCCTATTCCGCCTTTTATCTGCAACAAAACCAATATTACCAATGAAATGGTAAAGGATGCCCAAAGTTTTGCCGAGTGTGCGGATGAAATCCTCGATTTTATCGGGAATGCCGTACTGGTTGCACATAATGCAACTTTTGACTACTATTGGCTCAATGAAGAACTCAGACGAATTGGCCGAAAACCGTTAACCAATGCCGTCATCGATACATTGGATCTTTCCAGGGCTGTCCTGAAAGAAAGAAGGGCCTATCGTCTCGGCAATATTTCCCGTTACTATCACGTGCCGTATGATGAGGAAGTTGCCCACCGTGCCGACTATGATGCGGATGCGTTGAACGGCGTATTCAGCTGCCTGCTGAAAGATGCCAGGGAAAAATTCGGCGTAAGGACATTACAGGATTTACAGGATAAGACACAGGATGAATCTGCTTATGTGAAGGTCAGAAGAAGCCATGCCTGTGTTGTTGCGAAAAACCATGACGGGTTGCGTGATCTTTATAAGCTGGTCAGTGAATCCAACACCAAAACCCTTGCGGTTATGGGGAAAGCCACCGGCAAAGAGGGAACGGATGTTGCCGCAGAACCGCGAGTGCTGCGTTCTTCTTTGCAGAAGTGCAGGGAAAACCTGTTAATCGGCAGTGCCTGCCTGAATGGCGAAGTTTTTGAGATGGCATGCAATGGTGATGATCAGAGATTAAAAGAAACCATGCTGTTTTACGATTATATCGAATTACAGCCTTTAGGCAATTATTCAACCGCATTGGCTTTAGGATCCCTGCCTTCGGTTGACCGTTTAAAGAAAGTGCAGAAACGCATTATTGATATGGCGAAGATGCTGGATATCCCGGTGATTGCCGACAGCGATGCCCATTACTGCAAGAAGGAAGAGAAGATCTTCAGGGATGTGTATATTGCCAACCAGGGTGTAGGCGGTGTTACGCATCCGTTATATATCCGTGATGATACTTTGCGCTTAAAGACAAAGAATCCCGACCAGCATATCCGCTTAACCGATGAAATGAAAAAGGAATTTGCATGGCTCGAAGATCCGGATCTGATTGATGAGATTGTTGTAAAGAATCCGAAAAAGCTGTTTGCGATGATTGAAGAAGTGCGTCCTGTTCCTGCCGGTACATTCCCGCCGCATATTGAAGGCTCGGATGACAAATTGAGAGAGATTTGCCATAACACCGCAAAACGGATGTATGAGTTTGAAGGAAAGATCCCTGAAATCGTTACCGAAAGGCTTGATGGAGAACTCGACAACATTATTCGCAACGGTTTCGGTGTGCATTATTACATTGCCCATCTGCTGGTCAAAAAATCCAACGATGACGGCTATGTTGTCGGATCACGTGGATCTGTAGGATCCTCCTTTACCGCGACCATGTCGGGCATCACCGAAGTCAATCCGCTAAAACCGCATTACCTTTGTCCCAACTGCCACTACAGTGAGTGGATGGAGGATCCGGAAATCAAATCGGGATTTGACTTGCCGGACAAGGAATGCCCGCATTGCAAGACGATTATGCGCGGCAACGGCCATAACATACCGTTCCAGACCTTCCTGGGATTCAATGCGGACAAGACACCGGATATCGACTTGAACTTCTCCAACGAGTACCAGTGGCGTGCGCATGCGTTTATTAAGGAGGTATTCGGTGAGGACCATGCCTTCCGTGCCGGAACAATCGGCACCGTGGCTGAAAAGACCGCATTCGGTTATGTCTCCGGATATTGTGAAAAAATGAATATTCCGGATATGAGAAGGGCTATGAAGGACTATCTCGCAAATCATTGCCAGAACGTCAAGCGTACAACCGGCCAGCACCCAGGCGGCATCATCATCATTCCGGACAATTATATTGCAGAAGATTTCACGCCTGTTCAGTTCCCGGCAAATGATCCCAATTCCGATTGGAAGACAACACATTACGACTTCCATGACATTCATGATAATGTTTTAAAATTTGATATTCTCGGTCATGTCGATCCGACAGCCATGAGAATGCTGCAGAATATTGCAACAGTCAAGCCGATGGATATTCCGATGAACGATCCGGAAACATTGAGCCTGTTCTATTCGGATGATGCCTTAAAGGCAGATCCGCGTATTTACAAGAAGGAAACCGGAGCTCTTGGCTTGCCGGAATTCGGCACAAGAACAACCAGAAATGTTCTGGAAGAAACCAGACCCCATGTTTTCAGCGATCTGGTCATTATCTCAGGTCTTTCCCACGGAACGGATGTATGGGCCGGCAATGCCCAGGAACTGGTCAGACAAGGCCATCCTTTGGGAGAGGTTATCGGATGCCGTGATGATATTATGACATATCTTCTTGACAAGAAGCTTGAGCCGATCGATGCCTTTAAAACAATGGAGGATGTCCGTAAGGGAAGAGGCTTGCGGCAGGATCAGGAAGATAACATGAAGGCGCACAACGTTCCTGAGTGGTACATTGAATCCTGCAAGAAGATCAAATACATGTTCCCGAAAGCACATGCGGTTGCTTACGTTATGATGGCTGTGCGTATTGCCTGGTACAAGGTGCATGAGCCGCATAACTTCTATATCCAGTATCTGACATTGCGTTGTGACGCATATGAGATTGAGACAATGAGCAGGGGTATCGAAAGTGTCAGGGAAAGAATGATCGATATCCAGAGCAGGATGAACGACAGAAATGCCGCTGTCCCTGTTTCCAATAAAGAAAAAGCTTTATATGATACACTGGAAGTCTGTGAAGAGATGTATGCCAGGGGATACAAGATCGGCAATGTGGATCTGTATCATTCCAAGGCGACGCAGTTCTGCATCATCAACGGAGATACGCATACGATCATTCCGCCGTTTACCGTCATTGACGGTTTAGGCGCAAACGTTGCAAAATCCGTTGAAGAGGCAAGAAAGAAAGCGGAATTCCTGTCCAAGGAGGATATTCTGAAACGTACCCAGTTATCCGCTACCTTATTGAAGAAACTGGAGACGATGGGATGTCTTGAGGGATTGCAGGATACAAACCAGATGTCTTTGTTCTGAGAGGTTCATTTTATCTTGACATTCATGTCAAGAAAGACCATAATTTAATAAATGTTGTGATCAGGACACGATTCTTTCCAATGTGGATGAAGAGAGCTGCTGTATGGTGAGAAGCATGCGAAGCAGGAAAGAATTACCACCGTGTGAACAGGGCCTTAATCGGTTCCCGTCCGGCAGACGTTACAAGCCGAGAGAGTCCATGAAAATGGGAAATAAGGTGGTATCGCGCTAGTCCAAGCGTCCTTTGTACAGGACGCTTTTATTTATTCAGGGAGGAATCATGAGAAATTTTAAAGAAGATGAAAGCTTGCATGTATTGAATCACAGCTGTGCACATTTGATGGCACAGGCTGTCAAACACCTCTATCCACAGGCTAAATTTTGGGTAGGACCGGTTGTTGAGGAAGGTTTTTATTACGACATCGATCTTGGCGATGAAGTCATCCGTGATGAGGATCTGCCGAAAATTGAAAAAGAGATGAAGAAATGCGCCAAGGCTGCAAAGAACATTATCCGTAAGGAAATCTCCAAAGAAGAAGCTCTGGAAATGTTTGCAGATGATCCGTACAAGGTAGACCTGATCTCAAGAATGGATGAGGAAGAACAGGTCATCAGCTGCTACACACAGGGTGATTTTACCGATCTTTGCAGAGGCCCTCATGTTGAAAATACAAAACTATGTCGTTATTTTAAGCTTCTGAAGCATTCCGGTGCTTATTGGAAAGGTGATAAGAACAACAAGGTATTGCAGCGTATCTACGGTGTCTGCCTGCCTACACAGGAAGATCTCGATTCCCATCTGGCAGATCTTGAAGATGCCAAACAGAGAGATCACCGCAAACTCGGTAAAGACCTTCAGGTCTTCATGTTCTCCGAAACAGTCGGTGCAGGTTTGCCGATGTGGCTGCCAAATGGCTTCACGATCCGCAGACAGCTTTCCGATTACATCATGAATAAAGAACTGGCACAGGGATATGTGCATGTCATGACACCATCTGTCGTATCCACAAAGCTGTACAAGATTTCCGGTCATCTTGCCCATTACAAGGATGACATGTTCCCGATCATGGAAAGAGACGGAGATGAATACTGTCTTCGTCCGATGAACTGCCCGGAACATATGATCATGTACAAGAGCACATTGCATTCCTATCGTGATCTGCCGATCCGCATTGCCGAGATTGCCAATGACTTCCGTTTTGAGGCAGGCGGTGCATTGACGGGTATTGAAAGATCCAGAGCGTTTACACAAAACGACTCCCATATCTTCTGCAGACCGGATCAGATCGCTTCGGAAATTAAGAATGTCACAAAACTCATTCTTGATGTATACAAGGACTTCGACTTCAAGGAGTATTCCTTCAGACTCTCCCTGCGCGATCCGGAAAATACAGAGAAATACTTCGGTAATGATGAGCTCTGGGAAAAGAGCGAGGCACAGTTGAGAGAAGTGCTGAAGCAGATGGAGGTTCCTTTCTATGAGGCCATCGGTGAGGCAGCTTTCTATGGACCGAAGATTGACGTTCAGGTCAAAACTGCTTTAGGACATGATGTTGCCTTGTCTACCATCCAGCTTGACTATCAGCTGCCGGAAAGATTTGAACTCGAATATGTTTCCAATACGGGTGAGAAGGCAAGACCGGTAGTCATTCACCGTGCAATTCTTGGATCGCTTGATCGTTTTGTTGCTTTCCTGCTGGAAGAGACAAAAGGAAATCTGCCGTTGTGGCTTGCTCCGAAACAGGCGGTTGTTATTCCGGTTTCTCCGGAAGCGCACAGCGAATACGGACAGAAGGTTGTTGACATGCTTTGTGCAAGGGGTATCCGTGTATCCCTTGACAGCAGAAATGAAAAACTCGGCTATCGTATCCGTGAAGCACAGACAAGCAAGATTCCTGTAGAAATCGTTGTCGGTGACGGCGAAATCCAGGAAGAAGCCGTAACAGTCAGACGTTATGGTAAAAAGGAAGCCGTCAAGTATTCCTTGAACGATTTTGTCGATGCAATGCTGGAAGAGATTGCATCCAAGAAGATTACCCGATAAAATACATGTATCAGGGAAGAGGGGAGATTCCCTCTTCCTTTTCTTAAAAGCGAGGTTCTTATGAAAAAAGAAAAATCATGCGGAGCAGTCATTTTCAAAAAGGAGGATGATCAGTATTCCTTTCTGGTTATTCACCAGGTGCAGGGACACTATTGCTTCCCGAAAGGACATGTTGAGAAAGATGAAACAGAATTGGAAACCGCAAGAAGGGAAATTCGGGAAGAGACAGGATATGAAGTACAATTCCTGGATGGTTTTCGCTACAGCCTGCAGTATTCACCGAAAGAGGGCGTGATGAAAGACGTCATATATTTCCTGGCTGAAGAAAACGGCGGAAATCCTCTTGTCCAGCAGGAGGAGCTGCAGGGCATGAAATGGATGAAGGAAGAAGATGTACTGGATAATATCACATATGAGAATGACAGGGATCTTTATCGCAAAGCATTAGTTTTTTTAAAGGAGAAGGCATGATTCGCTTAATTCCCTATCGTCAGGGATTTCAATATGATGAATACTACAAAGCCCACGAAAAAGATCTTCCGACAAAGTATTTCCAGGAGGAAAGGGACAGCTTTATCATCGAGGATCATCAGGATCCGGTAGGAATCGTAAGTCATTTCATGATCCAATCCGTTGCGTATCTTTCGATCTGGATGGATCCCGATAAGAAACTTGCCGAAAAGAAAAAAGCACTTGCATTTATCACCGAGAGGATCATCAAAAAAAATCATCCTTCCCGCATTATCGCAAGAGGCAATGTTCCTTATATGATTCCTGTCTTTGAAGCGAATTATTATTATGCCAAGGGAAAGGATTTTCAGAAGATCATTGAGAAATGGCGGTATGATATCGATGATTCGATATTTGATGATGAAGGCTTTATCATCAATCAGGGAAGGATGGAAAAAATTCCTTTCGGGTGGTTTAACACAAAAGATAAAGGATGCGGTTGGATTTCCGCATACAATCTCCTGAAGATCAACGGCATTGAAATACCAATGCGTGAATGTGCCGAAGGATTGCAGAGATGGGCACTGTTGGGAGAGGTTGCCGGTCAGGATATCACGACCGAATGGCTGTGGTTACGCAAAAAGGGACTTCCTGCAAAGATGAGTGTCATTCCTTCCAACACCCTTGCTTTAAAGAGAATGAAGGAATCCGATTCAGGTATTCTTCTTTACATGCATGGAAGAGGCGCACATTACGTAACATACAGGAATCTGTATAACGGAACATTCCAGTTTTATAATGCCGTATACGGAAAGAAGAATCATATCATGAAGGCAGAAGACTTCCTGAAGAAATACAGCCTGTTCCCATTCTCTTCAGTCATTTATGTGAAGAAAAAGAAATAATAAAATAGAAAAAAGCTGCATAAGGATTTTTATGATCCTTGCAGTCAGAAAACAGGAGAACCGATCATGCGGCTCTCCTGTTTTGAATCTATGTGATGATGCAGCTTGAAACCTCTTAGTAAATCGGAAAAACTAATGATTGACTTCCTTTAGTACTGTTTTATACCATTCGGTTTCAGGCTCATGTGACGTTTCTTTATCGATGTAATCGAGCTCTGCCACAGCGTCATATGTTTTGTGATTGAAAATATCATAAATTCTGCCGATCTGTCCGTCGGCATCTTCGTGAAGATCTTCATAAATTTTATAACCGGAACCGGATTCTTTAACGATTTTTTCATAAGGTGTGAAATCAAAATCCTGAATCAGATGTTTCTCGGCAAAAGAATGTCTGCCTTTCAGATTGGCGAGGATGAGACAATACAGAAAATCCGTTGAGATCAGATAGCCGGCAACAGTAAAGGTAAGGCCGTTTTTAAAGATCCATTTTTTTGCACCGAATTGCTGATTGTTGTGGCTGGTTCTGGCGAGATCATCGACATATTTGAAGATGGTTTCTTCATCTTTGTCGGACAGGTCAATGCCTGCATTTGTGATTTCTTCAAAAGCTTTTGTTTTCAGTTCGACAAGAGCAGCTTGTCTGTTTTCATCTGCATTCTCAAGAGCCTCATTGTATTCTGCAAGCAATGATTGTTTGATTCTTCTTCCTGAATTATCCGAGAAGACCGGCTTGCCACCGTTTTTGAAGAGAAAGATGCGTGCTTCCAAAGGGCTGTATTCTTTGGCCTCCCAGGTATTGCCGGATTGATAGAAATGATATTGTGCGTTGTTGATGCCATAGCTGTACCAGACATCTATCCCTTCAACCGGATACTTGATACAGGAATAATCCCTTGCAAGTTTCATCCCCTCAGTTTCATTGGGGAAAAGATCGCGGATTTCTTTTTCGACAGGATTTTCTTTTTTGTTCTCCTGCGGGCCGGGGGAATAATTGTCTTCGGATTGCAGATTGATGCTTTTCTTAAACTGGTCAAAGAAGTTCATAGGAAATACCTCCATTATTATATTAGCACGCAAAGGGAAAGCAGGTAAAAAATAAGGTTTAATGATTTCTTCATTTGTGATTTTACGATACCGTGATAGAATGGTTGGGATGAAAAAGATAGTGGTGATCGTTTGTCTGTGTGTTTTGTGTTTTCTTGAAGGTATTGCATTACATGCAGAAGAAGAAATATATACAATATATGATTATGAAACGGATACAGCCGTTTTGGATACATACAGTTCTTTTCATGATGCATATGAAGCTTTTCAGGAACACAAAGAAGAATACGGCAATCTTGCCATTCAATATGAAGAGCGGGTTTTGGCGGCGGAAAATGCAATTGTAACTTTCCATACGGATGATGCGTGTGAATACCGCATTTCTTATAAACAGTCCTCAGACGGCAAGACCGGTTATCTGAACGGCTGCTATGGTATCGACGGCGCTTATGTCGATACCGATGAAGACGGGGAAAGAGTCACATTTCTTGTTTCCGGAGTTACGGCTTCCGCCTCTGCAGAGGATGTGGATATTGTCCCTCTTGAAAACATAGATGTAACCACAAGCATTTATACGGTTGAACAGGGAAATCTGTATCATGAGATCAAGACACAGATGCAGACGGATGCATTCTCCTATATCATTCAGCTTGGTGAGAAACCGGAATTCATGGATGAGGGGGAGTATTACAGTTATGACGGCCATTATTTCTACAATTCCCTGAAAGAGTTGACAAATGACCTTGCTAATGATAGCCACGAATCCGCAGTCAATGAAATGCCATATTACAATTATTATCAGTTTGTTGGGCATCGTACATTGACTTCATATGAGGCTTCGGAGGTTGAAGCATATCTTGAAGATACCATCGGCATTCATGGCGCAATGGATTCTTATGTGGATGCTGATGTCAATGGCGAGGATGATACGATTACCCGCTCCCAGCTGTACGGAATGATGGATGCTTTTTGGCAATACCAGTATCAATACGGCTCTAATGCCATGATGATGCTTTCGCAGAGTATTATGGAGTCTTCCTATGGCAGAAATGTCAGAAGCTATATGGGAAATCATCTGTTTGCCAGTGCTGCTTATGATGAAGACATGCAGATGGAAGAGGATCGTTTCCTGACATTGAATGATTCCGTATATGCTCATGCAAAATACATGATTTCCGGAACATACTGTTCACCGCTCAAGGATGTTTACCACGGCAGTTTTTTTGGAAATAAATCTGCAGGCATGAATGTATCCTGCAGCGATGATCCCTATTGGGGTGAGAAATGTGCACAGTATTATGCCCAGCTGGATAACGCATTGGATCAGAAGGATTTGAATGATGCGCAGCTTGCCGTTAAAAATAACACTGTACAATGTGCCGTATACCGCAGTCCCAACCAGAATGACGGAGCATTGTATTATACACCTGCAGAAAAGGATTATGCGGTCGTGGTGTTGGATGACAGCGATGAAGATTACTATATGATCCAGAGTGATTCCACCTTGACAGATGATTTGACCGATATCAGCTATGACTATGATTTTGAAGAAGATATCGGCTATGTCCGCAAAGACGAATTTGATTTGATCAATGACGGTGAAATGCATTCTTACACGCTGACAGAGGTATCTTATGTCTTGGATGAGGATATCACTGCATACAAGCTTCCCGAAGGCAGGGAAGAAGTATATATCAAACCCGAAAAAAAAGGGTATCTGTTTGATGGATGGGAAAAGAAAACAGATGGCTATTATGTCGCTTCAATGAAGGAAGTGGATTCTGTCAATATCTCTTCTTATCCATTAAGGGAATATGAAAGAAATGACCGCATTTCTTTGATGAGAGGAAGAGTGCATGTCATATTGAAAGACGGTACGGAGCTGGAAGACGCTTTGACAACTTCGATGATCAGCAACTTCAACATGTCCAAAGACGGCGACCAGCAGGTGAATGTCAACTATTACGGAAATGAGACATCGTATGATATTTCCATATCCGCCGAACAGAATGCCTATCGCAATGACAAGAAAACACAGATTGAAGAAATGATCGAAACTTACAAGGATAAAGAGGATTTGACAGGGGATGAGAAATCTTCGATTCTGTTGTTTAAACAGGAAATCGATACTGCTTTCCTTCCGTATCTGACGCAGAACCAGCTGAGGCAGTTTGACAGAATTGTTCATAAGGCAATCGGAGACGGAATCGGTTATACGGTCAGCGAAAATAACAGATATTTCGGTATTTCCGGTTTGTCGGTTTCGATGCCTTTGGCGAACTCTCTTGATAAAAATGTGTATCATCGTGATTTCTATAGTGCTTCTATTGTAGAAAATGAGGAAGACAGCGATCTGCAGAAAATTGTCGAAGGACAAAGTTATACCTATGATTCTTCTTTTGTTATTGAATTGACAAAGAACGGGGAGACGGTTCTGCCATCCAACTCTCTTGTCTGCAGTATTGCCAAGCCTGAAAATGCGGAAGAGAATGTCATCTATCGTCTGTTTCATCTGGATACGGATGGTGATGTAGAGATGTGTTATACCAGACAGTCGGAAAACCGGATCAGTTTTATGATTGACAAACCGGGTACATATGCGGTAGGTTATCGCAGAACAAGTTCGGTATATTATGCCGATGATCCGGTGGAGACCGTTACTTTTGAAACAAGTGATGAGGAGATTGAAGATCCATTGACTTGGTACGGGTATCTGGCTTTAGGATCCACCGGGTTAATTCTTCTCGGTCTTTTGATCCGCCGTCTTCTTCAGCAGAGGACAATCCGTAAGAGAAGCAGAGAAAGAAAAGCTGAAGTAGACAGGATGATGGAGGAAACAAGGATGATCGATATCCGCTGGGAAGAGACGATGGCGATGCGAATCATCAGGGAAGAGGAACAGGATGATCAATAAAACCATAGATATACATGAAATCCGATATGAAACAAAAGACCCCGGAAAGTTGCTGGAAAGCATAGAAAAAAGAGGCATTGCGATTCCGGTTCAGGTGAATGTGACTGAGGATGGATATCAATGCATCGATGGGAACAGGCGTTTATCCGCCTGTGCCGTTCTGGCAGAGAAAAACACAAAGTTTAACCGGATTCCCGTGATGATCTTAAATGATTATTCCAAAGCGGGAAGTGCATTCTGGGGAAATACCCAGAACAAACATTGAGGTGGATTATGGAAAGATTACAGAAAGCAATCGCAAAAGCAGGAATAGCTTCAAGAAGAAAAGCTGAAGAACTGATCAAACAGGGAAGGGTCAGTGTCAACGGTGCCGTGATAACGGAAATGGGTTTTCAGGTAGCACCGGATGACAGGATTGAGGTTGATGGCAAGAAACTGCAGAATGAAGAAAAAGTATATTATCTTCTCAACAAGCCGGCAAAGGTGATCAGTGCCGTCACGGATGACAGGGACAGAAAAACCGTTATGAGCTGCATGGAAGGTGTAGAGGAAAGGGTGTTCCCTGTAGGCAGGCTGGACTATGATACAACCGGACTGTTATTAATGACCAATGATGGGGAATTTGCCAATTTGATGATGCATCCGAAATATCAGATCCCCAAGACATATGCAGTACATGTGGAAGGGTATCTGACGGATTCCATGGCAAAAATGCTGTCAAGGGGAATCTACATTGATGACAAGAAAACATTGCCTGCGGATGTGCTGATTATCAACCGATCCAAAAACAAGAACTATTCCGACATTGAAATTACAATCTATGAAGGAAGAAACAGGGAAGTCAGAAGGATGATGGAATATTTTCATCTGGAGGTTAAAAGGCTTGCCCGCATCCGTTACGGCTATCTTGAGCTCGGTAAATTGAAACAGGGGGAATACAGAAAGCTCAGGATGTATGAAGTGAAAAAAATGATAACCCTGGCGAAAATGGGTTATCATTCCAATCCCAATGACTGAATTGTTTCAGGCTCAGGATCAATATAAATTGTACGATAGGAACCTAATTGTACCATGCCCGGTTTTGCACCGGGTATTTTTTTCAGGTTTTTCACCGGACACCAGATGACAGGGACGCTGGATGACTGTCTTCCGGCAGAATAGTATGCGGCTATCATGGCGCTCATGCGAATGATCTCTTCGGAAGGATGGTCATCATGAATCACAAGGTGTGCGCCATGGTAATCCTTGGCATGCATCCAGATTTCATTCTTCTTTGCCTTGTGCCATGTCAGTGTTTCATTTTGCAGATTGTTCTTTCCGAAGGAAATGAGTGTCCCCATGTATTCGACCGTTGTGATATGCGGTTCTTCCGTTTTTTTCTTTTTGTTTTTCTTTTTGTTGTTTTTCTTCTCTTTGAGGTATCCGTATCTGATCAGTTCTTCACGAATTTCGGTTGCAGTCTGGAAATCCGCCTGGTTGAGCTGCTGCAGAATGCCTTCAAAATAAGACAATTCATCTTTGCAGATCTTGATCTGTTCCTGCAAATGCACCTGTCCTTTTTTCAGCTTGTTGTAACGGGTGTAAGCTTTATTCGCATTGCCTCTGCCATCAAGTTTGGGATCGAGGGGGACACGGATTTTTTCTTCTGTTTCATAATCCTCCAGATAGATTTCCGTTGTACCTTTGGTATCCTGAACCTGATAGGTATACAGAAGATCTCCATACTTGCGGTATTTATCACAATCCAAAGCTGTTTCATATTCTTCTTCGAGCCTTGGAAGTTTTGTGCGTTGATGCTTGATCTGTCTGTTGACAAACTGAAAGATATCTCCGCTGATTTGTTTGATGCGCTCTTTTTCTTCCTTTTGGTGGTAAAGAAGATCAAATCCTTCAAACAGGGGATAAGATCGGTATGCGCCAAGCATTGTCAATGGAATACAATGAAACTGCTCAGGCTGTTCAATGGAAATATACAGATTTTCGGAGTCTTTGATTTCCTGCATAATGCTTTGAAAGCTCTGCCCGTTAGACATCCTGTATTCAATCTCTTTGGAAAGCTGCGGGGAAAAACCGAGGAACTGTTTTGTCAGAGGGACTTCCAAATCAATGGCAATGGTTTCAAAAGGATTCTTTTTTTCCTGGGGTGGGGTTTTGGTAAACATTGCACCCGGGAAAATGGTTCTTTTGCTGTTTTCAAACGGAGGGATTCTCTTTAACGCATCAATGATTTTTCCTTCAGCATTGACAAGGACAATATTGGCATATTTGCCCATGAGTTCGATATACAATGTCAGGTATTCAAGATCACCGATATCGTTGTGACGGCGGATATTCATATAACACCATCTGTCGAGACCTGCCTGTTCGATTTCTTCAATAATGCTGCCTTCAAGGTATTTGCGTAACACCATGACAAAGTTGCCGGGTTCCATCGGTGTCGGATAGGAACGCTTTGTCAGCAGGAAACGGTTATAAACAGAGTGGCAGGATATCAGCAACTGTTTTTTGCCGCCTGCTCCATGAACCTGAAATAAAACTTCGGTATTGGAAATCTCGTATATTTTCTGTATGCGCAAAGGAAGCACAGCCTGTACTTCCGGAACCATCTTGGATAAAAGAATACCATCTATTGCCATAATATAACCTCGCTGTATTATTATACCTCATTGACTTCAATCATGAAATTGTCTAATATTTTGGTAACAAAAAGGGGGTAGTATGGAAAAGGGTTTATTAATTGTAATCAGCGGGCCTTCCGGTGTAGGAAAGGGAACCGTTATCAAGAATTTCATAGATGATCCGGAATTGAAACTTGCTTTCTCTGTTTCCATGACAACAAGAGAAAAAAGAGCCGGGGAAGAAGAAGGCGTAAATTACTACTATGTTTCCAAGGAAGAATTCTTAAAAGCCCGTGAAAACGGCGAACTGCTGGAATCAGCAGAATTTGTAGGCAATTACTACGGAACACCGGTAAAAGAAGTGGAAAGAATCCGCAATGCAGGCAAGAATGTTCTTCTGGAAATTGAAGTGCAGGGATGCAGACAGGTCAGGGAAAAAGTCCCGGATGCTATTACGATTTTCATCATACCGCCAAGCATGGAAGAACTGGAAAAGAGAATCCGAGGCAGAAACACAGAGCCTGAGGAAATCGTGCAGGAACGTCTGGCCAAGGCTGCAAGAGAACTTGAGATGACAAACCAGTACAAATATGTCATTTGCAATGACGATGCAGAACTTGCTGCAGATATCATCCGTCTCATCATTAAGAGGCAGATGGAACTGGCAAACAGAAAATAGGACCAGAAAAGCTGAAATCAATGATTTCAGTTTTTTGTTGCAATTATTTTGATTAAGAAGCACTGAAGGGTGTGTGTGAAAAATGTTGATTGCAAGGATGATTTGCAAAGAAATCATTTTTTTCTATTGCGTAAGCGGTTACATTCTGCTATTATGGAAACCAGAAAGAAGATTTTGGTTTCCTATGGATTTAAAAGAGCAGATTATTGAAGAAACAATGCATCAATATGAGCTGAACGGACTGAAGTTTACCATGCAGGATGTTGCTCATGGTTTGCATATCGCCAAAAAGACAATTTATCAATTTTATCCTTCGAAAGAAGATCTGATGATCGGTGTGCTGGATTATGCCTTTGACAGAATCCAGGAAGGAAAGAGAAAAATCCTGGATATGGATATTGCCATTGCGGATAAAATCCGAATGATCATGATTGCCATGCCTGACCAGTATAACGTGCTGGATTTCAGAAAGCTGAGCGATCTGCATGATAAATATCCGAAAGTGGATGAAAGACTGCGACAGCATCTGGAGTCTGATTGGGATCCGGTCATACAGCTGATTCACAAAGGCATTGATGAAGGAAAGATCAAAAACATCAGCATACCTGTATTACAGGCAATGGTGACTTCCGGAATGGAATATTTTCTGTCCACGGATGTTTTGAAAGAGAATGAAATCGGATATCACGAAGCTTTGGATGAAATGATGGATATCATCATGAAAGGAATTGAACGGGAATGAAGAAAAGACTGGATGACAAATGGCTGTTCTGGCCTGAATGGAATGAAGAAATCCTGAGCGGAAAAGAGGGTGGTGAAGAAATCCGTATTCCGCATACGGTAAAGGAGATGCCGCTGCATTACGGTGATCCTATGGATTATCAGATGGTCAGCGGTTATCGTCGCAAACTGCAGGCAGAGAAGAAAGAAGGATGCCGTTATTTTCTGCAGTTTGATGGTGCTGCACATATTACAGATGTTTATTTCAATGGGAAAAAGAAAATAACACATAAAAACGGTTATACTGCTTTTGGTTTTGAGATCACAGATGATCTGCAGGATACAAATGAAATTGCCGTGAAACTGGATTCTCGGGAAACATGCAATGTGCCTCCGTTTGGCTTTGTGATTGACTATCTGACATATGGCGGCATTTACAGACATGTATGGCTTGAAGAAAGACCCGAGTGTTTTATACAGGATGCTTTCGTAACAACACCGGATCTGGAAACAGTTGATGTGGATGTTAAACTGAATGGCATTAATGATCAGGCAAAGATCCATGTTGAGATTCTAAACAAAGAAGGGAAAGTGCTTGCAGAAGTTTCATCCAAAGCTGAGGATGGACATGTCCGGCTGAATGTCAAGGAGGTTCAGCCATGGACTCCTGAAACACCGGTTTTATATACTTGCAGGATCACGTATGGTGAGGATGTCAGGAAAGTACGTTTCGGTTTCAGAACGATTTCCTTTGATCAGAATCACCTGCTGCTCAATGGAGAACCTTACTTCTTCAGGGGTTTAAACCGTCATCAGTCCTATCCGTATATGGGATATGCTGCTGCAGATCATCTGCAGGTCGAGGATGTCAGAATCCTGAAAGAAGAGCTTGGCGTCAATGCGGTAAGAACTTCCCATTATCCGCAAAGCCATGCCTTCCTTGATGCCTGTGATGAAATGGGTTTACTGGTCTTTACCGAAATTCCTGGCTGGCAGCATCTGGGCGACAGGGAATGGAAACAGCAGGCAGTTGACAATGTCAAGGAAATGATCCTGGAATACCGCAATCATACATCCATTTTCCTGTGGGGGGTCAGGATTAATGAATCCGTGGATGATGATGACCTTTACAGACAGACCAATGATCTGGCACACCGCCTCGATCCGACAAGGCCGACATCAGGTGTAAGGTATCTTGAAAAGAGTTCCTTGCTGGAAGATGTTTATGCATACAACGATTTCTCCCATAACGGCATAACACCCGGTGCAAAGGCAAAGAAAGATGTCACGACGCATATGGACAAGCCTCTCTTGATTTCTGAGGCAAACGGCCATATGTTCCCGACGAAGACATATGATTCCTGGCAGAAGAGGCAGGAACATGCGCTGCGTCATGGAAGGGTACTGAATGCGGCTATGGAAGATGGGGAGCATGCAGGCTGCTACCAATGGTGTATGTTTGATTATGCGACACACAAGGATTTCGGCTCCGGAGACAGAATCTGTTACCATGGGGTAATGGACAGCTTCCGCAACCCGAAACTTGCAGCTGCATTATATGCTTCGCAAAGCGATGACAGGCCGGTATTGGAAATCGGATCTTCGATGGATATCGGTGACTATCCTGCCGGACATATAGATTCCATCTATGCTTTTACCAATGCAGATGAAGTCAGACTGTACAAGAATGATGATTTTGTGAAAGCATTCAAAGGGGAAGAGATGAAAGGGCTGCATCACAGTCCCGTACTAATCGATGATACGATCGGATGTCTCTTAGCGACAAAAGAAGGATTTACAGGCACGAAGGAACGTCTTGTTCACGATGCCTTGCAGGCAGCCGGAAAATACGGCATGCCGAACCTTCCTGTCAAATATGTGGCGATGCTTGCATGGTGCATGGCACGCTATGGCATGACATATGAAAAGGGTGTGGAACTGTATGGAAAGTATGTCGGCAGCTGGGGAGGAGACAGCACAAAGTGGCGTTTTGAAGCAGTTAAAAATGGTGAAGTTGTCAAAGAGGTCGTCAGATGTCCGTCCACAAAACTCTCTTTAAATACAAGGGTTTCAAAAACCGAGTTATACGATAACGATACCTATGATATGGCTGCAATCAGGATCTCCATTGAGGATGAATACGGAAATGTTGCACCGTATGCACAACTGCCGTTAAGACTTAAAGCAGAAGGACCGATTGAAATTGTCGGACCGGATGTGATCGTGCTTGAAGGCGGCATGAGCGGAACATATATCAAAACAACAGGTAAAGAAGGAAGCGCAAAACTAACAATTACGTGTGATAATACTGCTTCCGTGGAAATTGACTTTACAATTCAGAAAGGGGAATCATATGAAATTCAGTGCTAAGGAAACTGCTGCGTATGGATTTGCGGCAATCGGAAAAGACATGGTTTATGCGTTGTCTGCATCCTATGTCATGTATTACTATCAGGACTTGCTGGGATTATCCGCAACCTTTGTCGGAACAATCCTGATGATTGCGCGTATCTTTGATGCGGCAAATGATCCGTTTATGGGCGTGCTTGTAGCCAAGACCAATTCCAGATGGGGCAGATTCCGCCCATGGCTGTTTTCAGGAACAGTATTGAACGCCTTTGTACTCTTTGCATTGTTTAACGCAAAGAGCTTCCAGGGAACAGGGTTGATGGTTTATTTCTCTGTCATCTACATCTTGTGGGGAATGACCTATACGATGATGGATATTCCATACTGGTCCATGATTCCTGCAGTAACGGATACAGCTCCGGAAAGAGAAAAGCTTTCTGTAGTAGGAAGAACATGTGCGGGTGTAGGCAATGCTTTAATTACCGTCGGAACGGTCATGCTTGTCAAAATTCTCGGCAGCGGTAATGAAGTTGCTGGATTTGGAAGATTTGCGTTAATTGTTTCTATCATCTTCATCGTTTCCGAAGTGATCTGCTGCATTACAATCAAGGAACAAAGAAGCGAGAGCCAGATGCAGACAACTTCTGTCAAAGAAATGTTCTCATCTCTATTCTCCAATGATCAGGCAATGGTAACGGTTGCGACAATCGTATTAATTAACTGTGCATTATATATTACTTCCAACCTGATTATTTACTTCTTCAAATACGATATGGGAGGAGCTGACTGGCAGGGATCCTATACGCTGTTCTCTTCGGTAGGCGGTGCTTCACAGATCCTCGGCATGATGGTGTTGTATCCTCTTTTAAGAAAGAAGTTCTCTAATACGGATATCTTTAAATTGTGCTTAACATCTGCAATTACAGGCTATGCATTGTTGCTGATCTTCTGTCTGATCGGATTATCTTCCAATCTTGTGTTATTGCTGATTCCCGGTGTTCTTGTCTTTATGTCCAACGGTATTCTGACTGTTCTTACAACCGTATTCTTGAGCAACACCGTAGACTATGGTGAACTGAAGACAGGCCATCGTGAAGAATCCGTCATCTTCTCCATGCAGACATTTGTGGTTAAAGCAGCAAGCGGTTTTGCAGTATTCCTGACAGGTATCGGTCTGGATCTGATCGGTCTTGTAGGCAATACGGATGCAGAAGCAACCGTTGTACAACAGAGTGCAGGTACTCTGATGGGCTTAAGATACCTGATGACAATCATTCCGATCCTCGGTTTGTTGCTGGCAATGTTTGTCTTCCGCAAGAAATTCATTCTGACAGATGAAAAAGCAGAAGAAATTTCTGCACAGCTGAAACAGATCCGTCAGGGAGAAAACGCATGAAATTTGAATGGAAAATCATAGGAAATAAAAACCTTGTATTTGATGCCGGAAAAGCAGAAATCACAAAAGGTATAAACTGCATCATCTCCGATCTGAATCCCTGTACATTGGAATCCGTAAAGGGAGAAATGCAGATTACCCTGAACAAAAATGAAAAGATTTTTGTCAATGGATATCAGACATGGACAACATGCCCTGAATATGATCAGGATGACTCCATTCGCGGACTGCACAATCTGCCAAAAGCGTTGATTGATCATTATTCCTTTGACCGCTATGGTGATTATCATTTTGTCGATTATCCATACAAAAAGGGAATTCTGCATGGCTTCTCCTACTGCTACATCAGAAGAGGGGAGTTCTACCGCCTGTTTGCCTCACTTGACGAAACAAACGGCTATACCATGTTTACGATCGACACGAATGCAAAAACAATGACCATCGAAAGAGATTGTCAGGGATTGCATGCCGAAGATAAATTTCATGCATTCGATCTGTTTTATGCGGAAGGTACGGAGGATGATGTATTTGATGCATGGTTTGAAGCACTGAACATCCACCCGAGAACACAGAAGCAGCTCTATGGGTATTCCAGCTGGTACAACCGTTACCAGGATATCAATGAGGAGGCAATCCGTCAGGATCTGCAAGGCTGCACAGCCATCTTTGAAAAGGGCGATCTCTTCCAGATTGATGACGGCTGGGAGCCGTTTATCGGTGACTGGCTTGAAGCAGATCAAAATAAATTCCCTGACGGCATGAAAGCCATGGCGGATGAAATTCATGAAAAAGGATATCTTGCAGGTATCTGGCTTGCACCTTTTGTGGCGGAAGAAAAATCATCTCTGTTTCAGAACCATCCCGACTGGTTCTATATGCATGAAAACAAGCCATGGAAGGGCGGATGCAACTGGAGCGGCTATTATGCGCTGGATCTGGACAATCCTGAAGTCACGGATTATCTGAAGGATGTCTTCCATCAGGTACTCGATGTCTGGGGCTATGACCTTGTCAAGCTGGACTTCCTATATGCGATTGCTGCATTTGGGAACGAAAAGGAAACAAGGGCGGCAAGAATGATCAGAGCAATGAAGCTGTTAAGAGAACTTTGTGGAGAAAAGCTGATTCTTGGATGCGGTGTTCCTGTCATGCCTGCTTTCGGTCTGGTTGATTATTGCCGTATCAGCTGTGATGTGACTTTGGACTGGAATGACAAGATGTATATGAGAATCTGTCACAGGGAAAGACCTTCCACAAGAAATGCGGTAAGCAACATCCTTTCCAGAAGGCATCTGAATAACAGGGCATATCTTTCCGATCCGGATGTATTCTTCTTGAGAGAAGAAAACACATCCTTAACGGATCAACAGAAAGACAGTCTTGCAAAGATCGATGCCTTGCTCGGTGGCGTATTCCTGACATCGGATGATCCGAGCAACTACACCGATCAAATGAAAGATAATTACAAAAAATATAGGCATATGTGTGATGCAGAATATGTACATGTCAACACGGATGAAGGTATTCATGTATCCTATGTGCTGGACAAAGAAGAAAAAGAAGAAGACCTGTTCTAGGTCTTCTTTTTGATAACAATAATGTTCAGATATCCAGGGCTGCGTGATATCCCCAGTAGACCGCATTGGTGATGGTGGATACTTTGGAAGCATCTCCGATAATTGCGACATACGGTGCACTGTCACGCAAGGCTTCGACGGTTTTTGTTCTGGATCTCTGGCCGAGGGCACAGATGACAGAAGTCCCCGGAATCAGAACCTGATTGCCCTCTTTGTCTTCACAAAGGATTCCGTCCTTTGTGACTTCAATGCCTTTGTGTCCGGTATGAACTGTGACATATTTATCAATTTCTGCAAGCAACAGGGGACGATGGCGCACATTGGCATCCGGTGCCAGGACATCTCTCATTTCCACAAGGTGGACCCGTTTGCCTTCCATACCGAGATGAATTGCACATTCGCATCCGGCAAGACCGCCACCGAATACAACCACATCATCGGTTACTTTATCTTTCTCAAGGTAGTAGTTGTTTACGATAACGACATTATCGCCATCGAGTCCTTTGAGCGGCGGGACAAGCGGTTCTGATCCGACTGCAATGATCAGTGCATCCGGTCCTTCCTGTTCGACATATTCAGGAGTGACTTCTGTATTTGTGCGGATCTCAACACCTGCTTTTTTGGCAAGAAGGGCATAGGTTCCTGCTAATTCATACATTTCGTGTTTAAACGGCAATGCCTGCTCGCTCTTGAGGATTCCACCGAGCTCCGGTTCCTTTTCGCAAAGAATAACCTGATGGCCTCTTCTTGCAGCTGTATAAGCGGCAAACAGTCCTCCGGGTCCTCCGCCTGCAACAAGTACTTTTTTCTTTTCAGGTGCGGGATAAACAACATCGCCCTCCATTTCTCTGCCGATTAACGGATTAACCGTGCATCTTCTGGTTGAAGTTGCTGCTCTTTCCGCCATGCAGGTGAAACATCTCAAACAGTGGACGATTTCTTCATCGCGGTTTTCCATGACTTTTCGCGGCAGGAACGGATCGGCAAGAAGCTGTCTTGCCATGTAGACGATGTCTGCCTTTCCTGAAGCGATGATCTCCTCCATTTGTTCAGGACTGCTCAGTCCGCCGATTGTTGCAACGGGGACTTTGACATGTTTTTTGATTTCGGCAGCGAGATATACATTGCAGCCATGATCTTTGAACATGGAAGGATGGGTATTGCCGAAACCTCTCTGATAGGTTCCTGCGGAAACATGCAGAAGATCAATATATGGTTCAATCTGTTCGGCTATGCGACAGCCTTCTGCAAGATCATATCCGCCATCAAATAATTCGGAACCACTGATACGGAATTCAATCGGGAAGAAAGGTCCGACTGCTTCTCTGACGGATTTCAATACTTCTATCGCAAAGCGGCATCTGTTTTCTAAAGAACCGCCGTATTCATCCGTTCTTTTGTTGAAGTAAGGGGAGAGGAACTGGTTGATTAACCATCCATGGCCGCCATGTACCATCAGCATTTCAAATCCTGCTCTTTTGGCCAGGCCAGCTACATGTCCGTATGCTGCAACGATTTCATCGATTTGCTCTTTGGATAATGCTTTTACCTGGACGCCATCCGGCCTGATTGTATCACTTGGACCCCACTGGTGCATGGATTTCTGTTTGTTTTTGTCGGTCATATATGTTCCTGCATACATACCGGAATGGGATAATTCCAAAGAAGGGATAGCGCCATGTCTGCGAATGGCATCAGCAGTATATGTGGCACAGGCAAGAGAGTTCAGGATACTTTCATCCAGGTGATAGGCATGAGAACCGTCGGTGGCAGGATGAACCATACATTCACTGACGGTTACTGCTCCTGCACCGCCTTTGCCTCTCAATTCATAGAAAGCAGTGGATTTAGGGCCAATACATCCGTCGTTGGTAATATCTGTTCCTCCCATCGGAGCAGAAAACATTCTGTTGCGGAAAGTGGTTCTGCCGATTGTGATCGGTTTGCAAAGATTCGGGAATTTTCTTTTCATCATTGTCCTCCTGTTGTTATAAATGATTGTTTTAAAGATCATATTCTGTATCTATCTTATCAGTAATGATAGGGAAGATCAATTTAGGAAATAAAAAAGAAGATTCGCAATGAATCTTCCTTTTGAAGCTTAACGATTGTAGTATTCAACGATGAGGGCTTCATTAATCTCCGGATTGAGTTCGCTTCTTTCCGGAAGACGTACGAATGTGCCTTTTTTGTTGTCTTTGTCTACATCAACGAATGCAGGTGTAGAGATCTTAGCCTCTAATGCATCGACGATGACTTTCATGTTGAGATCTTTTTCACGAACGGAAATTACACTTCCCGGCTTGATTTCAGCACTCGGGATGTCGAGCTTCTTGCCATTGACTTCGATATGTCCATGGTTGACTAACTGTCTTGCAGCTCTTCTTGTTGTTGCAAAACCCATTCTGTAAACGAGGTTGTCAAGTCTGCTTTCGAGAAGAATTAAGAAGTTGACACCTGCCATGCCATCCATCTTGGATGCTTTGCGGAACAGGTTTGCGAACTGACGTTCGTTCAATCCATACATGTTACGAACTCTCTGCTTCTCACGAAGCTGTGTTCCATAACCGCTGAGCTTTACGCGCTTTGTTGGTCCATGCTGACCAGGAGCATACTGTCTTTTCTTCAGCTCCTCGCCTGTCTCTAATACGGAGAAGCTTAAGCGTCTAGCTTTCTTCCAGACAGGTCCTGTGTAACGTGCCATGTTTTTGTTTCCTCCTATATAATGGCCGAGAAACAACAACAGGTGCAGATCACCAATGCAGGGTGTTACAGTTATCCTTTTCACCTAATGCAGCAGGTTACTGGGGTAGCATTGAATGCCTGCAACGCCTTATGCATGACTCTGCATGCTGCCATCATTTAACGCAACGAGTATATTATCATTTATGAATAAAATAGTCAATGGGAATTTCATTTATCTTTATCATCAATCAAAGCCAGTTCTGTGTTAAAATATTGTTTGATGTGAAAGGAGTCTAGTATGAGTGAATTCAAAAACTTCATTTCTGATATCAGAGTAATTATAGGATTGGCCGTATTGATCGTTATTTTAGGATTATGGCTTATTATACAAAAAATCAGATCCGGAAGATTTAAAGCGGATCTTGATGAATTAGAAACAAGATACAATGCTATTAAGAGCATTCCGTTAACCTTAAAGATGAACAAGGCTGTAGCTATATCCAGAGTGGATCAGGAAACTGCCCAAAGAGTAGCCGAAGCAAAAGAAAAATATGATAAGGTACAGGCAGATCTGGCTTCTATTTCCTCGACTCTGGCTGATGCAGAAGATGATGTTCTTGTCGGAAAACTGAAGAAAGCAGATGGCCTGATGACACAGATCGAAACAGATCTTGCCGTCAATGAAGATGCAGCTAAAGAACTCGAAGCTGTATTAGATGGCATTCTGGCAAGAGAAACGGAACAAAGACAGGAAGTTACTGCTTTAAAGAACAGGTTCCGTGCATTGAAATCACAGGCACAGGAAAACTCTTCCAAGCTGTCATACAACTGGCCTGTATTCGAACAGAAGATTGCCGATACGGAAAAGATGTTTTCCACTTTTGAAGAGTGGATGTTCTCCAGTGATTTTGATAAAGCCAATCATGAGCTTGAGTCCATCAAATACAGCATGGATGAGCTCGAAGAAATGATCAATGAGATGCCTTCACTGCTGGAAGATGCAAGAGGCATTATCCCGAGAATGGCAGAAGATCTGCATCACGAATACATCAAGAACCGCAACCGCGGCGTATATCTGAAACATCTGGAACTTGAAAAGAATGTTTCCATTCTGACAAGTTCTCTCAAAGATGATCTCAAGCGTTTGAAAACAGGGAATTCCGATGGTGTGAGGGCACATCTTGATGATTATAAGCATCGCTTGAAACAGATGAACAGATCTGTTGAAAAAGAAGCCGAAGCATTTGATGAAATCAAGACATTATATGATGATACGGAAAGGCTGTTTACTGATGCAGACCGCAATGCGGAGTTTGTCAGGAATGGCTATGCCAAGACATCCGTCAAATTCGGATTGGAGGGAATGGATGAAAAGCTCGCCAAGCAGAATGACGAATTGAAGCGTCTCAATGATATGAAGCCGCGCGTGTATGAAAATGTCAAGAATTATCAGATTCCTGCAAGCACCGTGCTTGTATCCTTAAAAGAATTGCACGAAGACCTGAATACCTGTAACAAGGAACTCAAGGAAATGCGTACAAAGATTGAGCTTGCTTCCGGTGATGAAGACCGTGCAAAGAAACAGCTTGTTAAATTGCAGATCATCATGAATCAGATGCAGGTGAAAATCCGCAAGTATAAACTTCCTGACATTTCCCATACTTATGAACAGGATATGAACAAGGCCAATGCATATATTGATAAGCTGCAGGGACTGATGGAGGAAAGCCCGCTGAACATGCAGGTTCTTAATGGAACGCTGCAGGAAGCTCTGGACTTTATCTATAAGCTCTACAACAATGTCAACAATATTGTCGGTACGGTTGTTATGGTGGAAAATACGATTGTCTTCGGAAACCGCTATCGTTCCACATATGCGGATATTGATTCCGAATTAACCAGATCTGAGCTTTGCTTCCGCAATGGTGAATATACACAGGCTTTGACTGTTGCGATCGCAACAATTGAAAAGATCCATCCGGGCAACTATGAATCCATGATCAAGGAGAATGCAAAAGGTGCAGAATAGAGTTTACTTTGATAATGCAAGCACGACGGATATTCATCCCGAAGTGCTGAAATCCTACATGGATCTTTTGAAGAAATACTACGTAAACAGTGAATCCCTTTATAACGAGGGAAGTGAAATTTATAGAATGATGGAAAAAGCTCGGAGGGCAATCGCCGAGCTTTTGGATGTTCATCCCTCTGAGATTATTTTTACCAGCGGTTCTTCCGAATCCAATACTGCTGCGATTAAAGGTGTCTGTTTTGCCGATCAGACAAAAAAGCATATCATTACAACGATGGTTGAGCATTCCAGCATCATGAATGCGTGCCTGCAGATGCATCATGTATTCGGTTATGAAGTGACATATCTTCCTGTAGACCGCCAGGGAAGGGTACATGCCGAAGATGTGAAGAAGGCTTTGCGGAATGATACTGCACTTGTTTCTGTCATGTGTGTCAATAATGAATCCGGTGCAATTAACCCGATTGAGGAGATTGCTGAGATCGTCAAAAAACAAAGCCATGCCTATATGCATACTGACTTGACACAGGCTGTTGGGAAAGTGGATATCAACATGAAGAACATTGATCTTGCCTCTGTCTCTGCCCATAAGCTTGAAGGCTTAAAAGGAAGCGGTATTTTGATCAAAAAGAATCATGTTCCTTTTGTCCCGCTCATTAACGGAGGGGAGCAGGAATACGGACTTCGCGGAGGTACAAGCAATGCCGTGGTCAATATGGTATTTGCCAAAACTTTGCGTCTTGCACTTGAAAACGGAAAGAAGTATCATGCTTATATTGCCGATTTGCAGAAACATCTTCTTAACAGGCTGCGGGAGATTGACGGCATAGAAATCAACAGCCCTGAAGACGGTGTCGTCGGAATTGTGAATTTCTCTTATGAGGCTATTCCGAGCGAAGTCATGCAGAACGGCTTGAATGAAAGGGGATTTATGGTCAGTGCCAGAAGCACATGTGCCTCCAAGTCCACCGATCCGAGCTATGTATTAAAAGCGATGGGATTTTCCGACAAAAGAGCTTCCTCATGCATCCGCGTGAGCCTGTCGCGGAAAAACACAATTGAAGAAACTGATGCTTTTATTGAGGCATTAAAGGAGATAACAGAACACTATGGTGAATTATGA
This sequence comes from uncultured Erysipelotrichaceae bacterium, assembly GCA_902766005.1. Taxonomy (GTDB): domain Bacteria; phylum Bacillota_I; class Bacilli_A; order Erysipelotrichales; family Erysipelotrichaceae; genus Bulleidia. The sequence goes on along the minus strand of CACXCB010000282.1, from coordinate 16,279 downwards.
TACAGTATTGATCCGTTTTGGCGAACTCAGCACAAAGGGAAAAAACAGAAAGGATTTTATTCAGAGATTATACCGAAATATCCAATACATGCTAAGGGATATCGAAGGTCTCGAATACCGAAAGACGCATGATCGCATCTACATCAAACTAAACGGTGCAGATGCAGATGTGATTCGTGAAAAGCTGCAGAAGATATTCGGTATCAGTTCTTTTTCCTTTACGGAGAAAGTGGATTCGGATATTGATGCCATCAGCGATACATGTTTGCGCATAGCTAAAGAATCCGGCAAGAAGACATTCAAAATGATAGCCAAACGCCATGACAAGAGCTTCCCGATGAAGAGCGATGCGATTAACAGAACATGTGCCGGCAATATTCTGCAGAATACGGATTTAAAAGTGGATGTCCATCATCCTGAACTGGAAATCCGTGTCGAAGTCCATCAGAACGAGACATATATCACTTCTGAAAAGATTCCGGGAGCGGGCGGTTTTCCGGTAGGCATTAACGGCAGAGTTCTGCTGTTACTGTCGGGAGGAATTGATTCCCCTGTAGCAGCATATGAACTCATGAAGAGGGGCTTGCAGGTAGAAGCAGTACATTATGCTTCTCCGCCATATACCAGTGAGAATGCAAGACAGAAGGTTTTGGATCTTGCATCCATGGTCAGCGAATACCAGAGGGATATGAAAGTCCATATTGTAAACTTTACCGACTTGCAGTTACAGATTTACAAGACTGCAGGGGATCCGTATGCGGTCACCTTGATGCGCAGAATGATGTTCCGCCTGGCAGAGGAAATTGCAAAAAAGAACAATTGTCTCGCTATCGCAACAGGTGAGAGTATCGGTCAGGTGGCTTCCCAGACCCTCGAAAGCATGGTTTGTATCAATGATGTCATCCGCATTCCTGTCATTCGCCCGTTAGTATGTTTTGACAAGCTGGAGATTATTAATCTGGCTACAAAAATCGGTACGTATGAGACGTCCATTCTTCCGTATGAAGACTGCTGTACAATCTTTGACCCGAAGAATCCTGTCACCAAACCAAGCATTGAAAAAGCGGAATTCTATGAGAAACAGTTTGATTATGCATCGTTGATCAACGATGCACTGGATAAACAGGAAGTCGTACGTGTATTCCCGCAAAAAGATGAAGAAGATTTTTTATAAGGAGGCATTATGGCTAAACATGATCCTGAGATTTTAAAAGAGTTCAATGAACTGATGGAAGGGTGTGAAAAGCTGCAGGAGAGTGATCTTCTTGACAGGCTGAATAACACAATCGTTAAAGTGGAGAAGGATGATACATATTCCACTTCAGCCAAATTAAAAATCTTTTCACTGATTACTTCTTTAAGCAACTGTACTGAAAAAGAAAGAAAGAAGTTTGTCAGAAAAATTGCAAGGGCTTTGAAATAAAGCCCTTTTTCAAGATGAGAAAATAATCATTGACGAAGAGAACAGTCATGTGTAAAATATTCCTGTTATCAGCCCTCTTTGCGAGGTCTGTAACCGCTCAAAGAAGGGATTTAAGTGCGAAAGCCCCCTTAATGGCGCGTCTTATGATAAATGTAAGGAGGTAAAAGTTTTGTACGCAGTTATCGAAACAGGCGGAAAGCAGCTGAAAGTAGAAGCCGGAGCAGAGATCTTTGTTGAAAAGCTCGATGCTGAACCGGAACAGGAAGTCGTCTTTGACAAGGTTTGCCTTGTCTCTGATGCCACAACAAAAGTTGGAACACCATATGTCGAGGGTGCAAAAGTCACTTGCAAAGTTCTGAAACATGGCAAGGACAAGAAAATCCGTATCTTCAAGTACAAGCAGAAGAAGGGTTCCACACGCCGCAGACAGGGTCATCGTCAGCCATACACAAAGCTTGTTGTAGAAGCAATCGAGGCTTAAGATGATACAGGTCCGCATTCAGAAACAGGGTGAAGATTTCCTTTCCATGGAAGTGAAAGGCCATGCCGAATATGCAGAGCATGGAAAAGACCTTGTATGTGCGGCTGTAAGCGGTATTACATTTGGCTTATGCAATGCATTGGATATCCTCGTTCATGTGGAAGCGGTGGTGGAAGACAATCTTATTCGGATTGCAATCGATCATCCTGATGGTAAAACCAATCTCATCATGCAGGTAGGAACAATTCAATTGCAGACTATTGCAGAAAGCTATCATGAATTTATGAATTTAATAATAATGGAGGAATCAAAATGATGAAGTTCACACTCGATATTCAGTTCTTTGCGAGTAAAAAAGGTGTATCCTCAACAAAGAACGGTCGTGATTCTGCCGGCAGAAGACTCGGCGCAAAGAAAGCAGACGGCCAGTTCACAAATGCAGGAAGCGTTATCTACCGTCAGAGGGGTACAAGAATCTACCCAGGTAAAAATGTAAAACGTGGTGGCGATGACACTTTGTTTGCTACAGCAGCAGGAATCGTCAGATACGAGCGTCTCGGCAGGGATAAGAAACAGGTTTCTGTTTATCCTGAAACAACAGCAGAGGCATAAAAGAATCGCTCCTGAAAAGCTCAGGAGCTTTTTTATAAGAAAGGAGGCCTTTCATGATTGACCTGGTCAAATTACATGTCAAGGCAGGAGACGGCGGCAGAGGCTGTGTCGCATGGAGACATGAAAAGTTTTATCCTCTCGGAGGACCTTTTGGCGGCGATGGCGGAAAAGGCGGAGATATATATTTCAAAGTGGATACCAATGAAACCACATTGACAAAACTGCGCTTTACAAAAAAAGTCAAAGCCGGTAACGGTATGCCCGGATTAACAAAAAAGATGCATGGTAAATCAGGAGATGACGTGATTATCCCTGTTCCTCTTGGAACAATGATTCGTAATGCTGAAAACCATGACCTGCTTGCGGATCTTACAAAACCGGGGCAGAAGGTATTGATAGCTCATGGCGGCAGAGGAGGTTTGGGAAATGCCCATTTTGCCACCGCAAGAAACGACACGCCGGAATATGCCCAACCCGGAGAAATCGGGGAAAGCCTTTCCCTTGTTTTGGAGTTGAGGCTGTTGGCGGATGCCGGTATTATCGGATTTCCATCCGTAGGCAAAAGCACATTTTTGTCTGTTGTAACGGCAGCAAACCCGGAAATTGCCGATTATCCTTTTACGACAATTGAGCCGAATATCGGCGTTGTCAGTCTGCCGGATGAAAGAAGCTTTGTCTTAGCGGACATGCCCGGATTAATTGAAGGTGCGGGAGACGGCAAGGGGCTAGGCCACGAGTTTCTGCGGCATATCAAAAGATGCAGAGTGTTAATACACATGATTGACATGAGCGGGGATCAGAGAAACCCGATTGATGATTATGAAATCATCAATCAGGAGCTTTTGAAATACGATCCTGCTCTGGAGAGCAGACCGCAGATCGTTGTTGCAAATAAGATGGATGATGAATATGCACCGGAATATCTGGAAGAGTTTAAAGCGAAATATCCGGATCTGAAAGTCTTTGAGATCAGTGCTTTGACGCATAAGGGAATCGATCAGGTTCTTTACGCTGTCATGGCTGAAATCGAGAAGGCAAAGGAAAACGACGATATTCTCGAGGATGAAGTTGAAGAGACTGTTGTTTACCGTTATGAGCCGAAGCGTCCGGATTTTGAAATCATCAATTATGGATCGCACAGATGGAAAGTGGAATCCGACAAGGTTGACCGTATTGTTTCACAAACCAATATGGATGATCCGGATGAAGCGTACCGCTTTGGCATAACACTCAGAAAAATGGGTATCGAGCAGGCGTTGTATGATGCCGGTGTACAGGATGGTGATCAGGTTATCATCGGTACCTATCTGATGGACTTTACTGAACAGGAGGATCAATCATGATCGCTTTTATCAAGGGGACTGTTGCTTCCTATGGCGTGGATTGGGTTATCGTAGACTGTAATGGCATGGGCTATTACATTGCCTATCCGCATACGGATGAAATCTCCCTGAACAAGGAGGTTATGATTCATACCTACATGCATATCAGCGAAAACGATATCGGTTTGTTCGGATTCAGCAGCCTGGAGGAAAAAGAACTGTTTCTGAGACTGATATCCGTCAAAGGACTTGGTCCTAAAACGGCGATGAACATGCTTGGAAAAGCAGGATATGACACAATTGTTGCGGCAATTGAAGAGGGAAATGTGACTGCTTTGAAAAAACTTCCGGGAATCGGCGCAAAGTCGGCTTCTCAGATTGTACTCGACCTGAAGGGGAAACTTGTCCCGACAAACACCGCTTCTTCTGCCAAGCCGTCTCAGGATTATCCGCCGGAAATCAAAGATGCTTTGGAAGGGTTGAAGAATCTTGGCTACAGACCGAATGAGCTGGGAAGTGTTGCCAATATGATGAAAGAAAAACCAGGTTTAACCGTTGAGCAATATGTTAAATTAGGCCTGCAGTTTCTGATGAGACAGAAATTAGGAGGATGATATGGAAAACAATAATCGTCTTTTAACAGCTCAGGCAATGCCTTCGGATGAAGAAGAATCCATTCGCCCGCAAAGACTGGATGAATATGTCGGACAGGATGTATTGAAAGAAAACCTGAAGATTTATATTCAAGCGGCTTTGCAGAGAAATGAATCACTGGATCATGTACTGTTATACGGTCCGCCGGGACTAGGCAAAACAACACTGGCATACATTCTTGCAAATGAGATGCATTCCAAAGTGCGTGTGACTTCCGGCCCCAGTATCGGCAAAGCAGGTGATCTTGCTTCTATCCTATCTGTTCTTGAACCCGGTGATGTGCTGTTTATCGATGAGATTCACCGTGTCCCGAGAATGGTGGAAGAAGTATTGTATCCTGCCATGGAAGACTTTGAACTCGATATTATGGTCGGTGGTGAAAACGGATCGGGAGGCAGAAGTGTCCGGCTGGATCTGCCGCCGTTTACTCTTGTAGGTGCAACCACGAGAGCCGGTGATTTATCCGCTCCTTTGCGTGATCGTTTCGGTATTATTTCCAAATTGGAATATTACACGCATGAACAGCTGGCATCGATCATCCGCCGTACGGCAAGGGTTCTGAACGTTGCGATTGAAGAGGATGCGGTCATGGAAATTGCAAAAAGAAGCAGAGGAACACCGCGTATTGCCAATCGCCTTTTGCGCAGAATCCGTGACTTTGCCCAAGTTTTGAATGACGGTGTCATTTCCAGAGAGATCACTGAAAAATCGCTGGAACGTCTCCATGTCGATTCCCTTGGACTGGATGAAGTGGATATCCGCTATCTGAAGGGAATTATCGAAAGGTTCCATGGCGGACCGGTCGGTTTGGAAGCTCTGGCTAATTCCATCAGTGAGGAAACAACAACACTCGAAGATGTGTATGAGCCTTACCTGATTCAGATCGGATTTGTCAACCGCACAAGCAGGGGAAGAGTCGTTACGGAAAAAGCCTATGAACATCTGCGTATTACACATACGGGCAGTCTGTTCTAGGCTTTGACAAAAGATCTATATTGTATTGAATTTTCAAGCAGGGAAGTGGGGTGCAATGATGCACACCACTTTTTTGCATCTTCATAACCAAACAGCACAGGTTGTCGGTCATGTATCCCAAGCTGATGCTCTGCAGCAGGCTCTGTCAGAATGACAAAGCAGATTTCCCTGCCGATTCTGCGACAGATACCGCCGAGATAAAACGGTTTTTCTTCGATGAAAAAACAGTATCTGTCTTTGTCCTTCGACCATTCATAATAGCCGGTTGCGGGAAGGACGCATGGTCTGCTGTCACGAAAGAAAGAAGAGGTAAAAGCGGTCTCGCTTCTTGCATTGATGACAATATTTCCATGATACCCGGGATATCCCCATTTCATGACGATCGATTCCACTTCTTTTTTCTGCGGGATGTAAACTGCACCGAATGCATTCTGAGACGGGTATACTTCATACAAAGAAACGGTTGAAAAACGATCATAGGGAAGCCTGTCCTTTGCCTTTTCAATCAAAGCCTGCAGTCTCTTGTTTTCCTCATCGTAAAATATATATCTTCCACACATAAATCCATTCTAACAAAAAGTTGCAAAGATGGAAGGATGAAATTACAATTATGTCATGGAGAATAAAGAAGAAAAAAATTATTTTCTCGTCAAGAAGATTGCATATTTCCTAATGAGCATGGGAATGGTAGCTGGCATATTCTTTCTGCTGTATATAGTATTGGCATTGGTGAATGTATTTGTTGTAGTACAACCATATATCAGACTCGGCTTGCTGGTTGCATTTCTCGTGCTTTCGGCTGTCTTGACCAGCAGGATCATGAACTCTAAAAACCTGGCAAATATCTATCCGATAAAAAACGATTGAAATTCCTTTCGGATATGGATATAATTTTGCAAGAAAAGCATTGAACGGAAGCAGTATGCCTTTGTGTTTTCCAAAGAGAGTCCGCATTTGGTGGAAGCGGATGAAAAGAGGAGGCTGAAGTCGTCCGGGAGCTGTCTTTCTGAAAGCAGTAAGAAAGGCCGGTTCATGCACGTTACGCATTTGAGAAGCAAGCAAGGTGGTACCACGTTTAAAACACGTCCTGTGCATCAGGACGTTTTCATTTTGAAAAGAGGAGAGTAAGATGGAACAGAATTTAGCTTCGAAGTATGACCACAAGGCGGTGGAAGAAGGAAGGTATGATGAATGGCTTGAGAAGGGTTATTTCACAGCAGGCGATTTATCCAAAGAACCGTTTACAATTGTTATTCCGCCACCGAATGTAACAGGTATTCTGCATATCGGACATGCCTGGGATAATACGTTACAGGACATCATCATCCGCTATAAAAGACTGCAGGGGTATGATGCATTGTATCTTGCAGGCATGGATCATGCCGGCATTGCAACACAGGCAAAAGTCGATGAGAGATTAAAGAATGAAGGTATTTCCCGCTATGACATCGGCAGGGAAAAATTCCTGGAAAGAGCATGGGAATGGAAAGAGGAATATGCCGCAACCATTCGCAAACAGTGGGCGAAACTGGGGAACAGCCTGGATTATTCCAGAGAGCGTTTTACAATGGACGAAGGCTTTAATGAAGCTGTAAAGCATGTCTTCGTTACACTGTACAATGAGGGTTTGATTTATCGCGGATGGCGCATTATCAACTGGGATCCTGAAGCGCGCACTGCTCTGAGCAACATTGAAGTTTACCATCAGGCTGATCCGGGCAAGATGTATTATTTTAACTATAAAGTTGTTGAAACAGGAGATAACTTTACCGTCGCTACAACAAGACCGGAAACCATGTTCGGTGATGTCTGCGTCGTCGTTAATCCGGAAGATGAAAGATTCAAGCATCTTGTCGGAAAGCATGCGATCAACCCGGCAAACGGTGAGCCTCTGCCGATTATTACAGACAGCTATATCGATATGGAATTTGGAACAGGTGCCATGAAGTGTACGCCTGCGCATGATCCTAACGACTTCCAGATTGCGGAAAGACATGGATTGGAAAAGCCGATCTGCATGAATCCGGACGGAACTATGAATGCACTGGCAGGGCAGTATGAAGGCTTGGACCGTTATGAATGCAGAGATCTTGTTACTAAGAAAATCGAAGCAGACGGAAACCTGGTCAAGATTGAAGATATCGTTCATGATGTAGGCCACTCTGAAAGAACACATTGTGTTGCAGAACCTTACCTTTCACAACAGTGGTTCGTCAAGATGAAGCCTTTGGCTGATGCTGTTCTTGCGGCACAGAAAGATCCTGAGCAGAAGATTACATTCTACCCGGAGCGTTTTGAAAAAACATTTGAACAGTGGCTGGAAAACATTGAAGACTGGTGCATCTCGAGACAGCTGTGGTGGGGTCATCAGATTCCTGCCTATTACAACAAGATCACAGGTGAGACATATGTCGGTGAGGAAGCACCTGCAGATATTGAAAACTGGGAACAGGATGAAGATGTTCTTGACACATGGTTCTCCAGTGCTTTATGGCCTTTTGCAACTCTGGGATGGCCTGAGGATACAAAGGACTATGAGAGATATTATCCGACCACAACGATGGTTACCGGTTACGATATCATCTTCTTCTGGGTTGCAAGAATGGCATTTCAGGCCAGACATTTTACCAATGACAGGCCGTTTAAAGATGTCCTGATCCATGGCTTGATCCGTGATGCACAGGGAAAGAAAATGTCCAAGTCCGCAGGCAACGGAATTGATCCGATGAAGGTTATCGATGACTATGGCGTTGATGCATTGCGTTTCTTCTTGACAACCAATTCTACTCCGGGACAGGATATGCGCTACATTCCGGAAAAGGTCGAAGCTTCATGGAATTTCATCAACAAGATATGGAACGCTTCAAGGTTCGTTCTCATGAATCTTGATGAAGGCATGACAATGAATGACATTGATTTTTCCAGTCTTTCCATCACGGATAAATGGATTCTCAACCGTCTGAATGAGATCATTGATGAAACAACAAAGAACATGGAAAAATATGAGTTTGCCCTTGTTGGCAATGCACTCTATTCCTTTGTATGGGATGACTTCTGCAGCTGGTATGTGGAGATGTCCAAGTCCTCTTTGAACAGCGATGATCCGCAGTTGAAGAAAGGTGCACAGTCCACCTTGCTGTATTGTTTGAATGCAATCGTCAAGCTGCTTCATCCGTTCATGCCGTTTGTTACGGAAGAGATTTATCTGACCATGCCGCATGAGAAGGAAAGCATTAATCTGGAAACATGGCCGAAAGTCAACAATGATGTTCCGGCTTGTGATCTGGTTGCGATGGATCGTATGATCTCTGCAATTCAGAAAGTCAGGGAAGTCAAGAATGTCAACGATCTGAAACCTTCAACACTCCTGCATGTTTTGATGAAAGACCTGGATGGCAATGTTGTTCAGCCTGATGCAGCATTGTCTGCAATCTTCAACAAGATGGCAAAAGCAGAATGGATGAATGAACTGGAAGGGGATCTTGCCGTAGAGAATATTCATCATGGCAATTTGTATATTCCTTCCGATGAGCTGAGCGATCCTGCTGAAGAAATCAAAAAGCTTGAAGCAGAAAAGAAGAGACTCGAAGGCGAGCTTGCACGTTCCGAGAAGATGCTTTCCAATCCGAACTTTGTCAACAAAGCACCGCAAAGTAAAGTTGATGAAGAGAAAAACAAACAGGCTGCTTATCAAAAACAATATGACGTAATTGTCAACAGATTATCTGTTTTAAAAGCGTAAAGAATAATGCTATAATAGGAATAGAAATATTTTAGGAGATAATTATGGCAGAGAAAAAGAAACATACAATATTGAAGATTGCAGGAGCTACTGCAATTGCCGGTACAGCGGCTTATGCCGGTGTGGGTTATTATGTTTTCCGCAATGCGTTTGATTTACAGAAATCTGCATTCTATGCAGAGAAAACAGGTGTGAAGAGACTTCCTTCCGGAACGGGCGAAAAGAATGAATGGTTTGCACACAGTACAAGGGATGACGAATTCCTGGATTCCTATGATGGCTTGAAACTGCATGCACTTCGCATCACCAATCATCCGGAATCCCACAAGTGGCTGTTGCTGATGCATGGCATCGGTTCTTACAGCGGCGGAATGCTGGATCACATGTATGAAGCAGACCATCGTGATTTCAATATTCTTGCACCTGACGCTAGGGGATGCGGCATGTCCGAAGGACAATACACAGGTCTTGGCTGGTGTGAACATTACGATTTGATCAGCTGGGTAAATCATCTTCTGAATATCGATCCTGATGCGCAGATTGCTTTGTTCGGTATCGATGCAGGAGCAGCTGCAGTTATGAATGCAACCGGTGATTACCTGCCTTCCAATGTCAAATGTGCAGTGGAAGATTCCGGCTTCTCCGGGATTCGTGAAATCGTTCTGCATATGATCCGCAGCCTTTGCAAGATCGATGGAAAAGCACTTCTTCCTTCCGTTGATTTCTATGTCAGACAGTTCCTGCATTTCTCCATGAATGATGTCAGCACACACAGACAGCTCAAGCAGAGTTCTACACCGACATTGTTCATGCACGGTGCAGATGATACATTCATTCCGACAAGCATGGTGTTCGATAATTACTATGCATGTTCTGCAGAAAAAGATCTGTACACGGCTGAAGGAAAAGGTTTCGGCGAGATTCAGCAGGAACCGGATTACTTCGATTCAGCATTTAATTTCATCGCAAAATATTTAGGTTAACGATACTGAAAAGTATCGTTTTCTTTTTTGGTAAAATTCGATGATAAAATATGAATTCATTTATGAAGTTTTTTATGAAAAATCTTTCAAAAATTCATGGTGAAAACTTGTTTAAAGATTGTTCATGTTTTATAATTTCATTATAGAAATAATTAGGAGGCTCTATGGCTAAAAAGTATGTCTACAAATTTACAGAAGGCAACGGCTCAATGAGAGAACTGCTCGGCGGTAAAGGTGCAAACCTCGCTGAGATGGCAAGTCTTGAACTGCCGGTGCCGATGGGATTCACGATCACAACTGAAGCATGTAACCAGTATTATGCAGATGGTGAAAAGATCAATGATGAGATCATGGCTCAGGTCCAGAAGAACTTGAAATGGCTCGAAAAGTACATGGGCAAGAAGCTCGGTGATCCGAAGAATCCTCTGCTTGTTTCCGTCAGATCCGGTGCTCGTGCATCCATGCCTGGTATGATGGATACAATTCTCAATCTTGGTATTAATGACGAAGTTGCTGAAGCAATGTCTGCTGCATCCAATAACCCAAGATTTGTTTATGACTCTTATCGTCGTTTCGTTCAGATGTTCTCTGACGTTGTTATGGGATTATCCAAGAAGAGATTCGAAGTTATCATCGATGAACTGAAAGCTGAAAAAGGTGTTAAGCTTGACGTTGAACTTGATGAAGAAGACATGAAGACTCTGACTGCAAAGTTCAAAGAATTCTACAAAGCAGAAAAGGGTGAAGACTTCCCGCAGGATCCGAAAGTTCAGCTGGAAAGAGCTATTGAAGCTGTCTTCCGTTCCTGGAACAATGAACGTGCTATTTTCTATCGTAAGATGAATGATATCCCAAGTGACTGGGGAACAGCTGTTAACGTACAGTCCATGGTCTTCGGTAACATGGGTAGCGATTGTGCTACAGGTGTCTGCTTCACACGTGACCCGGGCACAGGTAACAATGCTTATTTCTATGGTGAATACCTGATTAACGCACAGGGTGAAGACGTTGTTGCAGGCGTTCGTACACCTCAGCAGATTTCCAAGAAGGGTTCCCAGGCTTGGGCAAAGAACATGGGCATTCCTGAAAAGGAAAGAAAAGAAAAATATCCGTCTCTCGAAGAGAGCATGCCGGAAACATTCCAGGCTCTTGATGATGTCCGTAAGAAACTCGAAGCACATTATCATGACATGCAGGATATGGAATTCACAATCCAGGACCGCCGTCTGTTCATGCTTCAGACACGTAATGGTAAGAGAACTGCAGCAGCAGCTTTGAAAGTTGCTGTAGACATGGAAAAAGAAGGACTTGTTACAAAAGACCAGGCTCTCATGATGGTTGAGCCAAAACAGCTTGATGACCTTCTCCATCCGACATTTGATGCAGCTTCCCTGAAGGAAAAAGCAGCTGACATTATCACAAAAGGACTTGCAGCTTCTCCGGGTGCCGGCAGCGGTGCAATCGTCTTTACAGCTGATGAAGCGAAAAAACAGGCTGAAGCCGGAAAGAAAGTTGTTCTTGTCCGTCTTGAAACATCTCCTGAAGATATCGAAGGTATGCATGTATCCGAAGCAATCGTTACCGTACGTGGCGGTATGACAAGCCATGCAGCAGTAGTTGCCCGTGGTATGGGTGCTTGCTGTGTATCCGGATGTGGCGATATTTCCGTTAATGAAGAAAAGAAAGAATTCTACATCAACGGCGAAACATTCAAGGAAGGCGATATCATCTCTGTTGACGGAACAACAGGCTGTGTATACAGAGGCGAAATCAAGACTGTTCCTGCAACAATTTCCGGAAACTTCAAGAAGTTCATGGACTGGGCTGATGAGCGCAGAACATTGAAGATCCGTACAAATGCTGATACACCGGAAGATGCAGCAAGAGCTGTTGAATTCGGTGCTGAAGGTATCGGTCTTGTTCGTACAGAACATATGTTCTTCAACTCCGCTGAAAGAATCAAAGCAATCCGTATGCTGTGCGTAGCTCGTAACGATGAGCAGCGTGCTAAAGCACTCGCTGAGCTTGAACCATATCAGCAGGAAGACTTCGAAGGTATCTTTGAAGCAATGAAGGGCCGCAGTGTTACTATCCGTTTATTGGATCCGCCGCTGCATGAATTCCTGCCTAAGACAGATGCAGATGCAGAAGATGTAGCTAAAGATCTCGGCATCACAATTGAGGATGTAAGAGCAGCAGCTGCTGAACTGCATGAGTTCAACCCGATGATGGGTCACCGCGGATGCCGTCTTGATGTTACTTATCCGGAAATCGGCAAGATGCAGACAAGAGCTATCATCAATGCTGCAATCAATATCAACAAGAAGCATCGTACATGGAAGCTCGTTCCTGAAATCATGGTACCGCTCGTTGGCGAACCGAAAGAGCTCCAGTATGTTGCTAATATCATCAAGGAAACAGCTGATGCAGTCATCGCTGAAAAGAATGCTAAGCTGGAATACAAAGTCGGTACAATGATTGAAATTCCACGTGCTGCATTGCTCTCCGGTGAAATCGCTAAGACAGCTGAATTCTATTCCTTCGGTACAAACGACCTGACACAGATGACATTCGGATTCTCCAGAGATGATGCAGGCAAGTTCTTAGGTGACTACTATGACAAGCACATTTATGAAAATGATCCGTTTGCACATGTTGACCAGGACGGCGTAGGCAGACTGATTAAGATCGCTGCTGAAGAAGGTAAGGCAACACGTCCTGACATCCATCTCGGTGTCTGTGGCGAACATGGCGGAGACCCGGCTTCAATCGAATTCTTCAACAAGGTTGGATTGAACTATGTATCCTGCTCACCATATCGTGTTCCGATCGCAAGACTGGCTGCTGCACAGGCTGCTATCAAGCTCGATAAAGAGCTTGCTGCTGCAGGCGTAGAAACAAAACCTGCAAAGAAAGCTCCTGCTAAAAAGACAGCTGCTAAAAAAGCAACAAAAAAAACAACTAAAAAATAAGACAATAGATTGAAAAGGCTATCTCATTTGATAGCCTTTTTTCTTTTCCTGTTTTACAATATAAATAGAGTTTTTTCGGAGGAAATATGGAACAATATATCATGGCAATAGACCAGGGAACGACAAGTTCCAGAGCAATTTTATTTGATCATTCATCAAATATAGTTGCCAGCGCACAAAAGGAATTTACACAGTATTTCAGACAGCCCGGATGGGTGGAGCACGATGCAAATGAAATCTGGCTGTCCGTATTATCGTGCATTGCCGAATGCATTCAAAGAGCGGGAATTGATCCTTCTCAAGTTGCCGGTATCGGTATTACCAACCAGCGTGAGACGACAGTTGTCTGGAACAGAAAAACCGGCATGCCGATCTGCAAAGCAATTGTATGGCAATCCCGTCAGACGGATGAAATCTGTGATTCGTTGAAGAAAAAAGGATTGGAAGAACTCTTTCAAAAGAAAACCGGATTGCGTATAGACCCGTATTTCAGTGCTACAAAAATCAGATGGATGCTGGATCATGTTGAAGGTGCACAGCAAGCTGCAGAAAAAGGAGAGCTCCTTGCGGGTACAATTGACAGCTGGCTGATCTGGAATCTTTCCGGTGGAAAAGCACATGTAACAGATTATTCAAATGCTTCCCGTACACTTCTCTATAATATTTTTGAAAAGAAGTGGGATGAAGAGCTTTGTGAAATTCTGAATATTCCGATGTGCCTGTTGCCGGAAGTCAAGGACAGCAGCTATGTTTATGCCAAAACTGCACCGTATCATTTCTTTGGCAATGAAGTACCTATCGCCGGTGTTGCAGGTGACCAGCAGGCTGCTCTGTTCGGACAGGGATGTTTCAAAGAAGGAGATGCAAAAAATACATATGGAACAGGCTGCTTCCTGTTAATGAATACAGGTGAAAAACCGCGTATCAGCAAGAACGGGCTTGTCACTACGATTGCCTGGGGGTATCAGGGAAAAATCTATTATGCTTTGGAAGGCTCTGTATTCGTGGCCGGTTCAGCTGTACAGTGGCTGCGCGATGAGATGAAATTCTTCCGGGATTCTGCAGAATCTGAAAATCTTGCATTATCTGCTTCGGATGATTCCGGCGTAATTGTAGTTCCGGCATTTACAGGACTTGGTGCACCTTATTGGGATGACAAGTGCAGAGGAGCCATCTTCGGCTTGACAAGAGGTTCCAACCAGGCTGATCTCACAAAAGCTACATTGCAATCACTTGCTTTTCAGACAAGGGATGTACTTGATGTAATGTCAAAGGACTGCGGCTCAAAAATTCAAGATCTCAAAGTGGACGGAGGAGCTTCAAAAAATAATTATCTGATGCAGTTCCAAAGCGATTTGTTGGGATGCCGTATTCATCGCCCGGAAGTTGTTGAAACAACTGCCATGGGAGCAGCATATCTTGCAGGACTGGCTGTGGGGTATTGGAAAGACATGGATCAAATCATTAATGACAGAAAGGAAGATGTCTTCACACCTGCAATTACACAAGAAGAAGCAGATCAAAAATACAATATATGGACCAAAGCCGTGGCGGCGGCAAGGCTGTTTACAAAATAGGAAATTGTGGAAAACGCAATGCTTTTGTGGAGAAATGGCACACTACGCAAGTATTGACAAAGTTTTTGGTTGTGCTATGATATATTCGAAGAAAAGGGAACAAGCAATTGTTTCCTTTTTTGTATTTGAAAGGCATTTTTTGCGTGCGGTGTAGGGGAGACAGCATAAACAAAATGCTTTTTTGTTTTTCTGTGGAAAGGACGATATAATGGGGCAATATGACAAAAAACAAAAATCTTATCTTGATGACAATGTAAGATTTGCGGAAATCTTCAACAAGAGCATTTATGATGGACAACAGGTTGTCAATCCTGACAATCTTCAGGAGATCAATGTCCAGCATGCGCAGTCTGAGCGAATCAGGGACCTTGCGAAGAAAGGCACGGTAAAGAATTGCGGTGGAATCATTTATGTAATTTTTGGCATTGAAAACATGCAGAACATGATATATGATGCCCCCGTAAAGATAATGCAGTACGATGCGGAAGAATATGACAACCAGCTGAAGGAGATCCAAAAGAACAATGACAAAAAGTTTAAAAAAGGTAGCCTGAAGGGCAGAGGCAGCGGCGAGTTCGTTGAAAAATATCTGAAGGATGACAAACTGAAGCCTGTTATAACGATGGGGATCTACTGGGGAAGCGAGGAATGGGACGGACCGCTGACACTGCGGGAGATGCTGGATGCAAGCGATGAGAGAATATTGAAAAGCGTTCCGGACTACCGCCCGAACATACTGATTCCATCGAGAATGACAGACAGAAAGATCAGTGAGTACAGCAATGGTCTTGATATTGCATTTGCACTTGCAAAAGCAAGCAAGAAAAAAGATGAAATGGACAGGGTACTTAAAGGAATAGAATTTGAAAAAGTGGATGAGGACACATACAGTTTTCTGAACACACAGTATAACTTGAAAATGAAAGAAAAAGCAGATGAAAGGGGATATGTGAACATGTGCAGAGCATATGACGAACTGATCAATGACAAAGTAACAGATGCCGTAAGGGTAAAAACGAAAGAAGTTACAGAAGAAGTAACAAAGCAAGTAACAGAGCAAGTGACAAAACAAGTGACAAAACAAGTAACAAAAGAAACACAGATGAAAGACTTGCATGCAAACGTACATGCTATGGTAATGGAAGGATTCAGTGATGAAATCATTAAAAGAATTGTTTCGAAAACCTTCCCTGATATAGCTGATTGTATTGATGAGCAAATCAATAAAGAGAGACAACTATTGTCGTAAACAATAAATGTACGACAGCATTTTATACTTTTGCAGCTGTTTCCTGCCCGGATAGGGTATGAAAGATACTTCGATAAAAGTCCAAATACATCAGAGACTTTTTTGATAAAGTATGCCTGAACAGATCAGAATAAGTTATCGAAATTGTCGCCGCTAATACCCCTTGCTTTAGCTATGGGGATACAGCGGTTTTTTGTTTCTGAGAGTATTGTATTAGACTACAAGACGCGGTATAATACGTATATGGAATATAAGAGCAACAATAATGTCGTATATAGCTGCAAGTACC
>CACXCB010000281.1 GCA_902766005.1 uncultured Erysipelotrichaceae bacterium | reverse complement strand
AGAGTGTTGTATTTCTGCGTAAAGCCTGCCATAAAAGCAGCACCCAGATTATCCACATCAGCCCGTAAAATTCCAAGCCGTCTTATCCCTGAAGAATCTGCACTGCCGCCGCTCAGTTCAACCAATTCTTTAAAATCCAAGGTTTTTCCATACCTGTCCTTGGTAATGTAATCGCCCATCCAGAGTCTTGTCGCCATCAATCTTCCGGTATACATTTTATTCTTCACATATATCCGACGGGCATTGAGGCATTTTTCATCTGTTTCACTTAACCTGAATACTGCCAAATACATTTTTCCATCTGTTGCGGGAATCTCCACAGAAGCAGTATCAGCAGGGCATTCATCAAATACAGCCAGCACATCCCCCTTTAAGAGCTCTGCACCAAGGTCACGCAAAGCCTTACAGTTTGGACATGCAACGCTATCCTTACCATATTCCACCAATTCATGGGAGGAATTGTGACATATACTGCATTCTTTTGTCTTATCGAGAGTTCTGTTCAGCTCACTTCCGTGGTCAAACAACATACCAAGCTCCTCAACCGAGTATCGGCTGTGCTTATCCCTGCTGATTTTCTCTCTGACTCTCTTATATACCTTTCCTAACCGGTTATCCTCTCCACCCTTAAAATCATCGCCGGAGCATTCAGCCCATCCCATCGACAGATAAAGGCTGCTGCCCCATTTTTCCAGGAACCACCGATTCACCTTATTTTTTACTTCCGTCAGCTTATCCTGAACCAGCTGCGTATTCGGCAGAAGAACATAGAAATTTCCACCGCCTGAATAAAGCAGATTTGCCCTTGTAAGCTCCAACTCTTCCAGAAGCTGGTCTACGACATTCTCCAACAATATCTCCAGATAGAACGAACGACCGCGCAGGCTCTTTAGCGCACCCTCTGAAGGAATAGTATAAATAAAATCCTGAATACCTGATAAATCTCCGGATGCGAGAATATACGTGTCAGTCCCGCGTATCTCCTTCACCCTGTCGCCAAAGCAATATGACCTATAATCTGTAATATTATGCTCCATGAAGTAATCATAAAGACAGCACGCGGCCGCAGCTGTAAGCTTTTGATGGTCGTACAGAGAAATATCGGCAGCCTCATTAGCTGCTGTACTCGAAGGAACATATGATGCCGTTGCCTCAATTATTTGAAGCAGCTCATTAGGACTCATTGTGTCAGGCGAACAGCGCTTAAAATTACTTTCCAGCTCAGCGACCAGCTTCTGATAATCCGCCGAAACTGCTTTCAATGTTCCCTTATCTTCAGGATAAAACAATTTTTCATTCTGATTTAAACCACGCAAAGGAAAAACAGTACGCTTACCATCATCCAGGAACACATTAGAAATATTCTCCAACGGTGCCTCGGCATTAAAAAGCTGACTGTTATCTTCGCCGTTCTCACGTCTGTCTGTGCTGGCAGCAATATTATCAGCCTCATAAACTATGTAGCTTATATCATCCTGCTCAGCTTTCAGCTTGCGCAGCTCTGCCCCGTGATGATATTCCACCGCACGCAGAATCTCCTGAGCTTCAGGAGCAAATTTACGCAAAAATTCAGCGCTGGCCTTGGAATGCGTCTGTTTTCCGGGATTGGCACGGATTACCATTTTCCCAACATCATGCAATAATGATGCCATTACAAGCTTATATTTCTTTTCGTCCATAATAAAGCTCCAATCAAAAAAATTGATATCATTACCATCCTCTAACACTATTCTACATTAAAATCAAATTTCCTTTTAATCTTCTGAAAATTTGTATAGAATTTTTACAAACAAAAACTGCCCCTTAACCATCAAAGGCGGGGGCAGTCCCTTAGCAAATAACTTATGCTTCATTTGCAGACGCGTCAATATACGCATTAAGCCTGTCATAGCTGTCTCTGGAATCCTTTGCAATGCATGGAAAGACTGTCCTTAGAACATCAAACAGTATATCCATAAGCTTTGAAGGCTCCAATCCTGTTTTCTCTTTAAACTTCTCCTCCGAAACATTCATAATAATATTATGTGCCAAGCTGTTTCTGAGGTTATTAAGATTTTCTACATTTATCCCTTTTCTCTCTGACAAAAGCGTCAGCATTCTGTTATTCGCCGGTGTTATATTTTCAAGCGGCTGCGAAGAAATTATGTAATAAAGATTTATGAACGAAGCATCAGAATCCTTGAAGCCGTGAAATCTGTCATCTAAACACGCTAATACATCACGGTTCCACGCTCCAATTTTACTGCTATTCAGAACCGGAACGCCAATTTTATTCTTGACTTTAATATCGCAGCAGCGCTCAAAGAAATCATCACAGCCGATATTATGCTTTATATGCTCCTTTAGAAGCTCATACATAAACGGAGTAAGCTTCATCAACAGCTCTGCATACTCCTTATTTGAAGCATGATTCTGCATGACAAGAAAATATTCAAAGAGCCTTTCTGCTTTCTCATCCTTTACCTGATGAAATATATCCCGCTCCTCTTT
>CACXCB010000280.1 GCA_902766005.1 uncultured Erysipelotrichaceae bacterium | reverse complement strand
TCTTGCTCCAAAATATCCGGTGGTGATCCATGTCCAACTTAATCCTTCACGTAGATGATATTCCGGATTCCTGACAACCGCTCCTTTGTAGTGTTTGATTGCGTATCCATTATTCTTCCATAAAACAACATAGTTATTGTTTCCATACCATTTCCGATAATCACCACCTTTTTGATATGGAAACCATGTGTAAGGGCTTAATTCGGCTTTCTTGCCATCGCTAATTCCAAAACCGATATTTTCAAAGAACACTTCATGCCATAACCGTAAAAATCTATTATTATCAGCTGTTGCTATCCCCTGCTTGGGTTCGGAAACATCTCCGAGGCTTTTGAAATTTACAAACGCGCTGAATGTTTTTTCTCCAATCCAATAAGCAATAGGCTGTCCCGGTACATCAAAAAAAGAATCCTGATCAATTCTGAATATATTTCTTCTACTCAAATATTGTTTTTGCTTTTCCTCTCTATCGTGTGTCAGGAGACGAAAATACGAGCCACGGTATGACTGGATTCTCTTTTTTTGAATTATAAAACAAACCGTTTGAACAACATCATTTCCTATTTCTTCAAATGCTTTTATTCCTAAATGAAGTAAGCTTGTTATTGTGTAACTATTAAGCAGCTTTTCTCTGAACATTTCAAAACTACTCAAAAACATCCACGACTGCATTGTTATCATTGCAAGAATACCGTTAGCCAATAATAGACTGTTGCCTTTTTCTATGAAAACAGCACATATGTCTGCTTTACTATCCGGATATTTCTCTTTTACAAAACCTGTCAACGAGGAATCCATGTTGCCACTAGTCATGTATGGAGGATTTGTGGCTGTCACATGGTATTGCTGCGCAAGAACTTCCCCTTGCGCAATCAGCTGTTTCAGTTGCTCTGCTGTATCCTCCAATCCTACGGCGTCAAAACTAAGCTGTCCAATTGTCTCAATATTAGAGACAAATCTATAAAGCAGACTCCAGTCATATTGTTCTACTGTGAGAATCGATCCATATTCCTTTGCGTCCCTAAAGGTGTCCAGAAGCCCTGTTATCTGTGCAACAGCATTATTTTTCTCAAACTCATTTAAACCAGCTCCGAAATACTTAAGCTGGCTCCGGTTTATTCCGTTGCTTTCCTGGATGGAATAAACATTGGGCTTGTACTCACCATTCAGAATCCGGCGATTATACTGGCGGGCCTTCATCATAACAGCAAAGTAAGCCATCTGGAATGCACGATCATCGATGTCCAGACCATACAGATTGTTTTCCAGAATGCTTCTGGCAGCGTCACGCTGCCCATATCCGGCACTCTCGTAAATCTGCATTAACACATCAAATGCATACACCAAGATATGACCGCTACCCATGCAGGGATCGATCACCTTGATATCTTCCGGATTCAGCTTCGCATATTCAGCACGAATTTCAGCCAGCTTTGTCTGCACTTCCGGTTCCTGCTCAGCTTCTTCCAGATAGTATTTCCAGCCTGCCTTTAAATCATTATTCGGATGCCCCTCTACCCAAAGACGGCCAAGGCTGTTTTCTACCATGTAACGAACGATCCAGTCCGGAGTGAAGAGCTGCGTGACTGCAGGCACTTCTTCCTTGGTGATCTTGCCTTTCTTAGCAAAAGCTTCATTCTTCGGCTCGGTATTGTAATACTGATACAACCAGCCGATGATCTCTACCTGACCGCCGCGTTCCACATCGAAATCTTCTTCCGGGATATCATGCACCAGATGATAGACTACGCCGTCCTGGTCAACGACAGACAGATTCAATAGCAGTTCTGTATAATCGCTGGTCTTTTCAAACAGTGCCGGCAGATTTTCATTCAATGCATTGCACTGTTTGATAAATAGGATACGGAAAACCTCATCAAGTTTGTTTTCCTGCTTCAGCTGATAGATGACCTGTTCTTCCTCAGGCGTGAAGGACAATCCCGCACTGAACGGATTCGTCACCAAATCCGGCTCCATCTTTCCGGAGTCTGAGGAAAGAACACGGATGTGTGAAGGGAGATAATCGTTGACTTCCATAAAGCGCACGGCGATCAGCCGGTTGAACCATGTATAGGCAACCTCTTCAAGGACGTACTTATAGGCAGTCTTGTAGTTTGTTTCCTTCTCCTTGCGCTGAATCAGCTCCACCAGGTGTTTCCGCTGCCTTACGGCTTCTCCACTGATGGAATACGGCTCTGATGTACCGATGTCATAAAACTCCGTCGTCCCGGTTGACTGCGGTAAAGCTTTCTGAATACCGTCCGCTGTAATCCCCATCAAGCCAGCACGGTAGCTGATATCCATTATCAGTCTATTTCTTGCCCAGATGGCAAAGTTCTTGATGTCAGTCTTGTTCATAATCAACCCTCATCAAATCAGCTGAATAAACTCATCTGCTAACTCATCTATGGTAAAATCTGCGGTTTTTAAGGCAATCATGTCTGCCAAAATAGGGCTATGCTGTTTCACAACATCTTTTGATACATTGTGCCAGATGGGAAGAATTACCTTTTTGTTATCTTCCTGCTTTGCAAACAAGCCATTGAGTTCTTTCTCAGTCCAAAATTTCTTGAAATAAGTCTCCGAAAGAATAACTATTCCATACCGTGAACGTGCTAGTCCTTCATCAATAGATTTTCGCAAGCTATCACCTACAGACATCGCGAACTTATCGAGCCACACTTTAGCGCCTCTTTTCTCCAAAGCTTCTGCCAATGGTTGGGCAACATCTGCCTTGTCTTCTGTGGCATGAGAAATAAAGAAATCATACTTCTTTGGGATCCTCTCGACAGATTCTATAGTTCTCTCCATTTCACTAATCATTTTCTTTTGTGCATCCATTGCGGCATCCTGTTTTTTCGACATGGCACTAAATGCCTTGTCTCGCTCTTTTTGTAGTAAAGTTTGCAGCTTGGCCAGTTCGATTTTTTTCTTGGCGATTTTTTCTTGAATTTCAGCCTGCTTTTTACTGCTTCTATTTATCTTATCTGAATCACTATTAATAGACCTCTCTTTTGTCCTGAGGGAAGTCAGAGTTGTATTCTTCGTTATGGACTTCTTTGTC
>CACXCB010000279.1 GCA_902766005.1 uncultured Erysipelotrichaceae bacterium | reverse complement strand
GCGCCGGAAACTGAAAGAATACTTATGGAAAATGTAGAGTTTATAAATGAATCTCTTGCATGAATCGGTGCTTTTGTAGTAAAATAACATTTGGGTGATTTTTGGTGAATTTATCTTTGGTTTTGTATTTACAAAATAGGGGGTATTATGGGCGACAATTTTAACTACTTTGATGAAACAGATTTTGACAGGCTGACAGGTACCGTAGGTACTATGGATTTGCTCGAGAAGCTGAAGGCAACCTGCAAAAAGGATTTGGGATTACTTGCGATATTTGATATCGATAATTCAGAAATCTTCAATGATGTTTATGGTTATGATACCGGAGAAGAGCTTTTCCAGAAGTGTGCCGATATCATAAGTGCTGATTTGACACCTGATGATATAATGGGAAGAGTGGGCGGAGATGAGTTCGTTGTCTTCGTGAAAGGCGTGAAGGATCAGCTCACATTTACCAGACTTTATAAGAAGATAAATGAGCAGCTGAGTGAGGCTGCAAAGAAGCTGGTTGGAGAGGATATGAGAATATCTCTCGGAATATCAGTCGGAGCCGTATTCGTTCCTCAGTATGGAAATATGTATGATGAGCTCTTCCAGAAGGCAAATGTAGCTCTTGAGTATGTTAAGAGAACAGGCGGTCAGAACTGTGCATTCTATAGTGAAGGCAGTGGAAGAGACGAAAAACTGATAGTTGATAACTTCGATGTCATCAGCAAAAATCTTGATGATAATGTAAGTGATAAAGGTGCTCTCTGGGTAGACTATGACAAGTTCAGTACTATCTATCGTTTCATGAAGAGATATATGGACACCTACGGTGGAACAGCATCAAAGATGCTCATAACCATAACACCACTTACAAGCATGAGTCGTGATGATTTCAGTGATATGACAAGAGCCCTTGGCAAGATCATAAACAGCACACTCAGACGCAGCGATCTCATGATGCAGAGTAGACAGAACCAGTTCTTCCTCCTGCTTCCGGAAGTTAAGGAAGACACCATGGCTACCGTATCATCCAGAATAGTATCGAGCTGGAAGAAAACAAAATACTTCAATCAATCAGAAATCCACTTCGACGCTGATGTTATGAAAAGCGAAGGTAAATAAAAAAACATGCGGGGGGATAAAACCCCCCGTTAAAAATGTTATTATAACGGTGCGTCGGGAGAAGACGCCCGATAACCGTATTACAACTTAATAATTTTATCATCGGTGCGTGAAAGCACTCGATTTTTTAAAATCGAGTGTCCTGCCAACGGCAGGATGCATTCTGCGAAGCAGAATCATAGCTTGCGAAGCAAGGTATGCATATCACGAAGTGATATGGCACGCTCAGTTTGGTAGAGCGGTGCGTCGGGAGAAGACGCCCGATAACCGTTTTACAACTTAATAATTTTATCATCGGTGCGTGGCTCAGCTTGGTAGAGCGCGTCGTTCGGGACGACGAAGTCGCAGGTTCAAATCCTGTCGCACCGACTTTTTTGTGCCATTTTCTAAGAATTTTCTAAGAATTTCTTGTTTATTCTTGAAAAACCCCTGAAATTAAGGTTAATAGTTACAAATATTAATCAATACATCCTACATCTATTGCATATCTCTTAGCTCCAATAAGCCATCCAGTTGATTCAACTGTAAGTTGTTGTAGTTCTGTCGGAATATCTGATATATTTCCAACAAATAAATCCTCAACCAGAGGATCACAAGGATCAAGTGAAAAATGCTTGTATATTTTTATAGGTGTATCAGGATTATTGTGAGTCATCAGTTCTTTTATTATCATTTGTATTCCCATCTTCACTTTTACTATTGATACCTGTAGTGTCTTCATCATCAAAGACTGAAAGATCTACTGGAATTGAATCTATCATATCGGCAGCTATCTCAGTCTTAGATTCTTTTTCCTTGGCTTTTGCATATATTCTTATTGTGGTATCAGGATCTGTGTGACGCATCCACTTCTGAATTCTCTTAATGTCGTAACCTTTATGGATAAGTATGGATGCACATGATTTCCTGAGTCCATGAAATGTTACATCCTGAGGGAGTTCTTTGTGTCTCTTTTTAAGCTTAGTAAATGCTTTAGATGGATAGTCTGGATAGAAGAGTGTACCATCCTCATGTTTGAATATGTAATCATTATCATTATATGCTGAACCAAAGAGCTCTCTGTATTGCTGTTCTTTTTCCTTAAGCTTCCTGAACATCTCAATCTGAGTGGAATCTAAAGGATAGGACTGCCTGCTGGCTTCGGTTTTAGTACCATCTATTCTGTTAATCTTAGTCCCTCGGGTAACTTTATGCCTAATCTTAATGATCTTTTTCTCAAAATCAATAGCATCCCATTTTAAGCCTAAAGCTTCAGATCGCCTTAATCCATAGATAAGGGTTGTGTGGAATAAAGGATATAACTGATGATTCCTTGATATTTCAAGAAAGTGCATTGCTTCTTCATAAGAGAAAAACACTTCATCTTCATCCTTGCTGCTAAGATGTTCATCAGAAAGCTGTTTATTTATAGTGACATTCTTAACAGGATTTATAGAAATGATTCTTTTTGTGATGCCATATTCCATAATGTTATAAAACACTCTTTTTACATCCTGTACTGTTCTTGTGCCAAGATTTTTCCCTGTGAAAAGTAAATCCAGAAAGTCCTGGATGTACTCTTCGTTGATATCTTTAACCTTAACATTTCTAAAGTATTCAAGAATGTGATTGCATTTGTACATATAGCCAGCATAGGTGGTATCGGCTAAAGTTCGTTTCTTATCATTCAGATAAATCTTTAGGAAACTCTCGAAAGTAATATTTTTGTCATCAATAGCTGGATTCTTATCCGAGAGTATAGCATTTCTCACATCAATAGCTTTCTTTATATTCTCAGCTGAATCATTAAGATTAGTAGGAATCCAATCATTAATATACTTTTTATTACCATTCTTAATAATCGTTTTGCTAACGACTATATAAAGCATACCGCTCTTACTATATACACCTTTGGCTTTTCTGCCTTCCTTGCGTGGTCTTGCCATACTTATCCGACCTCCTCATTAAACTTCATGTCCGGATAGATAAACTCAAGAAGATAAGGTTTAGGTATTCTATATTTTTTACCTATCTTTAT
>CACXCB010000278.1 GCA_902766005.1 uncultured Erysipelotrichaceae bacterium | reverse complement strand
GTTAACTTCCCATTAGTTTTACGTCTAGAGTCTGCCGATAATTGAAAAAAGCATAGAAAGCGCTGAAAAAAGGCGCTTTTTATGCTTGCGGAGAGTTTGCTGAGGTTTTATAAATTAGACGTATTATACGTCTAAAGGAGGCCGTATGTCTTATCGTAAAATCCTTCGCCCAAAAGGCACTTCTTCTTCCACTCAAAAAGGCGGCATTTACGTATATGCCAGTGCCGAAAAACGGTATGACCGTGAAAGGAAATACAACAATAACAAGCGGGTCTGTATCGGAAAGATGATCGATGATGAATACATGATGCCCAATGGCAGATTCAGCGAATTCTTTCCCGATATCGAAATAGATGAAGCCGCAGGGGAAGCCGTGATGTCAGATACCGTCAAGGTCGGCAGCACATTTCTGATCGACCATATTTTCAGCAGGACACAGATGGACAGGCTGCTTGGGAATGTGTTTCCGGATACCGCGGAGTATTTACAGGATCTGGTGAGCTATAACCTGATCACGGAGGACAATGTGATGCAGTACTATGATGCGTTCACATATGATCATCGCATTGTGGGGGCCAACGCGATCAGCGACACCTCGATCAGCAGGCTTCTGAAGAAAACGGACACGGAAGGCATTGAACTGTTTCTCAGGGCATGGAACCAGCTTCACAAGAATACGGAAGCCGTATATATTTCGTATGACTCAACCAATATCAATACAACAGCGGAAGGGATCGAGATGGCCGAGTATGGGCATGCGAAAGAGGATGATGACATACCGGTGGTGAATTATTCAGTTGCGTATGACCAGGACAGGTCGGTACCGCTGTTCTATGAGACCTATCCAGGAAGCATCATCGACAACTCGCAGTGCGACATGATGGCGGGGAAGGCAAGGGAATACGGGCATGAGAATATCGGATTCATAATGGACCGGGGGTATTTCAGCGCAGGGAATATAAAGCATCTGGCAAAGCGGGGATACGCCTTTCTGCTGATGGCAAAAGGGAATGCGAAGTTTGTCAGGGAAGCGGTGGAAGAGGTGCGGCTGGCAATACGGGTGTCTGTAAAGCATTACATTGCCGAGCATGAGGTATATGGAACAACGGTGAAGCGGAAACTGTTCAATGAGGACAAGGCGAGATACTTTCACGTCTATTACGATGACACAAGAGCGTCACGGGAGAGAGAAGTATTTCTCAGAAGACTGAAGAAGATGGAAGAAGCACTGGAACGGAAGAACGAGAAGAAGCTGAACCGGAAAGAAGATCTGCGGTCTTATGAGAAGTATTATCTTCTGAAGTTTGATGATAACGGATATTTCCAGAGCTATAAAAGGCGGGACAGCATAATACAGAAAGAACTGGATAGGTTTGGATACTTCGTACTGATCACATCTGAAAAGATGAAGGCATCTGAGGCGTTAAGCAAATACAGGGACAGGGATGCGGTTGAGAAACTGTTCCGGACGATCAAGAGCCTGCTGGGAATGGACACATTCTGGGTTCATGAAACATCATCCATGGAAGGGAAGAGTTTTCTTGCGTTTCTGGCATCGGTCATATGGAATGAGATGTATCAGGCGATGAAGCCGGTGAAGAAGGAAGAAAAAGACAGGAAGCATTATACAGTACCTGCGGTGATGAAAGAGATGGAGAAGATCTTTATCACAAAGGACAGCAAAGGGAATTACCGAAAAAAATATGCGCTGACAGCCAGGCAGAAAAAAATCCTCAAAGCATTTGGCCTTGAGGAGAGGAATCTTGACAGTTATATCAGGAAGCTCTCACCTTCTTTGAAAGCAAGATCTATGGTTTAGGCGTAAAACTAACGGGAAGTTAACGTTGTAAAGAAAGTGTTTGAGGATCCTTCTGATTCTGAATCAATTCCATTTACTGCAACTCTCTTGACTGGATCAACTCCACTCGCAAATTACACAGTTTTTTCTGGTATAGAGGAAGAAGGAAGATTAGTAACGGATCAAAATGGTTTGGTTTCATTTAATCTTGAACATAACGAAACACAAGAATTGACAGTTCCTTATGGTACTAAATTAATAGTCAGTGAATCTTCAGAAGACTTTATTGCAGAGATAACAACCGAAAAAGATGTAAGCGATGAAGATAGTATTGAAAACTGCTTTACACTAACTGTTACTCAGGATGATTCAATTATTTTCATGAATCAAAAGAGCAGATTCCATGTCATTTTGAAAAAGATTGGTGTAGATAGCATCACACAAAATGTGATTGATGAGGGTTTGGGGGGAGCCACTTTTACCATTTATAATGATAGGAACAGAGCAGATATTGCAACTGGTGAAGTAGAGATAGATGGTGTATCAACAACTAAACAGCTTCTGAATCTGACTTCTTCTAATGAAAATGGTGTCTTCTTTGATGGTATGTTATCGGCTGGAACTTATTATTTGCATGAAGTAGAAGCTCCTTCAGGTTACAATAGGATGGCATATGATATAAGGCTAACTGTTAAAACTGATGGTAGTGCATCACTATATTTACTAACTAATAACATGACTTATAATTTTAGTCCTATTGATAATATCTGCAATATTGAGGTTAAAAATTTCTGTGGCTATGCTCTTCCTTCCACCGGTTCTACAGGAACCAGACATTATTATCTAATAGGTTCCTTACTCATGATCCTTGCAGGTGCTGGATTCATGATAAAAAGAAGAATCGATGGGTAAATTGTTATATACAAAAGGCTGTGAATGATTCGGAAAAAGAGTTATTCCAGCCTTTTTAACACTGCTATAAAGAGAGGCTGGTTCACTTCAGTGGACAGGTCTGTTTCTCGTCTCATCCCCCTCCGGACAAAATGCGTTTTAATATATGGGTCAGCTTTGATGCTTAAAAAAGGTTGTCAAAATTGACAACCTCTATTTCTTATAGTTTTCCCACATGGTATCTGTAGCTGTCTGAATTGCTTCAGTTACTTCCTTTACCAGTGTTTCATCCCATGTTTCTTTATCGCCTCTCAGGAAGGATGTTTTATCAACTCTGTTATCGAATACACCGATTGGTAAATGATATGTATTCCCATAAGCATTTACTGTGATGGTGTTTTCTTTTTCGGTAATGCTTCTGAGATATTCCATATCATCACAGCCATAATCTCCAAGCATAACTGACATTGGAACACCATGGAATAGGTTGGATCCCGGATCATCCGGATTAGCTCTTGCATTGTTCTTTCTTCTGGATTCTTCAGGTGTTACCCAGATATAGAGTATCACAGCATTTTCAAGAATCTCAGGACAGAACTGTGGGAAGGAATACTGATATCCGTATGCACCTGTTAAAGGCATGGAAGATCCATCCGGTCCACCTCTTGCACATTCGATAATAATTGTTTTATTTTCGAAAGATTCAGGATACTGCGCATTCTTTTCTTCTAACATTTTTCTTGCTTCTTCTTCCAAAGCTTCACAAACCTGTTTACGGATTTCAGGAGCTAAAAGACTGTTTCTTGGAGGAAGGCCTACAGCCATGGAGGCTCTGTCCATTCTTTCCATTAAATACTCAGCTGCATTATCTGTTTTGACAATGTTTCTGTTGATCAGATCTTTATAATCTTCATTTAACAGCTGGCACAATGTACCCCAGTCTCTGTTGTCAATGAACGGATCTTCACCGGGATAATACAATCTTGGCTGATTGAGTTTAACCAGTTGATTATCAATTTGTCTCATCATGTGAACATAGGGGAAATCATCCAATTGAAGGTTTTCACCGATATGGAAATCCTTCTGTAATCTTTCTGGCTCAATATTTGCCATGAAGTTTCTGACTTCGGATTTTCCGCTTGCAGGTAATGCTACAAGCAGGATAGTGTTAAATACATTGCTCATAATTGTTCCTTCTTCTATTTAATGATGTTAATGTTGTGGATGGGAGTGAAATCAATGGCCTGATGATCCATGATGTATTTTGCCAACAGTTCCACAATATTTGTCAAATCGGTTCTGACAGTAGGTGCATTACGGATCATGTCAAATCCACCGCTTCCGCTTGCCCTGTAGTTGTTGATGACAAGCGTGAATTCCTGATCTTCTGTAACAAGCTCGCCGTTATACTTCATTTCAATGATGCGTGAGCCAAGCGGATTGGATACTTGGATTGTATATTCTATGCCATCAATCATGTCATAGTTGAAATGCATCGGTGTCGGTGTTTCATAGGATTTGTTGACAGCGATACCACCATTTTTGATGGTCCAGTATTCAGCGTTCTTTTCCAGATACTCCTTCAGGATCTTTCCTGTTACTTTTTTAACGACAAGAGTATTCGGAAAAGTATATGTGCTGACAAGATTACGCATGGTAATGTTCTGATCGAATCCGGTTGCACCGTTAAACAGTGCTGTTCCGGAAAGATCTGCTTTTGTGGTTTCCATCTGCACTTTGTTCAGGAAAGTAACCATCTGTGATTTATGCAGTCTTGCATCAAATTCATCGGTAACTTTCAGATCGACTTTGGTTGTGCCCAGTGTCTGATCCAGCCATTCCTGGCACTTGTCCTCTTCATCCTGTACATATGCCATCACTCTTGTATCCGGTTCGGTATCCACCTTAAAGATACGTGGTTCGATCGTATCGGTATCCGGATAGATATCGATACAGGCAATCTCTCTGCCATCCTGCGCCGTCTGCGTAAAGTATGTGTTAAAGAGCTTGCCAGATAAGGAACGATGCTGATGGCCGGAGATGAGGACATCGATGCCCTGGATGTTTTTGAGCATGCGGTAGCCTTCGTTTTCACCGGTATCTTCTTCTGTCAGATAGCCATACTGCAGATCTCTTTCGAAACCACCGTGGTACATACATACGATGTAATCCGGTTTTTCCAGACTCTTTAAGAGAGCTACTGTTTTTTCAGCTGTTTCGTAAGCATCCTGGAATTTACAATGACGGATTTTTTCTTTTCTTTCCCAATGCGGGATGTATTGTGTTACCAATGCGAAGATGGCAATTCTTTTCCCTGCCACTTCCTTGATGACATAAGTGGGACCATAGTTTTCCCCATGGAAACGCCAGTTAGCCGTGATGCATGGTGCACCAACGTTCTGTAAATGCATCATGAGTGCTTCTTCACCATAGCTGAAATCGTGGTTTCCTACGTTGATATAATCGTAATGCATTTCACGCATAACATCGGTCATCGGATTGATGTCATCGGTTTGAAACATATAGTGGTAAAAGGATAAAGGCGAGCCTTCAAGAGTGTCACCGTTATCCAGAAGGATTGTGTTCTCATCTCGTAACAGGCTGATCATACTGTTAATTCTTGCCAATCCGTGAAAACGGGATAATTTATCTGCATAGCTGTACGGATAAATCATTCCATGCAGATCGGATGTTGCTAAAATACGAATTCTGTCACTCATGCCTGTGCTCCTCTGGCAAGTCTTGAACGAATCTTTGTTGAGAAATATTCAATGATCAATACGAGAATGATCAGTGCGATCAGGAATGCACCAACGTTAGTCCAACGGCTGTATGTGATTGCCTGCACAAGGGGTGATCCAATACCGCCTGCTCCGACAATACCCAGTGTAGTAGCATCCTTTAAGTTGATGTCAAAACGATAGATAGCTGTGGAGACAAAACTTGCACTCAGCTGCGGAAGAATGCCTACACGGATTTTTTCAAATGTATTGCATCCACATGCATCCAGTGATTCAAGAATGCCGGTATCCAGATCTTCAATTGCGGTAATGTACATTTTGGAAATCATACCGATGGAACATACCGACTGGGTAACCACACCACAGAATGCACCAGGGCCTGTAACCCTGATCCATACAAGTGCCCATACCAGTGAAGGAATGGTTCGGATCAGAAGAATTAATGCTCTGAATACATACGCAATCGGTTTCGGTACGATGTTTGTGGATGATAGGAAACTGATCGGAATTGCAAGAATTGCACCGAAAATGGTTCCTAATACGGCAATGGCTATTGTCTGCAGAACAAGATAAGGGACACCTGTCTCTGTCAGATTGAATAAGAATGCCGGATTTGGATGAGTGATACCATGCAGGATACCTGAGGCAACTACAGATCCCTGTGCAGTGATGCCGTTATAGGAAACGGAATCACTTCCCCAGACAACCAGTGCCAATAATACAAGGAAGAGGACGATTCGTTTCCACAGATTATGCGGTTCTGCCTGTAACTGTTCTATTACTGTCATCTTTTCCTCCTACCTTATGAAATCTTTGAACGGATGTAGTCGTTCATAAAATCAATTGCCAATACAACGATAAACAGCGTCAATAAGACCATGCCGAGATCGTTATATGCACGAAGACCGGTTCTTTCACGAATGAGTACGCCCAAACCACCGGCACCGACGTAACCGAGGATGGAAGATGCACGTACATTCAATTCGAAACAATATAAGCAGTCATCGATGTATGTCGGCAGAATCTGCGGCATGCATGCTGCCCAGAAAGCCTGCAATGTTGTGGCACCGAAGGAAACCATTGCTTCGTAAGGTTTCATGTCAATCGTTTCAATGCTTTCATATAACATTTTGGCAACAATACCGACTGTAAATACGACGATAGCAAGCGTGCCTGCAAAAGTGCCAAGGCCGAATACCAATGCCAAGACAGAAGCGTAGATCAATGTCGGCACGGAACGCATGATGGAAAGAATGAAACGGCACACCAGGAGGCTTGGCTTATTTCTGTTGATGTTGGTGGAAGCCAGAATAGACAATGGCAAACCGATCAGACAGCCGATGATTGTACCGATAATGGACATCTTGATGGTTTCAATCAACGGTTTGATAACTTTCGGGAAATAAGCAAACTTCGGGTGGAAGATCTGACCGAGAATAACAGGAAGCTCTTTTGATCTGCGAACGATAATGCCGAAATCGAATCCTGTCATCTTCATGGAAATAATAATGACAATAAGAAGGCATATCAGAATCAAAGGCATTCTGCTTTTCGGACGATCTACTGTGTGTCCGTTATTCAGTACGATGTGTTCCGGCTTGAAAATCCGATCAAACAGCTTT
The DNA here is from genome assembly GCA_902766005.1 of uncultured Erysipelotrichaceae bacterium. Classification (GTDB taxonomy): domain Bacteria; phylum Bacillota_I; class Bacilli_A; order Erysipelotrichales; family Erysipelotrichaceae; genus Bulleidia. Next base: position 9,951 of record CACXCB010000278.1, on the reverse strand, counting down.
GTCTTTTTCTCAAGTTTAGAATCAGCCATTCTCTTGTACCTCTGTTTTTACATCGGTAGACTTTGGAATTGCTTTGCCGTTATATACCTGATCCAGAACGTCCTGGGTAACGTTTTCAGTCGGCCCGTCATAGACAATCTGTCCTGCTCTGACACCGATGACTCTGCTTGCGTATTTCAAAGCCAGGTCAACATGGTGAATGTTTAACAGGATTGAAATATTCATTTCTTTATTGATCTTGGCAAAGTCGCTCATGACGACATCGGCCATAATCGGGTCAAGGGATGCAACCGGTTCGTCGGCAAGAATGATCGACGGATTCTGTGCAAGGGTTCTTGCCAAGGCAACTCTCTGCATCTGTCCGCCGGATAACTCGTCACAACGGTGATAGGCTTTGTCCAGAATATTGACTTTGTCAAGTGCTTCCAACGCTTTCATCTTCTGTTCCTTGGAGTAATAGCCGACAAGCACTTTATACCATGGCATATCCGGAACATTGCTGGAAAGAACATTACGGATAACAGATGCTCTTGATACAAGGTTAAATGACTGGAAGATCATGCCGATCTTTCTGCGGAATTTACGCAGAGCTTTTCCTTTCAGACTCATGACATCTGTTCCGTCAACAATCAGCTGTCCGTCTGTAATATCAATCATACGGTTGATTGTACGGATCAGTGTGGACTTTCCTGCACCGGACAAACCGATAATCGCAACGAACTCTCCCTGTTCGATCTGCAGATTTACGTGCTGGAGTCCCTTTGTACCATTTGGGTACGTTTTGGATACATCTTTAAATTCAATCATAGGCGTGTTTCTCCATTTCCCAACTATTGTAGCTTATTTGCGTAAAAGATTCGACAAAAAAAAGAACTTCTGCACAATAATTCACAGAGGTCCTTCGTTTAAGGGGAAACAATGAAATATTATTATCACAGATGTTGATCCATCTGACAGGTATAAGCTTATAAAACTTTTGTGAAAGCTGAGGGGCAGTTATGTGAAGAAAAGCTGAACATTGATTTGTTGTTACTGTGTTTATTAAGACGATAACTTCTGATTATGATATAATGAATGATGAAGGTAAAGAATTATGGATGAAAATCAGAAAAAAGAAGATTGGAATACATTTGAGCTGGATGAAACAGCAATGATTGCCTTCTCGGAAGAAGATGCAATGATCCTGTCGGAAATGGGCGAAGGCAAGGATGAGGACTATTATACTTCCATGCAGTCCATTCTCAAAGACATGGATGCTTATGAGAAGGAGAATGAAAAGCTCGAAGAAACCGCAAAACAGGCACTGTTGAAACATGCGGAAAGGGAAGAGGCAGAAGCCGCAAAGCCGGTAAAAAAACGTTCGGCATTCCGTTCACTGATCAGACGCATACGCAGACGTCTCAGAAAGTAATATACACTCGAACCGGTTCCGAACATAAAAACTACAGGAAAAGGAAAGTAGGAGTTTTATAAATGATTGAGAAAGCCAACCATGTAAAAAACAGAAAAAGAAGTGTTTTGGTTGTGGATGATGAAGCGATAAACCGGCAGCTCCTTGGGTTTATCTTAAGCGAAGAATACCGGATTATATATGCTGCCGACGGTGAAGAAGCACTAAAGATCATTAATCAGCATAGCAAAACATTGTCTTTGATCCTTCTTGATCTTCTGATGCCGAAACTCGGCGGAATGGACCTTTTGAAGATCCTGAAAAAGGACGCGGAATTAAAAAAGATTCCGGTTATAGTATTGACATCAGAAGCAAGTGCAGAAGTGGAGAGTCTGCGCATTGGTGCAGCTGATTTTATCAAAAAGCCATATGATGTTCCGGAAGTCATTCTGGCAAGAGTCAGAAGAATCATTGAACTTTCCGAAGACAGGAATATCATTCAAGCTGCAGAGCATGATGAACTGACCAGCTTATATACAAAAGAATTCTTCATGGAATATGTCAAACAGATCGATAATTTCGAAAGTGAAGAATCAATGGATGCAGTTGTATTCAATGTGGATCATTTCCATTTATTGAATGAAATGCTGGGAAGACCGTACGGTGATCTTGTCTTGCAGGAAATTGCCAATCTCATCAAAGAGATTCTTTCCGAAAATTACGGAGTTGCCTGCAGATGTGAGGCCGATACCTTCCATATCTACTGCAGACATTTCAAGGATTATACTGTTTTGGAAAAGCTTGAAGATGAGCTGATGAAACGATATGATCAGACACATATCCGTTTGCGCATAGGCATCTATCCGGATGTGGATAAATCCCTTGAAAAGGAAAAGAGATTTGACAGGGCAAAACTTGCCTGTGATACAATGAAAAACAACATTGCAGGAAAATATGCCTTCTATGACAATGATATCCATGAAAAGGAGCTTTTTGAGGAGAGGCTGTTTAATGATATGCAGAGGGCTTTGGATGATAGACAGTTTCAAATCTATTTTCAGCCAAAGTATAATGTCCAAGGGGAAGAACCTGTATTAAGCAGTGCCGAAGCACTGATTCGCTGGAATCATCCGGAATTCGGTCTTTTGGCACCGTTCAAATTTGTTCCGCTTTTTGAGAAAAACGGCATGATCCAGAAACTGGACAGGTACGTATGGGAGCGTACTGCCGAACAGATTGCATCATGGAAAAAGAAATACGGCATATCGATGCCCGTATCCGTCAATGTCTCACGTATAGATTTATATGATCCTGATCTGGAAAAAGTTTTCCTGCATATACTGGATGAGAATGACCTGACCTTTCAGGAATATCATCTGGAGATTACGGAATCGGTATATTCTGAAGATGCAGAAACGATCATCAATGTTATCAGGAATCTGAGAGAAAAAGGGTTTATAATAGAAATGGATGATTTCGGTGCCGGATATTCTTCTCTGGGTATGGTTTCCGTCATGCCGATTGATGTACTGAAACTGGACATGGCTTTTGCGAAAAGTGTAGATCAGAACGCAAAGAACTACCGTATGGTAGAGATAATGATGGATATCGCCAGATTTATGAATGTATCGGTGATTGCCGAAGGTGTTGAAACAGAAGAACAATATCGATTAATGAAACAGGCGGGATGTGATTACTTGCAGGGATATTATTTTTCCAAGCCGGTTCCCCCTGAAGAGTTTGAAAAACTGTTGGAAAGGGAAAATGAGGAATGTTAACCGTTGAAAAATTAAAAGAGTATGGTGCAAACACAGAAGAAGCATTATCCAGGTGCTTTGGCAAAGAAGCATTTTATCTGCAACTGGTCAATATGGCATACGGTGATCAGAACTACGGCAAGCTTGAAGAAGCTATCAAGGCAAAAGATCTTGATGCTGCATTTGAGGCAGCGCATGCATTAAAAGGAGTATTAGGTAATCTTTCTCTTACACCTTTATATAATCCGGTTAGTGAGATCACTGAGCTTCTCAGGGTAAGAACAGACATGGATTATATGCCTTTGCTGAATAAAATTCTCGAAGAGAAAAAGAAATTTGAAGCTTTGGCAGAGTAAAAGGGGGGAGGATGTCAAATCCTTCTTTTCTTTGTATAAATTGATATATAAATATATGAAATATAAAACGCTTTATTGTGTAAGTGAATTTTTGAAGTGTTTTTTCTGTGAAAAATGATAAAATCCCATTATTTTCACGCATTTATTTGATAAGATTAAACGCATGAAGAAGTTATTTGTTTTATGGGCAGTGAATGCTCTTTCCCTCTGGATTGTTTCAGAGATGCTTTCTTCAATATCCTTTGAAGGTACTACGCCGCTGGTTATGACGGCTTTGGTTTTGACTGTTCTTAACGGAACATTGAAGCCTGTATTGAAGTTTCTGTCGTTTCCGATTACATTAATGACGCTCGGATTGTTCTCATTTGTAATCAATGCAATGATATTGCAATTTGCATTTGCGATGACATCAGGAGCCGGAATGGAAGGTTTCTGGACAGCGATGATTGCGGGCTTTGGATTGAGTGTGATCAATCGGATTCTTTCAGGATATTTTGACAAAGATTAAGAGGTTTTATGGCAGTAAGTGTAATATATCACGGCAGATTGCCGCATATTCAAAAGATAGCAGAGGCTATCGCGAAAAAATGTAATGTGGAAGCGATCGATATTTCCGTTTCCCACCAGTTTCCTGAAACAGATCTTTTGTTTTTGGGGATCGGCATATACAAAGGAAAGCCGGATGATGCATTAATGGATTATCTGGATCAGCTTCCGATGAACAAAATCAAAGGAGCCGCTCTTTTTTCAGTCAGCAAATCCGGAAATGACCATATGGAAATGGTTGTCAATTTGCTGGAACACAAGGGGATTGTTGTATATCCGGAGCATTTTACATGTCGTCGCCAGCATTTTATCTTTGCAAAAGGGCATCCTGATGCAAGGGATGTAAGAAGAGCATTACGTTTTACAGACCGTGTTCTTGCCTCATTCAATGGATGAAATGGAATGCAGAAATACTTTTTCTGCATTTTTCTTTTTCCTGCGATGAATGCAAGGTATAATGGATTTGTAGGTCAAAAAAGAGGATATTATGCATAAGAAACTGATCGTTTTTCTTGCCTTCTGTCTGGCTGCTGTAACAGGGTGCTCAGCCAAAGACGAGCCTTCTGTCGTACAGAATGCTTTTCATTCCATCACAGCAGATGAGGCAAAACAGATGATGGAGACAGAAGAAAACTATATGATTGTGGATGTCAGGACGCAACAGGAATATGACGACGGGCATATTCCGGATGCCATATGTATTCCCAACGAAGAAATCGGCGAGACAATGTTGGCGGAATTGCCGGATAAGAATCAGATACTTTTTGTTTACTGCCGCAGTGGCAGAAGAAGCAAAGAAGCATGTGAAAAACTGAACCGTATCGGTTATACAAATGTGTATGATTTCGGTGGTATTCAGGACTGGAAAGGGGTAATTGTGAAAGAGGATACTGAATCAATTGATGATGCAATTCAGCCTGTTGCAACACTTGTGCTTGAAATCAACGGAAAACAGTTTTATCCGGAATTGGAGGACAATTCCTCTGCCCGGGCTTTTTTTGAAAAATTGGAGAGTGACAGTTTGACCGTGGAAATGCATGACTACGGAAATTTTGAAAAAGTGGGAGATCTTCCATGGAGCCTTCCGACAACTGATACAAACATTACAACAGAACCCGGAGATATTATTCTCTATCAGGGTAACCGGATTACAATATATTATGATGAAAACACCTGGAATTTTACAAAACTTGCTAAAATTAAAAATGTAACAAAAGAGGAATTGCTGGAAGTTCTGGGAGAAGGAGATGTTACGGTTTCCTTCTGGCTGGAATGGAGTGAATGAGAGGAAGGATATGAAAGGAAAGTATTTACTGGTATTTGTTTCACTGTGCTGCCTGGCTTCAGCGGCAGTAGGCATCTGTATGAACACGGCAGGTTTATTCTACAAGCCGATCGCTGAGGATCTCGGCGTCGGCATCGGAAGTGTATCTCTGACTATGACGATTCTGACAATTGCTTCATCATTCACGGCTTTATTGGCACCAAAGATCTTAAAAGAAAAAGTTGTTAAGATTGCCATTCTTGTTGCTACGATTCTGATGGGCGGAGGAACCTTCTTGATGTCCGTTTCTTCTTCCACATTAGGCTTATATGCCGGCAGTGTGATGAGAGGACTTGGCAGCGGTATGACAGGATTCGTTTTGGTCACAAGCATTATCAACCGCTGGTATTATAAATCCCATGGTGTCATTACCAGTATTGCAGTGGCATTCAGTGGTATTCCCGGTGTCATTCTTTCACCGATTCTGACATCAATTATCAATAACAGCGGATGGAGATCAGCAATGATGGTCAGTGCTGTATTGATTGTTCTTCTTTGTCTTCCTTCCTTGTTTGTGTTAACGGTATCGCCGCAGACACAGGGTTTGGATCCTTATGGGTATGAAGACTTCCTGAAAGAAAAAGAGAAAGGAAATATCCGTACCATTTCTGCAGAAGGGGAGTTCTTCTCCTATAAAGATAAAGAGTTTATTCTGGCAGTGCTTTTTGTGATCTGTGTATGTCTGGTAGCCAGTCTTCCAAATTATCTTCCTGCTTATGCGGAATCTTTGGGTTTAACCTCTATCAGCGGAATAATCCTCTCTGTTGCACTTGCAGGTAATATCTGTTCAAAGGTCTTTTTCGGCATTATTTCCGATAAGCTGAGTGCAAAAATAGCAATTATCACATATGCATGTATTTGTATTGTTGCCTTGATTCCTCTGATTCTGCACGGAAATCCTCTGTTCATATTGATTGCTGCATTTTCTTATAACTTTACGGCATCCAATTCTTCAGTAGGTATTTCCATTATCACAAGTGATCTGTTTGGCGAATCCAATTACAGCAAGGTATATCCGATGCTGTCATTTATCGGATCTTATGCTTTGGCGTTTGCCAGTGCAATGATCGGATTTATGTATGATCTGTTTGGATCCTACAGCCCTGTTTTAATCGCTATTATGGTGCTTCAAATCTGCATTGTATTCATTACATTTAACGCATATCGTTTGAAAAAGGCATAGTCTTACAGGCTTTGCTTTTTTAGTAAAAAGTGTGATTGAAAATGGATCGGGAAAAAGGATATGTTATAAGATGTGTTGATTTGTTCGATGGCAAAAACTTTATTCAAAGGAAGCAAATACGGCTATTATGACAATAAAGACGTTATGCGCATGGATGATACATACACATTTACAGGTGCAAAAAAAGTTTTGACAAGTTATAGAAATAGGTTCGAGGGTGATGAGTAACAGTATTCTATAGAGCGTCTGGAAGAATGTTATATGCATTTTGACAAATCGGAAAGAGGCCGGTACAGACGTTTTATAGAAATGATTGATCACGCTGCTGATGGAAGGTCATGATTTCCATAACGGGGATCAGATGAGAATCAATGAAATCAAAAGGACGCTGTATTACTGTAAAGGAGAATTCCTGAAAAAAGCGAAAAGAAAGGATAAGCCGTAATGGATTATCCTATTTTTTCTTCATGGCGATTTCCGCCATCTTTAATGCATCAGCTTCTGTTTCTGCTCCGGCAAGAAATCCTGAAGCATGACAGAATATAGCTGTTTCTACACCGGAAACATTCTGTAATTCTTCATAGCGTAAGCCATACCATTCTTTAGGAAGAGGATGACGATAAACCGTTCGGTCTTTGGAATCCACTAAAGCACACTGAATATTCCAGCCTCCTCGTAAAGCAGGTGATATCACATACCAGATATCCTGTGCCTTTGGATAATTGTGCATACTGTAGAGAATGCCTTCCCATGGAGCAAACTGTTCCAGCAACATGATATGGTTGGAGGAAAAATCAATATTTCTCATGATATAGTCCCTTCCGTCCAGGCTGGAGATAATACTGTCAATACGGTTTAACAGGATATCTTTGGCAAATCCGACCGCATCCATGAATGCATCATAATAATTCATCTCTGAATTCCATGGCGGATTAAAATCCTTGATAACCTGTGAAACGGTAAAACTGGTTTTTGAGGCAAAGGAAATCTGCTGTTTTTGGTTATCTGGAATATTGGGAATAATGGAAAGAATCTCATTGATGGCAGAATATGCGTTATCTTCTGCGTCGATACCCTGAATCAGGGACGTATCGAGTCTTTGGAATACAGATTCCATGTATCTTTCCGGACAATCCAGTTCTGTCAAGATATTCTTATAATACTTCTTCCATACAAGACCGCATGCGGCATAAGGGATATCCGTTCCCGGATGAGTTCCGTTGTTTTCCTTGTTTTCAGGCGTATGGTGGTCCAGTTCTCCACCGCCGATATCAAAAATAATCCATTTGTCTTTGTCTTCGGGAATATCCAGATCACCGCCCCTTACGACATTGATTTCTTCTGCCATGAAGGAAAGCAGGGCAGTTGCGAAAACATCATCGGCATGAAAGAGACCGTCATGTGTATACAGATTCAGTTTATCATACATAGTTCATCCTCATTTCGTGTCACTATTATACAATCTTTCGTTGCGAAAAAGAAATCTTTCCTATATGATTGTGGAATGATGGAGATATTTGTCGGCGGAAAGCAAAGAGCTGTCTGGATAGAATATAAACGTAACAGAAATTTATATCTGCGTGTGATGAAGGATGGGAATTTGCATGTGACATGCCCACGCAGATTTACACAGAAAGAGATCCGTGCTTTTATTCTTGAAAAAGAAGACTGGATCCAAAAAACAGAAGCAAAACAGGAAAAGAAACAGGAAACAACTTCATATGGATTGGATGGGGAAAACATCATGTGGATGGGAAAGGAGTATCCTGTGAGCTATGAAGCTGCACAGCGCAGTTTCCTGATGACGGAAGACAATGAGATTGTCTTTTATCTGAAACAAAAAACAGAGGATGAAATCTTTAGGACATTTTATGAAGGTGCAGCTAAACAGATTCTTGAAATGGTAAAGGAAAGAAGAGAGGAATGGGATCAAAAGATTTGCAAGGCTAACGGAAAACCGTTACCTCGCATTACCGTAAAATACATGACCAGCAGATGGGGATCATGTACGCCGGCACATCGGTCCATCAGTATTTCTTCCCGCCTGATCCACTATCCAAGCCAATGCTTGGATTATGTTTTGTTGCACGAATATGCACATATTTTGGAATTGAATCATTCCAAGGCATTCTGGGATATTGTCGAAAAGTTTATGCCGGAATATAAGGCATATAAAAATCTGTTAAAGTAAAGGAGGATGATGTATGGATAGTCAGTCTGTTTTAGAATTCGGAAATAATGTTTTTGACGATGGATTGGTTTTCTTTTTGCTTCATGTCGTAACGATATTGATTATCGCACATATTGTTACAAGACTGGTTGCAAGGGCAGGAAAGAATGCAAAGCGGTTTGAAAGCAGCCGAACTACATTTGCGTATATCGAAAAAATCATCAAGGCAATTGTCTATATTGTTGCGATATTATCTATTTTCAGCAAAATTAAATTTTTAGATGGTGTCGGATCAACACTTTTGGGAGCTACAGGTGTAATAACTGTCATTGTCGGTCTTGCGGCACAGGAGACATTCGGGAATTTCATTGCCGGTTTTTTCCTGGCTTTATATCAGCCGTTTCAGGTGGGAGATGTCGTTTCTCTACCGGAAAAGAATGTTGCCGGAACAGTGACGGAAATCACATTCCGCCATACGGTTATCAAAACCATAGAGAATTCAATGATCATTGTTCCTAACAGTATCATGAATACTGCGATCATCGAAGACAGGGCATACGGTCAGGAGATATTTGCAAGATATATCACGCTAGCTGTTGCATATGATACAGATATCGATTTAATGAAAAAGACAATTCTGGAAGTTGTCGCTCAGCAGAAGAAATTTATAGACATACGAAAAGATGAAGAGATGAATGAAGATCTTGTCGTGATACGCGTGGATGATTTTCTTGACAGCGGTTTAAAGGTAACATTTCCCGTAAGGGCGGCTTCATTAAAGGAAGTGCTTATATTAGCTTCTGATGTCAGAATCGGCATTCTGGATGCATTTAAAGACAACGGTATAGAGATTCCGTATCAAAAGATCGAAATAGTCGGCAAATGAAAACATTTTCATAAAACGAGAATGTTTTTTCATTTTTTCAAAGACTTTCACAGAATTTCTATTGAAGATTTGTCGGATTTTAGTAAAATGTAAGTAGTAAGATTTAACGTAACAGATTGGAGACGGCAATAATGGTTTTACGTGGACTTGTTTTAACGGTTAAAAATAGAAAAGAGAATGCTATTTTCAATGTGTTTGGCTTAAATTTGAAATGATTTTTTTGATGGATGTTTTACGTCCATCTTTTTTATCGAAAATATCTAATCCGAGCAAAAAGGAGGATACACACATGGATCAGACAAATCAAGAATTTTTCGATGCTGCTGCAAACGGTGATTT
>CACXCB010000277.1 GCA_902766005.1 uncultured Erysipelotrichaceae bacterium | reverse complement strand
TTTGACCAGTTGATGTCAAGATATGCTGAGCATGCAATATTCAGCGACACAGATCAGAAGGAATTGAAGACAACAATATATGAATGCTATTGTTTGCGAGGATCCTGAGTCTATTAAAAGTATCAAGAAAAAAATCTTAAAATCCAGCCAGGGATGCGATAGATTTATTTTCATAATGCCGAAGAAAGCTACTGCTAGCTACGTAAGAGGTGGCATAGATGTTCTTTATGAAAAGCTAGTTGAAGGAGAGAGTACGCCTGAAGCCTTTGCAAACAGGCTTTATGATTTTGTCGATGAATTTAATGATCGTTTTAATAGTGAAATTTACACGGATGATATTCTTCAGCTATGTGTAAAAAAAGCATAATCGGGGCAATATAAATCAAGCCGGATGCCCTTTAGCGTAGAGATAATCGTTGACTAAGATATGCCCATTGGAAATGTTTTGTGGATAGATACAAATAGGCTTACCTAAACAGTTCCTTATCAGATAATGAGAGTTAGGCTAATGGAGAGTAAGACAAGTATCGATAGTGCTCTTTCAAAATTAATACAAATATCATCTGAAAAAGGATTTCTGGTGTTTGATGATATTTATGATGTTGCTGATAAATGGGAACTATCTATCAGAGATATTGATTATCTTTCCAACTATATTGTAACCCGAGGAATTCTTCTCTATGACGAGGTGCCTGTCGCTAATACGGGCAGCTCGTCTGATGATTACGATGATTATGCACAAAGAGACTATGATGCTGTATTTAACAGAGTTATAGAGCTTGACCCTGGATTGGAGGGCTTTATCAATAAAGTCCGAGCTATTGTACCGCCTCAGGCACGAGAGATGAGTCGGCTTAAATATCAAGTTCAGGAAGGAAATCTATATGCTCGCGAGCGAGTAATACAGATGCATCTTAGGATTGCTGTACGTATTGCATTGCAAAGGGCAGAAACCTACGATTGTGAGATAGCCGACATTTTGCAGGAAGCTTGCCTTGGACTAATAACGGCAGTGGATCGATATGATCCAGATTCAAGTGGTCCTTTTGGATCATATGCCTCATTGTGGATATTACAAAATATAGGTCGTTCACAGGGAAATCAAAGACCTTTAATTTATTATCCAGTTCATAAAAAAGAAGGCTATTTTACAATGTATCCGATTTTAAAGAATAACCTGTATCTTGATTCTGAGGAAATATGGACAAATCAGGAGGCAAGAAGCTTAATCCGAGAGCGGCTTAACTGTAGTAATGAACAAATAGAGGATATTATAACTCAGTCAATGCCGCTAGAGTCAATTGATGATATTTATAAAAAGGTTTTGACAACTATTGAAGAGGATGAACCCCCTAAAAGAATTGTTCAAAATGTAAGGCCGGAGCCCTTTTATTGGTATGATGACTCCTATGAGATAATCGAACGAGAATTATTAGGAGAAACACTTCGGAGAATAATGTGCGTTTTAAAACCAAGAGAACTAGAGATTCTCAAAGCTAGATATGGCTTTGAGAATGGCATTGAAAAAACATTGGAAGAGGTAGGACAAACACTCGGTGTGACTCGGGAAAGAATCAGACAAATAGAGTCAAAAGCTATAAAGAAACTACAGGATTCTAAACAAATGAGAACGCTGAAGGATTATTTTTAGTTTTTAGGTAATTACGCATGAATCTTCTCAAAACATAAGGAGCATTCCTATGCCAGAAAAGAAGAATAAAAAAAATCATGATAGTGATCTTGGTCTGCGGGTTTTTTATCTGTATCGCCTTTTAGAACAGTTTACAGATGAAGATCACCCGTTGACGACGAATCAGCTAAGAGACCTGATGGAGAAAGAACATGGGATTTCCATGCATCGCACCACCGTGTACAATGACATCGCCCTTCTTGAAAAGGCTGGAGTATATATCCACTGCTACCGAGCTCGCGCTAATCAGTATTACCTGGAAAGTCGAAAATTCGAATTGCCAGAACTAAAACTTTTGATTGATGCCGTTGAATCCTCTCGCTTCATGACAGAAAGTCAAAGTAAAAACCTGACAGACAAACTGATTACTTTGACAAGCGACACAAACGCTGGCAAGTTAAAACGCAATCTGCATGTTTCCGGACGAGTTAAGTCTGAGAACAAACAGATATTCTATATTGTCGATGCGATCAATGAGGCCATCAATGTCGGGAAGCGGATATCGTTCCAGTACATCGATTATAATGGCAGTAAGAAAGAAGTTCTGAGGAATAAAGGAAAGGCTTACATAGTCAGTCCGTATTCTCTTATTTGGAATGGCGATTACTACTATCTCGTCGGCTACTATCATGAAAAAGAAGATATCCGTACTTTCCGTGTAGATCGGATTAAGCAGCACCCGGAGATCCTAGAGATGGCTGCTGATTCTGTGCCGGAGGATTTTGACATCACTCGTTATACGCGGGAGGTCTTCCGCATGTATGACACGGAAGAAGCTGTTCCTGTCACGCTGGTCTGCGAGAACGAAGTTATGAAAGGTGTGTTGGATGCCTTCGGTATGGATATTAAGGTGAAGCGTGCAGAAAAAGGTCATTTCCAGACAACGGTGATGGTCTGCACCTCTCCCACTTTCTATAGTTGGGTATTTCAGTGGGGAGGAAAGGTTAGAATTACAGCGCCTATTGAGACCGTAGCAGAGTATCAGGAAATGATTAGAAACGCTTTAAATTAATCAACGGCTGAATTAAAAGAAATGTGAAGACATAAATAATCAGTATATGGGAGCAATACAAAGATGAAGGAGATCAGAATCGAAACAGTTCAGGAAGCTATGCAGCTTCTAATTGATCAGCCATATGATGAGAGCAGGAAAATATATAGGAATCTGTATGTCTATCGCGGTATCCCAAATGCGGATTATAAGCTCCTCACAAGTCTATGTCGGAATTGCGGAAAGAAACAGAAAGTGCTGGAACAGCATATCCTGGACAATTTTTCCAAGTATGCAGAGAATGAAGCTCCTTCTATGCTGACGTCGGTCTGGAAACGAATGATCCTAGGACAGCATCATGGTCTGCCGACCCGTCTGCTGGACTGGTCCAGATCACCGCTGGTTGCACTCCACTTTGCGATGACGGAAGGCGATTATAAACAGATGGATCAGCATGATGCAGCCGTTTGGAAAATAGACATACCGGATTTAAAAAAGCATCTTCCGCAGGAATATCAGAAGGTATTGGACGATGTCAATTCCTCTGTATATACGATAGATCAGCTGGATAAGGTAACCGGAGGAAGCCTGGATAAGTATGACAATGATATGGGCAGCTCAGGAATGGTAATTTTGGAGCCGCCATCAATGGATCAGCGGGTTGCGAACCAGTACTCTTTTTTCAGTGTTGTTCCATCAGAATTAGAAGATGTAGACGGCTTCCTTAAAGAGACGGAGAATACGGTCAAGTATGTAATCAGTAAGGATATCCGCTGGCATCTTCGGGATGCTCTCGATCAGATGAATATCAATGAGCGGATGATCTACCCGGGGCTTGATGGCGTAGCTAAGGTAGAGGGGCGCCATTATTATGTTCGGAATGAAAGTGATCATTAGGGGTACAGGAATATTACAGGATTTTTATGAGTATTGCCCCCAAAATGAAGGCTCTGGTAGAAGAAATGAAACTATTTCTGCGTTACCATAGAGAGCATATTTTCAAAAAATAGTCATCAAGAAAGAGGTTTCAAGCATGCGTATTCTTATGCTCGGTAATAGCTTCACTTTTTATAATGACATGCCGTCCATAATGGCTGAAATCGACGACGCTGAAGTTATTTCACACACCCGCGGTGGTGCATTTCTTGAAGAACAGTTGAATCCAGATGACGAAATGGGTGCAAAAACTCTCGCCGCCTTGGACGGCAGTCAATCCTGGGATTACGTAATCCTGCAAGGCCAGAGCAGCGAGCCGGTACTCGCAAAAGAAGCATTCTTAAAGAGCGTTGCTGCCCTCTGTGAAAAGATCCATGCCATCGGCTCAACTCCCCTGCTCTACTCCACCTGGGCCTATCAGAAAGGCAGCGTTGTCATGCAGGAGATGACCGAACAATATGGCCTTTCCTACGACGTCATGTATGCACAGCTTGCCGATACCTACAGGGAAGCTGCGGAACAAAATGATGCCATCGTCGCGGATGTTGGAAAAGCTTTCTATGAGAAGTCCGCAAAGCGGAACCTTTATTCTGAGGATGGCAAACATCCAAAC
>CACXCB010000276.1 GCA_902766005.1 uncultured Erysipelotrichaceae bacterium | reverse complement strand
GGAATCCCATAAGCTCGGGTAATCTGGACACACTGGTGTTCTTGACCGAGAAGCCCCCACCTCTAAGCTTCAGCGAAGGTGGTGGGAATATGTCACTTTCTTTCATAATTCTTTTTCTTCCATACTGATACTTCATTCTCTTTTCAATAATTGTTGAAAATCACTGTTTCTTCAAAGCCATATCCTCCAATTTCCTTTACTACAAGACAAGTTTCACCGGGATTATATGATTCTGATATTCCGGGATATAATCTTTTCCTTCTTCCGATATATCTTCACCAAAGTTTACAATTATAACCTATTCTCATTACCCCAGTCACATAGTTTATCCAATACTTTCACGAGAGAATGACCTCTTTCCGTTAAAGTGTATTCGACTTTTGGCGGAATCTGCGGATAAACAGTACGAATAATCAGACCATCTTTTTCCAGTTCCTTCAGATTCTGACTGAGTGTCTTATCTGCAATATTCTTCAAATATCTTTGCATTTCATTGAACCGTACCGGTTCATACTCCATTAGACAATACAGGATAATCGGTTTGTATTTCCCTGCGATGAGAGACAATGTATAGCTATATCCTGTCTCGTTGAAATCTGCATTTTCAATATTCTTTGCCATATAACTTACTCCAATGTAAGTACCTAACAATCATGTAGGTACTTTTTTATTTTATGGCTATATGTTAACATCATCACAACAGGAAAGGAAACAATATAATGAAAAAAGATTTAGGTGTTGTAGCTGCAGTATATCCGATGCCGGTATTAATGGTTGCAGCGTATGATGAAAACGGAAAAGTGAATGTCATGAATGTTGCCTGGGGACAGATTGCAGATGATGATAAAATCATTCTCTTTATCGGTGAAGGCAAAAGAACATGGCTGAATATCATGGCATCCAAAGCATTTACGGTAGCCATTGCGGATGAAGCTCACATGGATGTTGCCGATTATTTCGGTATTGCTTCAGGCAACAGAATAGATAACAAATTTGAAAGAACAGGATATCACGCAGTCAAGAGTGATAAAGTCAATGCACCAATCATTGAAGAATTCCCGGTTGTCATGGAATGTGAACTGCTGGAACATCTGAAGGATGAATATGTATCTGCAATTGTCGGAAAGATTGTTAATGTCAAAGCCAATGAAGAAGTCCTTGATGAAAAAGGAAAAGTAGATGTCGGAAAACTGCATGCATTAATGTTTGACCAGTTCCGTAACGGTTATTATTCCACAGGTGAAAAAACCGGTCAGGCATGGAATGCCGGAAAAGACTGGATGAAGAAATAGTTTAAAACCAGAGACTAAAATCTCTGGTTTTTTACATTGAATAAGCTTATTCATCTGTCGGTACTGTCAAATCCTCAAAAGAATGGTCAGCACTTATGAACGATTCCTGTTCTTCTAAAATGCTTCGTTGTATTTCATCTCTATACAAAATAATCTCCCTAACCGGGAGATTATAGTGTTTCTAAAACTTCATCGATTTGTTCTTTTGTTGCTAAACCGGAATGGAAGGCAGTAGCCCCTCCGCATGCTGTACCAAGTTTTAAGGCATAAGCATAGTCTTTTGTCTGCAGATATCCTGCAAGGAAACCGGCAACCATGGAATCTCCCGCACCGACAGAATTGACAACTGTACCTTTGGCAACACCCTGTTTTGTAACATTGCCTTCTTCATCCACAAGAATAGCCCCATCCTTTGCCATGGAAACAAGAACATTCCTTGCTCCTTTTTCCTGCAGCCTTTTTGCATAACAGACGATCTCTTCATCAGAGTTGAGCTTTACACCGAACATATCGCCAAGTTCGATGTTATTCGGCTTGATTAAGAAAGGCTTGTATTTCAGGATTCTCAACAGTAGATCTTTTTCTGCATCTACCACAAGACGCACATCATCATTCAAACATTCAACGATCTTTTCATAAGTATCACTCTGCATGCATGAAGGAATGCTTCCGGAAAGAATTAATGTATCTTCACTTGTTAAGGAACGGACTTTATCTTTCAGCGTTTCAAAATCACTTTCTTCGATTAACGGTCCTGTTCCGTTGATTTCTGTTTCTTCATCCGATTTCATTTTCACATTAATACGTGTCATTCCCTTTTGCACTTCTATGAAGTCAGAAACAATGCCCATATTGTTTAAGCCATCACTTAAAGCTTTGCCGGTAAAACCGGCAATAAAGCCTAAAGCCGTGGTTGAAAAACCTAACTCATTCAGAATACAGGATACATTGATTCCTTTTCCGCCGAAATAAATATTCTCTGTTTTATTTCTGTTGATCTGACCTGTTTTAAAATGATCTACCTGGATCACATAGTCCAGTGCAGGGTTAAGTGTAACGGTATAAATCGGCGCCCCAAGATTAGTCGGGGTGGCTGAAAAAAATAGATAAGATAACTCGGGGATGATTCTGACCCCATGAGTGTTTACAGAAAAT
>CACXCB010000275.1 GCA_902766005.1 uncultured Erysipelotrichaceae bacterium | reverse complement strand
GGGGTAAGTTGGGGGTAAGCGGGGGTAAATCGCCTTGCGGATTGTACAAAATTCCGCTTATATAACCCGTCATAACCCGTCAAATCCATTCATTTTGACCATTTTTCAATGGTTTATCCGGAAATTACTCTCCGCGCTGCTTCATTGTCGGGATATGAAGAATATCCCTAAAAGATTCTGATTTCATGATCATGATGGAAAGCCCATAAGTATATTTCTATCTGTTTTGCGGGATAAAGTATTTGTAAAGCTTTTTTGTATGCTTCCATCTGTTGTATATAGCGGTTGACGATTTCATTCACAGATGCATTATCTGTCTTGAAATCAATCATGATGATTTTCTTATCTCCGATTGCCACAAAGTCCATAACACCTGACATGCGCATATTCTCTTTGGCAATGAAAAACGGAAATTCTTTATGGATTTCCATGTTCAGACATTCTTTGTATAAATCCGAATTGGAAAAACGAAGTATTTTCTGCCTGTCATTGACAAACAAATCGGTGCCTTCCAGATCATCCATTGCCCAAAGTTTGTTAGGAAGTTTTTCAATGGTTTCATGAACAAGACTGCCGTGTCTCTTTCCGCCTCGTCTGGAAGTATCCAGATCAGGCAGATATTTCATCTCGTGCATACTCGGTGTTTCAATAGTTGGAAACAACGGAATATCCACATCAAATACAGGCAGATGAGATACAGTCTCAGATCCCATGATCTCCTGTTTTTCTGCCATAATCGGTTGAGCTTCAATTCTTTCAAATAATGCATTTTTCATCAAAGCAGAAAGAATCAATCCGCTCATGCCTTTGCGGTTTGCCGCAAGGGCTAACGACACTTCTTGTATAGGGAATTCCTTCTTGATGGAATCCACAATGAAGAGCCTCTCTTCAGCGCGGGTGATTGCTACATAGAGAAGTCTTGTAAACTCTTCCAGATCCTCAATATTTGCGTGATGTTCTACAGCGATCCGCTGGATCGTTGTTCTTCTTGTGCGGTTGGGGAAGGAAAGATGATGGAAGCCAAGCATCAAAGTATCATCAATGAGTACCTGATTCCTTCCATCCGCAAAGTCGTTGCGGCTTGTTGCCCATAAAAAGACGATTTTATACTGCAGTCCCTTGGATTGGTGGATGGTTGTGACGGTAACAAGATCATCATCTTTTCCTTTGGCGGATGCTTCTGAGCTCTTTTCATCTTCGCCTGCTTCCAAAATATCCAGGAAGGAGAAAAGATTATCTATAGATGCATTGGCAATTTTTTCATACAGGAAATCAAAATTTGCCTGCTGCTTGGAAGAAAGCAGATTGTAGAAGTCATGACGGTATGCTATTTCTTTCAGCATTGCCATAATGCCTTCATTTCTTGCAATATCCCGTAATTCATCCATCTCTAAAAGAACTTCCGGATGATACCGTTTTACACCTTCCAGGATGGAGGAATTGCCGATTTTCAAAGTGGCAAGTTCCTCATCAGTCAGCTGGTAGAAAGTAGAAGTTAATATTGATGCCAAAGAAACCATGTCGGTATCATCTGTCATGAATCTGACCATCGAAAGAATTGTCTGGCATAGAGTGCTTTGGTAGAATCCTTCACGGGCATCAATGTCATAAGGAATTCCATATTCATCGAAGGCATTCCTGATGATGGATTTATCTGCATGAGCTTTGACAAGGATCGCAAAAGAGCGATAGGAGAGGGAAGGGTTTTCTTCCTTCATGGAGAGAATCTTCTGGGCAATCCATAATGCCTTTGCCTGTTTTCCGCTGAAAGATTCCTCATCCTCTCCCTTTTCCATCAACATCGCAAAGGTTACAGGAACCGGCTCTTCCTTCTGGTAGTCGGCACCGATACTGACGGAGTCCTTTTCGAGATATGTATCTTTCATACCTTCGATATTCATGATCTTTCCAAACAGAAGGTTGGTAAATCCGACAATACTCTGTCTGGAACGGTAATTATGGCGAAGGGTAATCTGCAATGTATTTGGATCATCCATTAATGAGCGCATCAATTGCGGTTTGGCCTGGCGGAAGCGGTAGATGGACTGTTTAACATCACCGACACGGAAGACATTTTTACCATTGGAAATCTTTTCGATGATTTCGTTCTGCAGAAAACTTGTATCTTGGAATTCATCAACCATGATTTCATCCAGGGAATCACGAATGATATCGGCAATGACGCCGTTGTTTCTGTTCAGGATGTCAAGGGCATAGCGCTCCATATCGGAGAAATCCATGGACACGTTCTCAACCTTCTTTTCCTGAAACAATCTGTAGGACATTTCAGAAAGATCAACAAGCAGTGCACAAAGATCGGTGAGATCGTTATGATCTTGAATCAGCATCTTTTCATCAAAGCAGATCTCGAGAAGTTTTTTTAGAATATCTTCCATCGCTTTGCGATGTTCTGAATAAACTGCGTTTTTGGTGTTGGCAAGAGTTGCATTATATACAAGATTCTGCAGGCTTGTCACAAACATGCCGTAGTTTTCCTCCTGCAGAAAATTGATGCAGTTGGTCAGCATATGTTCATAAGGAAGCAGTTTTTCCGGTGTGACTTTTTCTCCTTCATTCAGGCTGCTTTTCATGAGCAGAAGATGATTCTGCATCTGGCTGATTTTTAAAAGGAAGTAGCCGAAAAAAGATTTTTTTACCTCGTTATTCAGATCCTGCAGTGAACGGATATGCGCATAGGAATTTTTCGCTTTTTCATACCATTCATCCGGATTGACATCGGATTGAGCGTTGTCGTTGATTTTGCAGACAATCTCATAAAGACTATCATAGTCTTCGCTTCGGGGACTGAAGTATTCCAGAAGCCGCAAGGTTAATTCGGGATAATTTTCTGCAAAAAACGCCAATGCTTCCAGGTATGCTGTTTTTTGAAGAATTTTCTTTTTGCCTTCATCAAGAATGTTTGCATAGATGGCAGGATTCAATCCGATGACATTGCAATATTTCTGAATGATTGTTAGGCAATAGGAGTCAATGGTCGTGATGGAAGCAGATTCAAGTTCGATCAGCTGGCTGCCGACCCATTGTTTCTGTTCACTGTCCGTTGCCTCGAGATAAGCCGTATTCAACTGCTGTGCCAGTCTTTTTTTCATTTCGGCAGCGGCAGCCTGGGTAAATGTCATCGCCAGTATGCGCGAAACGGGAATGTGGTCACGCAGGATTCTTTTGGAAAGTCTGCCGACTAGGACACCGGTTTTGCCGGCACCGGCGGAGGCAGAGACAAGGATATTCGTTCCTGTAGCTTCAATTGCCTTAGTCTGTTCAGGGTCAAATCTCATCTTTTCCTCCTTTCTCCAGTGTCAGATCGGTAACATGTTCCGCTTTTCTGTAAAGGCCGTGGAAACGGCAAATGGATTTCAGTTCACAGAACCCGCATGCATCTTCTAACGGATTCAGGGGAATATAGCCCTGCAGAAGGGAATCCTGAAAATATGTATACAAAGCGGAAATGATTTCCTGTACATCTTCGAAGATATAAGTAGATCGCAAGGACATATGCCTGCTTCCGTCATCTATTTCCGTCGGACGATCCATAAAGGTCCATCCCTTCATCATGCGGGAGTGAATCATTCTTTCAAATTCGGCCTCTTCATCCCAGCTTGTTTCTTCGATTTCTTTTCTTACTTTTTTCATTGCCTGAACGGGAACCGGTTCCTGCTTGAAGGAGAAGTAGTATACACCGGCAACATCTTTGTGATACAGTCTGTTTGCGATAATCGCATATGTCAGCAGCTGCAGCTGAATGCCCGCAAGAACCTTTTCTTGGGAAAGGGTATGGATGGAGGATTTGTAGTCGATGATCTCCACCATGTCGGCAAAAAGGTTGACACGGTCAATTGTTCCCCGCAGTTTTACGCCTTGAACGATTTCCTCTTCGAATTTCTTTTCCACAGCTTCGGGGATAAAAGCGGTACTCTTTTCAAAATCTGCTAAGAACAGAAGGGACATCTTTAGCTGGCGGAACAGGCGTTCCTCGCTCATCTGATGCAATATCTTCATATGGGGATGCATAATATCCAGAACTTCAAAACTTGCATGTATGATTTCACGTAATTTTTCTTCCGGTATCGAAGCATAATCTTTTCCGTATTTTAAAATTGCGTGTTCAAGAACCGAATGGGCAATATCACCGGTTGTTCTTGCATCCAGTCCGCCGATCTCTTTTTTGCGCAGCTTTAATCCGGATTGCAGGAAGTAGGAATACGCACATTGAAAATATCGTTCGATGGTGCTGATTGACCCGTGGATATAGCCGTCGCCTTTAAACAGCTCCTGTGCTGTTTCAGGAAGAATCGAATGCACCGGATCTTTTAACGGAGCCATTGTTTTGAGATTCCACTTCTGAATACTCTTTTTATCAAACATTGTTTCAATGACAAATGAAAGCTGAATTTCCCTTCCCTGATAATCGTTATTGGCATAGGAGTAGTAAAGATTCTTTGCGGCACAAGTATTGAGCCATTCCAGTTGTGAAGTATAGATGTCATATCTTTCTTCCATTGAAGGATACAGTCCGACGCGGGAAAGATAGCTTTCATCAAATAATCCTTTATTTGCCTGAAAGCCCGGATAGGAAGTTCCCGAACAGCCGAGAATATAGGCATTTTCTTTTGCCGGCAAAGGATGGCTCAGATCTGTAACCATACAGAAATCCGTGATATATGCAGAGGCAGAAGATGTCATGGTAAGAACGGTATCCAGGAAAAAGCGTGCCTCTTCTTCACCTTGAATCATTTCCAATGATTCGGATAATGAAGTGCGGATCTGCATAGCTGCGGAAAGCTCCTCCTGCTTTTGCAGGAAAGGGGATTTCTGCATGATCTTGAAAGCCCGGATTAATGCATCCTTTGCATCTTCACTTTCCAGCAGGTATGTCAAATCATCATAAATATGGTTGAAATAGATCTCCGCTTCTTTTTCCAATGGTTGCAAAAAGCGTGCATTGCTTTGAAATACCGTATTTTCCAGATGACTGCAGATGTCAATCGGCTTGTCAAAATCAACCAGAACATCTTCAAAAAAACGAATCAGTTCATCGTTGCATACATGCGGGAATGCATCCTTTTTCAAGGCATCGATAAAAGAAGGAATATCTTTACGCATTGAGAGATTACCCAATGCCTCAAAAACCGTATGTATATGAATATAAACAGCTCTGTCTGTAACAGAATAGGGGATATGGTAGCGGTGAAACACCTCTTCCAAGACAGGAAGATAGGAAGAAGGATTGCATAAGACGATCATAGATGAAGCTTTTTTCATGCAGATGTCCTGTGCCACGGCTTCAATTTCCTGGCGCATGTTCAAGGCAAAACGAAGATGCTTTTGAGGTTCATGCATTCCGACAGCTTCCTCCGGAAGATGCTGGCGGAGTCTTTCACGTATGCGGTAATAGAATGGATTTTTTTCAAAGAAAGGGTACAAGGACACATCCTTTTGTGTAAGAATTTCCTGTATTTTTTCTTCGCTTTTTGCGATTGTTCTTTTTTCAGGCAAATCTGTTTTTACGACTGCCTGAATGATTTTTCTAAGTTCAGCTTCCTGCATATTTGCGCTTGGAAGGGAAGACGGTGCAATGCCATAGAGAATGCACTCTTTGGCAAAAGAAAGAATTTCCTGTAAAAAGGCAGGAAAAGAAAACATGTCCCGGTAGATCGGATACTCTTCCTCATTATTTTTTAAGATGGCAGCGATGTATAAAAGTCTTGCAGGCATGTCTTCGCTTTCTTCCTCAAACAGGTTGGCAAGAGATTTTACCTGAAGGTCTGTCAAAGTGCCTTCAGCCTTTTCTGCAAGTGCATGCAGAAGGATTTCCTTTTGATATTCTTCACATATTATTGTTTTCATATGAGACATTTTATATCATCAGATAGAAAATATCCATAGCCTCATAATGTCGATAAAAACATGCATCAATGGTCTTTTTGATTGATTTTTTGACATACATGCATATAATATTATCATGATTGTTGGGTACAATAATCAACAGAATCATTGGAGGGAAACAATATGCCTATTTGTACCATTCTGGAAAAGAAACTCGACAACCGCAAAAACGGAGACGATTGTGAATTTAACGGTTATCTTGAAGATTATCTGAATCTCGGAGAAACCGACCCTGTAATGCTGGAAGCTTTACAGGAAGTGCTGAAGCTGGAGCCCGGTACAAAAATTTGTATAGGTTTAAAGAGCGAAATCAACAAAGAAGCTATCAGCAACCAGATCATTCGTTATAAAGATGTGTTTAAGCTTGAGGGCAAACCGCTGGTTTATCCATACATCTTGTATTTGACGAAAGAGGATGAAGAAAGAGCTTTAATGATTCTTCCTGATGAAAAGTATGGCTATCTCTTCGCAAAGGGGCTGTACTACTGCATGACAGAACCGGGCAGTGAATTTATTGAATGCAAAAATGAGATTGTCTCAATTGCAATCACAGAGACTGCAAAAGTCACAGAAGTATTCTCACAACTGTTTACGATTAAACCGGGTGCAATTCAGAGAAAACTCGACAAAGAGCATTTCAAGGAGTATGAGCAATTAAAGGAACTGGCCATCAATGCTTCTGTCGCCAAAGTGGAAGAAGCAAAGATAAAACTGGCAAGTGTCCCGGACAGGCTCCCATACATTTATCAGTATGTCATTGACTGGTTCCTGCTGAAAAAAATCCTGTATGTACAGTACATGATGAACAAGAATATTCTTGCGCATGTGCATGAAGGAAATATCCGCAAGCAGAGAAATCAGGCAAAACTGAATGCGGAAGAAGTCCGTTTCCTGAGTTTCTCGGAAATGTGGAATATCAAACCTATAACACAAGAAGAATCCTGAGGCATCAGGATTTTTCTTTTCTGGTATAATGGAAGAGGGGAGGAAAACATATGCTGATTTCTGTGGTAATTCCCTGTTTCAATGAAGCGGAATCCCTGCCCGTTTTTATGCAGAGGATTTTGCCGGTGATGCAAAAAAACGGTTGTCCTTATGAGCTTTTGTTTGTGGATGACGGATCTCAGGATGAAACCCTGTCCATCCTGAAACAGATGAGCATGGATCATGAAAATATTTATTATTTATCCTTTTCGAGGAATTTCGGCAAAGAAGCAGCACTGCTGGCGGGCTTGACAAATGCGAAAGGGGATTATGTTGCAGTGATGGATGCAGATTTACAGGATCCTCCCGAACTGCTTGAACAGATGTATGCGATTCTGCAACAGGGTAATTATGATTGCGTAGCCGCAAGAAGAAGCAATCGTAAGAATGAACCGGTAATGAGAAGCTGGTTTGCAAATATGTTTTACAAGTGCATCAACAGAATTTCCGATGAGAAGATTGAAGAAGGTGCCAGGGACTATCGCATGATGAAAAGGAAAATGGTTGACGCATTGCTTGCCATGCAGGAATATAACCGTTTTTCCAAAGGCATGTTCAGCTGGGTAGGCTTTGAAACATACTGGCTGTCTTATGAGAATGCGGAAAGACTTAAGGGCAAAACAAAGTGGAGTTTCTGGAAACTGTTCCAGTATGGAATGGACGGCATCATGAGTTTTTCCCAAACACCCCTGAGCATCGCTTCCTGGTTTGGTATATTTATGACAGGCATATCTGTACTGTCACTGCTGTTTATCATCATCCGTAAGCTTCTTTTTGGAGATCCGGTTGCCGGATGGGCATCAACGGTATGTATCATCGTATTTATCGGCGGACTGCAGCTGTTCTGTCTTGGCATTATCGGACAGTACATTGCAAAAATTTATCTGGAGACAAAGAGAAGACCGCACTATATTATCACTGAAACAAACCGGAATGAAGCGGTCATCATCAAATAGGTATATGGAAAAGAAAGATATAAAAAAACTGTTAAAGATACAGCAGGAAATTGCTAATGAAACTCTTGCATATGAGGCATTGGTTCATGTGCTGGAAGATGCTGCTTTGACCGAGCCTGTTGAAAGAATGATTACAGAAAGAAAAAAGCATCTCCAGATTCTGGAAAAATTAACCGATACAAAAGTTACACCAAAAGAAAATGACATCAGATATGTCAGAAGAGTTTACAAGTTGTTCGGCATCCAGAGGTTGTTTTCTAATCTCGAAACCATCATGAAAGAAAAGGCGAAAGATACGGAATCCCTGATGAAATCCGTTCCGCAGATCAAAGAGATTCATCAGGCTGAAGTCAGATATCAGTCGGTATTTAAAAAACTGGCTGCCCTTGAAAAAAAGAAAAAGAAGCTAAAGTAGCGAAAGAACATACAGCAACAAAGTCAGTGAAAGAGGCACGGTGATTGTATCCATGCCTTTTTTTGATGCCATTTCTACAATGGCGGAAACAATGGCTAGCAGAAGGGAATACACAAAAATACCAAACAGTGACAATGAGGATAACAGATAAAGGCAGGCAAACGAAGTCAGAAAGGAAGCAAATACGTCTGCATTGGTTCCTGCCCATGTTTTCTTTCCGTCGGAGACTCTCCATGGAATAACCGTTTTCCCGAACTTTTTCCCGACCAGTGCTGCGGCAGCATCGGAAATGCCCCATGTCAAAGTGGCGGTAACCGCAATCCAGGGCTTGTTGCAGATACCCCATGCGAAAAAGACGATAAAGGCCTGGCTCAGAAACAGAAGGAGCAGGCTTTTGCGGATTTCACCCGGTGCTTTTTCGACAAACAGGGAGCTGTAGTAATTCCAGCTTTCGGCTGCTTTGAGGATGGGGTAAACAACCAGGGCAAATGCGACAAGGATGATTACGGCAGAGATCCAGTATTGCGTGTTGTAAATGATGACAACCGAAGAAGTGAAAGCGATGGTGTGCAGCATTTTACGAAAGAGAGCTTTCGGTACCGGCAGAAGAAAGAAAATGAGAATCAGGGCGGATGCAAATGTGATGACGAAGATCAGATAGACTTTCATGCCATGCAGTATGTCTGCAGCATATGGGTTTTGCATAATCCATTCATGATAGTGCAGAAAGAGCATGGATGCGCCAAGAATGGTTAATACAATTCCGGTGGCAATTCCGACGGTTTTATTAGAAACGCGATTGGCAAAGCGTGCTGAGTATAAAGAGCTTACCGTTGCAGTAATCATGCAGATCAGCAATACATCCCATCTTTCCAGAATGATTGCAGGATGAATCAGAATATGACTGACAGATGCAATCAGAGCGGTAAAAGTCATGATCAGTGTGCTTGTGCCTACAGCCGTTTTGTGATCCATACCGAGAAACAGCGTAAATACCACCAGCATCATCATGCCGCCGCCTGTGCCGACAAAACCTGTTCCAAACCCGATGGTGAGCCCGAAAAATAAAGAAATCAGAATTTCCTTCCAGTTTAGATTTCCGGAATGGATGGCAGTGTTTTTCTCGCCCGCATCCGGTTTGACGAGAAAGCGGATGCCGATACAGAATGTCAGAAACAAAGAGAAATTTCCCAATACGACATCTCCCGCTCTCCAAGCAGCATAGCTGCCTGCAGAACACATGATAATGATGCATGCCATCATGAGCCATCCTTTTTTCATGTTGATATTCTTATGCCGTATATATGTCAGGGTGGTAACAGCTGATCCGAGTATATCCGAAGCAAGAGCAATTGCCGTAGCCTGGTAAGGACCTGTTTCAGTGGCAAAAGAAGGGCACAGTACAATGAGTATGGGAACCATGACTGTGGCTGCTGAAAGGCCCGCAAGCCCGGTACTTATTCCGGCACCGATTGAAGCGATAATATACCAGAAATATTCCATACTTATCCTTTCTGATTCAGTTTATCTTCCAGAAATGAAGCGATCTGCCTTCTGAAAAGAAGAAAAACAATGAGTATGATAACAGCAATTCCTGCCAAATAAGGAAGATATTGCCTGTCAAATGTCAATATCGCATCTCCGAACAATGCATATAAGAAGATGGCCGGAGCAGATCCTAAAGCCAGTCCTTTTAAAAAGTCCGTCCATCCCATTTTCCCATTGGCACAGATGTAAGGGATCATGCCGTTAGGTACAATCGGCATCAGGCACATGAAAATGACAATATTCTGCGGATGAGAAGAGTTTGCTATTTTTTGTTGGAGGTGTGCATGATCCGGTAATGCAAAAATTTCCTTTGTTTTTTTATCCATCTTTTGAGCGGCAAAAAAGATACAAAGATTTAATATGCAGTTGGTAATAAAGCATAACAGAAAACCGTTAATACCGCCGAATAATACACCTGCCGTAACATAAACAGGCATGGATGGTAAAATGATGGACACGGTTTCCAAAATCTGCAGAAAAACCAATACTGCTTTTCCGTTTCTTCCTTTTGCCCGGATATAATCTTCCAGGGCATTGACATTCTTGCTTCGCAGTAATGAAAGAATGGTATGCAAATGCTTCTGGATAAAATATACAGATATGCCAAGAAGAATCAGTACCATTAATATTCTAAGAAACAGCCAAATTTTTTTCCCTGTAAGTTTCATGAGCAATATTATAAAAGGATTTATAAGGAAAGAGAATAAAAAAACCTTGACATGGAAAAAATTTTTGGTAATATATTCGTGTTATCGAATACCATAGACAGTAACTGCGAACCGCTTAATTTGTTACCGAGGTAGAGAAAAAACGTTTAAGATGTTTTTTTTGCCCTCGTATTATGGTGCGAGGGTTTTCTATATATGCGTATGCGATAATCAGAAGAATAGGAAGGTGAAGGAATGAACCAGAACGTACTAGAGTCAAAAAAGAACGTTGTCACTGAGATTCAGGAAAAGTATGCGAATTCCGGATCCACCGTTGTTGTTGAGTATAGAGGCCTGACAGTTGCCGAAGTTACTGAACTGCGTAGAAGTCTGCGTGAAGAAGGCGTGGAAATGAAAGTTTACAAGAACACGCTTGCTACAAGAGCCGCAGAGAATGCAGGTTTCGGTGATCTGGCAAAATATCTGACAGGTCCAAACGCACTCGCATTTGGTGGAGACGAAACTGCAGCTGCCAGAGTCATGTCCAAGTTCGCAAAGAAGCACAAGGCTCTGATCCTGAAAGGCGGTATCGTTGAAGGAAAAGTTGTTGATGAAAATACAGTAAACGAACTCGCCGCATTGCCAAACAGAGAAGGCATGTTGAGCATGTTGTTATCTGTACTGAACGCACCTGTTTCTTCATTTGCACGTGTTATCCAGGCTGTTGCAGACAGCAAGGGCGGAGCAAGCGGAGAAGCAGCACAAGAAGAAGCTGCACCAGAGGCAGCAGCCTAAGAAAGAGGAGGAAAATTATCCATGGCTACAATTACAAAGGAAGATATTCTTGCTTATCTTGATGAAGCAACAATTTTGGATCTCAATGATCTCGTAAAAGCAATCGAAGAAAAATACGGCGTTACAGCTGCTGCTCCAGTTGCAGTTGCTGCACCTGTTGAAGAAGCTGAGCCACAGGGACCAACAAGCGTTACTGTAGTTCTGAGCGCTATCGGTGATACAAAGGTTGCCGTTATCAAAGCTGTTCGTGCTATCACAGGTCTCGGACTTGTTGATGCTAAGAAGCTCGTTGACAGCACACCTGCAGAAATCAAGAAAGATGTTCCTGCTGATGAAGCTGAAAACATCAAGAAGCAGCTCGTTGAAGCTGGTGCAACAGTTGAATTCAAATAATTGCACGTTCAATAAGAAGCAATTTGGAAAGCCGAAGCATTTCGGCTTTTTGACCCCTAGAAAGGATGTGGTTAATGGCACATTATTTTACCGATAACCGCAATCTGAAAGAAGACCGAAAGGATCATTCCTTTCGGTTTTCGGGGCGTTCATTTACATTTACTACAGATCATGGTGTCTTTTCGATGCAGGGGATTGACTATGGCACCCAAGTCTTACTGAAGGCGTTGTCAGAAGAAAATGTGACAGGCAGGCTGCTTGATATGGGCTGTGGCTATGGCGTGATCGGGATTGTCAGCAAGACAATATTTCCCGCATGCGATGTAACCATGGCTGACATCAATCCAAGGGCAGTGGAATTGGCGCAGAACAACTGTTTGCTGAATGGTGCCGATTGCCATATTCTCATATCTGACGGATTTCAGGAAATTTCAGATACTTTTCAGTGGATTGTCACCAATCCTCCGATCAGAGCCGGCAAAAAGGTGATTTATGCCATGTTTGAAGATGCATATGCGCATCTTAATGAAACAGGGTCATTTCTTGCCGTAATACGTCGGCAGCAGGGAGCTGAAAGTGCTTTAAGAAAGCTGAAGGAAGTGTTTGGAAATTGCGAGGTTATCGCAAAAGATAAAGGATATTGGATATTGAAAAGTATTAAATTGACAGTAAGTGACACTGATGGTATTATTGTAAATTGTATCAAAGTCAAATAGGGATAGGGTTACTGTGCCCTTTTTGGCGTTTCTACGATGCAGGCGAAAGGATGGCGTACATGGAAAATAAGCAGACGTACCACGTTGTGCATTATGGCAACAAAGCAACACGTAGAGATTATTCAAAGGTAAGCAGCAGCTTGAATCTGCCGGATCTGGTAGAAATTCAGACTGCCGCATTTGAATGGTTTCTCAAAGATGGTATCAGAGAGGTTTTTGATGATATTTATCCAATTTCTAACTATGCGGGAAATATTCGTCTGAAATTCCTTGACTATGAGTTCGGCGAACCGAAGTATTCGCTGAGCGAGTGCAAATACAGGGAAGTGAACTATTCTGCTCCTTTAAAAGCGAAAATGGAGTTGGAAATCATGGATCCTGATACTGGGGAAGTCATGACCAAATGGGAAGAAGTCTTCCTTGGCGACTTTCCGTTAATGACTCCGACAGGAACCTTTATTATTAATGGTGCGGAACGTGTAATCGTATCTCAGATTGTACGTTCTCCAGGTGCTTATTTTGATATTATTTCCGAAGAACGTACAGGACGCGATACGTATACTTGCGAACTAATCCCCAGCAGAGGCACTTGGCTGGAATTCATGAGTGATGATAAGAAAGCTGCCCTCGGCAGAATCATGAACGTATCGGTAGACCGCAGAAGAAAAATTCTCAGCACGGTTCTGTTTAAGGCAATCGGTATGTCTTTTAACCTTCAGCGAGGAGATAACGAATACGATACCACAGACATGAAGAAGTTCCTCAAAGCGATGGATTTTGATGTCTATGACGATGTCGTGGTACCGGAAGAAGAACGTGGTTTCCAGAATGATTACAACCTGTTGTATACATCTGTTTTCGGAAACTATGAAGAAGTTCTGAACACCCTGGCTGCAGATAAGACAAAGACAACCAATGATGCTCTTTTAACCATATATGAGAATCAGAGAGCGGATGAAATTGCAACCATCGACGGTGCAATCAACCTGATGGATGCAAAGTTCTTCGACTATCGCAGATATGATCTGACAAAGGCAGGTCGTTTCAAAGTCCGCAAAAAGCTGAATATTATGGATCGTATGGAAGGAAATGTTCTTGCAAACGATCTGATCGGGGCAGATGGCTCAGTTATCTTCAAGAAAGATGTTCACATCGGCAAGGAAGAACGCATTGCCTTGCTTCCGGAGATCAACAAAGGCATTGCATGCACGGCTTTCCCGTTCACGCATTCCTTCTCCCATCCAAATAAGGCAGTTATGGATACTTCCTGGAAGAATGCCCTCACAGGCAGAATCCTGGCAGTAGACTTAGATGGTGAAACAGAAGCTACCCAGCTTGAAATGGGTACTGTTCTGACACCTGAGGATATTGATGCGATCGCAAAAGAATTTAAAGAAGTTACCGTTTACAGCGGTATTATCGCTAAAGAAGTCAAAGCAAACAATGACAATATCAATGCCATTTTAGGCTTTGGACCGAGACTCTATACAGTTGGCAGAATCACAAGAGACGGAAGAGATCTCTTTGATGAAGACGGTGAGCTGTATTGTGACAGATATATGCCCGATAACGCTGTATCCCTGATCGGCACAAATAAGAAGGAAGAGCTTGTTGCTGAAGCGACAAAGAATCCTCTCAGCGTATGGCTGGTCGGTGCATGTGTACAACAGGTATGGATCAAGACTGCGGATGGAAACCCGGTCAAGATCATCGGTATCGATCCGTTAAATGACAAGCACACTATCACCATGAGTGATATGTATGCATTATATAACTATGAACTGACAATGCTGGATGGTATCGGCAGTCAGGATGATATCGATATGCTTGGCAACAGACGTATTCGTACAGTCGGTGAACTGATTCAGAACCAGTTCCGTATCGGTTTGTCCAGAATGGAAAGGGTTGTCAAGGAAAGAATGTCCATTGCCGACAGTTCCGCTTTGACACCGAAGCAGTTGACAAATATCCGTCCTTTGACGGCAGCAATGAAGGAATTCTTCTCCAGTTCCCAGTTGTCACAGTTCATGGATCAGCAGAACCCGTTAGCAGAGCTCTCCAATAAGAGACGTATTTCTGCTCTTGGTCCGGGTGGTCTTACGCGTGAACGTGCAGGTTTCGAAGTCCGTGATATTCATAACTCACACTATGGAAGAATCTGCCCGATTGAGACTCCTGAAGGACCGAATATCGGTTTGATCAACTACCTGACAACTTATGCAAAAGTCAACGAATACGGCTTTATCGAGACACCATACCGCAGGGTTGTGGACGGTGTTGTAACAGATGAAGTTGTCTATATGCCGGCAGATGTGGAAAATGACCACGTCATTGCCCAGGCGAACGAAATCAAGGACGGCAAGCTTGTCGGTGATCGTATCGTCGCCAGAATTGCCGGTGAAACAGTCATGGCTGAACGTGATACAATCGACTTTGCCGACGTGTCACCGAGACAGATTGTCTCTGTTGCTACAGCCTGTGTACCTTTCCTTGAAAACGATGACTGTACTCGTGCGCTTATGGGTGCAAACATGCAGAGACAGGCAGTTCCGCTGCTCAATCCGCACAGCCCATATGTCGGCACAGGCATGGAGCATGTCATTGCACATGACTCCGGTGCTGCATGTGTTGCTACAGCTCCGGGTGTTGTCACATATGTTGATGCACAGAAAGTCGTTGTTACGGAAGACAGCGGCAAGGAGCATACATATGAATTAACCAAGTTCAGAAGATCCAACGCTTCTACCTGCCTGAACCAGAAACCGATTGTCTGGGATGGCGAGAGAATCGAACGCGGTGACATTCTTGCTGACGGACCTGCTATGGAAGCAGGAGAACTTGCTCTTGGCCAGAATGTTACAATCGCATTCATGACATGGCATGGTTACAACTATGAGGATGCGATTATCATGTCCGAAAGGATGCAGTCGGAAGATTTCTATACTTCCGTGCATATTGAGGAATATGACATTGAATGCCGTGAGACAAAACTCGGACCTGAAGAAATCACCAGGGATATTCCGAACGTTGCCGAAAGTGCATGCCGCAACCTGGATGGAAGAGGCATCGTCATGGTCGGAGCTGAAGTCAAGGAAGGCGATATCCTTGTAGGCAAGGTTACCCCGAAGGGACAGAGTGAGATCTCTCCTGAAGAAAAACTGTTACTGGCAATCTTTGGTGAAAAGTCCAGAGAAGTACGTGACAATTCCCTGAAGGTACCGCATGGTGGTGCAGGTATTGTTCACAGTGTCAGAGTCTTCAAACGCAAAGACAACCATGAACTGGCACCGGGTGTCAATGAAGTTGTTAAGGTATATGTTGTCCAGAAGAGAAAAATCTCCGAAGGTGACAAGATGGCCGGCCGTCACGGAAACAAGGGTGTCATCTCCCGTATCAATCCTGTAGAGGATATGCCGTATATGGCAGACGGTACACCAATTGATATCATGTTGAACCCGTTCGGTGTTCCTTCACGTATGAATATCGGTCAGGTGCTCGAAGTACATCTCGGCATGGCTGCCAAGAAGCTCGGCGTGAAATTCGCTACACCTGTATTTGACGGTGTATCCAATGAGGACCTCAGAGATATCATGGCTGAAGCGGGAACATCACCGGATGGAAAGTATGTTCTGTATGACGGAATGACAGGCGAAGCTTATGATGAAAGAATCGCTGTCGGTGTCATGTATATGATCAAGCTTGCTCACATGGTTGACGACAAGCTGCATGCCCGTGCTACCGGACCTTACTCTCTTGTTACACAGCAGCCACTCGGCGGTAAAGCACAAAACGGCGGACAGAGATTCGGAGAAATGGAAGTCTGGGCTCTTGAAGCATACGGTGCATCTCATACATTACAGGAAATTCTGACTGTCAAGTCCGATGATATCATGGGACGTACAAAGACATATGAAGCAATTGTCAAGGGCAAGGATCTGCCTGATCCGGGTATTCCTGAATCCTTCCGTGTTCTTGTTCACGAGTTGCAGGCACTTGCTGTTGATGTCCGCATGATGGATGACGACGGTAATGAAATGGATCTGAAACAGATGGAACAGGAAGAGCTGAAAGAAGAAACAAGCTTTGACATGAGCCGTCAGAATATTGTGAACGATGCAGAAGACCAGGATGACCTGTCCATTCATGATGAGTTAGAGGAAGAAATTCCGGAAGCGTCCTTTGTCGGTTTCGACGATGGAGATTCGGATTTTGAATAAAACAGGAGGATGCTGAGATGAATATTAATAACTTTACTGCGATTAAAGTCGGTTTGGCATCACCCGATAAGATCCGTCAATGGTCTTATGGCGAAGTCAAGAAGCCTGAGACAATCAACTATCGTTCACAGAAGCCTGAAAGAGACGGTCTTTTCTGCGAGCGTATCTTCGGCCCTACAAAGGACTGGGAATGTGCTTGCGGAAAGTATAAGAAAATCCGTTATCAGGGTGTTGTATGTGATCGATGCGGTGTTGAAATTACAAAGTCCAGCGTTCGTCGTGAACGTATGGGTCATATTGAACTGGCTGCACCTGTTGCACATATCTGGTATTTGCGTGGAATTCCTTCCCGTATGAGCCTGCTGCTCAACGTTCCTCCGAAATCCTTGGAGGAGGTTGTCTACTTCGTATCCTGGATTATTACTGATCCGGGTGATACAAAGCTGGCATACAAGCAGATCCTCTCTGAGAGAGAATACCGTGAGAACAATGCAATTTACGGACCGGGAAGCTTTGTTGCACAAACCGGTGCGGAAGCAGTCAAAACACTGCTTGAACAGGTAGATGTTGAAGCAGAATATAAAGCAATTACAGATGAACTGGAAAAAGCTACCGGTGACAAGCGCAAGAAACTGATCAAGCGTCTGGAAACAGTCGATGCATTCAGAGACAGTGAAAACCGTCCTGAATGGATGGTTATGACAGTCCTTCCGGTTATTCCACCGGATCTCAGACCGATGTTACAGCTGGATGGCGGACGTTTTGCGACATCCGACCTGAATGATCTCTACCGCAGAGTCATTACCAGAAACAACCGTTTGAAGAAGCTGCTTGAACTGGGTACACCTGCTATTATCGTACAGAACGAAAAGAGAATGCTGCAGGAAGCTGTAGATGCTCTGATCGATAACGGCCGTCGTTCCAAGCCGATTACCGGTGCCGGCGGACGTGCATTAAAATCACTGTCCCATTCCCTCAAAGGTAAACAGGGACGTTTCAGACAGAACCTTTTAGGTAAGCGTGTCGATTTCTCAGGACGTTCCGTTATCGCAATCGGACCGACTTTGAAGATGTGGCAGTGTGGACTGCCTAAGGAAATGGCAATTCAGCTGTATAAGCCGTTTGTCATTAACGAGCTTGTCAATCGTCAGATTGCAACCAATCCAAAGACTGCTGAAAAACTGATTTCCAGACAGGATTCCCGTGTATGGGATGTTGTGGAAAGCGTTATTGCCGATCACCCGGTATTCCTGAACCGTGCTCCAACATTGCACAGACTCGGTATTCAGGCATTCTTCCCGAAACTTGTTGAAGGCCGTGCAATCCGTGTTCATCCGCTCGTATGTCCTGCGTTTAACGCCGACTTCGATGGTGACCAGATGGCTGTCCATCTTCCGCTTGGTGAGATGGCACGAGCAGAGACGGAAATTCTCATGCTTGGTTCCAACAACATTCTCGGTCCTAAGGATGGTAAACCGATCGTTACTCCGGGACAAGACCTCGTGCTTGGAAATTTCTACCTGAATATGGAAGAAACTGCCGAAGAGTTCTATCATAAGGCAGACGCTCTGGAAGCACTCGGTGAGCCGATTGAAGCACAAAGATGGAGAAGATACGGTGACAATGAAGGCCATGTCTTCAAGAGTGTTAATGAAGTACTCATGGCTTATCAGACTGGTGTTGTTCATCTGCACAACCGTATTGCTCTGCCTGCAAGTGCATTGCACAAATCCTGCTTCACAGAAAAGCAGAATGAAAAATATCTGCTGACTTCTGTCGGTAAGATTATTTTCAACAACGTATTCCCGGATGATTTCCCATATCTCAATGAGGTAGATGAGGAAACACTGAAGGCTACACCGGATCGTGATTTCGTTCCTTTTGGAACAGATATCAAAAAAGAGATCCAAAGCCGCAAAGTTACATCCGAATTCAAGAAAAAAGACCTTGGTAACCTGATTGCAGCGGTATTCGACCGTTACAATATAAATGGTACAAGTGATATTCTGGATAGCTTGAAAGACATGGGTTATCTGTATTCTACAGTAGCAGGTATGACTGTTGCCTTAAGCGATATCAGCGTTGCACCGAATAAGGATGTCATCGTAGGCGAAGGTCGCAAGAAAGCGGATGAACTCAATGCATTGCGTGACAGAGGTCTTCTGACGGCACAGGAATGGGAGCGTGCATTCTCTTCCCTGTGGGACAAGGTCAAGAACGAAGTCGGTGATACACTGATGACATCTCTGCCGCGTATGAATCCGATTAACATGATGGCTGTATCCGGAGCCCGTGGTAACAAGAACCACTTTACGCAGCTCGCCGGTATGCGTGGCTTGATGGCAAGACCTACACAGTCCAAGTCCAGAAAAGAATATCAGCCATCGATTATCGAAGTTCCGATTTACTCCTGCTTCCGTGAAGGCATGAGCGTATCCGAGTTCTTTATTTCCACACACGGTGTACGTAAAGGATTGACAGATACAGCCTTGAAGACTGCTGAGTCAGGATATCTGACAAGAAGACTTGTCGATGTTGCTCAGGAAGTCATCATTAACGAAGAGGATTGCGGAACGGATAAAGGATATTATGTATCCGATATCGTCGATAAGAGAAACAATTCCATGATCGAAAAGCTGTACGACAGAATTGTCGGACGTTATGCAGCTCAGGAAATTACAAATCCTGAAACTGGTGAAGTCATTGTGGAACCTGATACATATATCACAGACGAACTGGCAAAGGCATGTATTGATGCCGGTGTTAAAGAGGCATACATCCGTAACGTGTTTACATGTGAATGCACAAACGGCATCTGCCGCAAGTGCTATGGCAGAAACATGGCGACAGGAAACCTCGTAGAAGAAGGCGAAGCAGTCGGTATCATGGCTGCGCAGGCTATCGGTGAACCTGGTACACAGCTGACCATGCGTAACTTCCATACCGGTGGTGTTGCTACACAGAGTGGTGATATTACACAGGGTCTTCCTCGTGTAGAAGAATTGTTTGAAGCCCGTACACCAAAGGGTGTTGCCGTTATCTCCAAGATCGACGGTGAAATCACAGATATCCATGAGATTGAAAATCATACAGGCTGGATCGTAACAGTTTCCAACGAAAATGAATCCATTGAACATAAGTGTGACTTGACACAGGTTGTGCGTCAGTGGATGAAAGTCGGTACAAAAGTTCATGCCGGTGAAAAGATCACGGAAGGACAGATTGCACCGAAGGAGCTGCTCGAAGTTGCAGGTGTCAGAGCTGTACAGGAGTATATCCTCAAAGAAGTCAAGAAGGTATATTCCACACAGTCCATCGATATCTCTGACAAACACCTTGAGGTTATGATCAAACAGATGCTGAAGAAGATTATTATCATTGAAGGTAATGATACCGGACTCAGTGCAGGTCAGACATTATCTCTTGCCAATATGAATGCGATCAATGAGAGCTTGATTGATGAAGGAAAACGTCCTGCTAAATTCGGACCGATCCTTCTCGGTATCTCTAAATCCGCTGTTGAAACAGATTCCTTCCTGTCAGCTGCTTCCTTCCAGGAAACAACAAGAGTTCTTACCGATGCAGCTGTAAAAGGCAAGGTCGACAGACTCGAAGGACTGAAGGAAAATGTTATCATTGGTAAGCTGATACCGGCCGGTACAGGAAGAAATTTCGATCGTGAAACATCCAGAAGGATCATTGAACGAGCTTCCAAACTGAAACAGGAGCGTGAAGAAAAAGCACATCAGCTGGAAGAAGCTACAGCGACAAAGCTTCCGGAAGATGTTCTGTCAACCACACCTGTTCAGCCTGTTGCCGAACCGGAGATTGAACCAATCGAGGAAATTACAGAAGCATAAAACAGAGAAATCCCGCTGAAAAGCAGGAAATGGCGTCAACCCAAGAAAACGGGTTGGCGCTTTTTGCATCCTAAAATCTGAGAAAAAAATGGTTATGTTCAGGTTTAAGCCAAAATGCAGTTCAGTTTATGTGGTTTGATGCCAAATATGTTCCTAATCTCAAGGCCGTTTTCGCCAAGGACAATGATCCGGATGAGGTTTTCCCCGTGAAGCCGGAAAGTACTCCAAATCCCGATAGGGAAACAGCGAAACTCTTCAGAAGTTCCACGTCGCAAGAAGCCTTCCGCTTTCAACTTCAACAAACATGCCTCAAGCATTCTTAGAGGTATTATCTTATTCCGGGAAGCGAATTCTTCATTAGCTATAAACTCGTATTCAGGAAACGCATGACTTTAACAATATGGATCCCATGACAGTGTGCGGTTGTGACATTCGAAATACGGACAGAAAAAAGCGGAGACCAGAATCCCACTTCCCGGGAATTTCATGTATTTCAGAGAAGAAAGTAAATCACATAATTTAACATAATTATACGATATTTGACCGATAGTCAATATGTATTATAATAGCGCAGATAGGAAATCTGCCCTGAATAAATGTTCCCCCTTAGCATATATTCAGTGTATTCTATCCCCTTATTATAAAATAAAGAAAGCAGGTCGTAAAAGACCTGTTTTCATCTGTATCTGGTATAATGAAGCATATGGAACTAAATGAGCTTATTGAAATTGTAAAAAAACACAAAAGAATTGCAATTGACGGAAGATGTGCTTCCGGCAAAAGCACATTGGGAAAACTTCTGCAGAAAGAAACCGGAGGAAACCTGATTCATATGGATGACTTTTTCCTGCGTCCTGAACAGCGCACAAACGAAAGATATGCCACACCCGGAGAAAATGTGGATCATGAGAGGTTTTATGAAGAAGTTCTGACTCCTTTAATAAAAGGAAAAGAATTCTTTTTTCATCCTTTTGACTGCAATACCATGCAGATTTCCACAAACACGATTTATGTAAAACAGAATGCTGTGACAATTGTAGAAGGCAGCTACAGTCTGCATCCTCAATTGCGGGATGCGTATGATCTGAAGATCTTCATGGATATTGATCCGGCAATTCAGCTGGAAAGACTGCAGAAAAGGAATCCCGAGAAAATGGAGGATTTCAAAAATAAATGGATTCCATACGAAGAGTTATACTTCTCGCAACAAAGGGTTGAAGATATTTGTGACATTATTTTAAAAAATTTTGACAAAAACTGATTTTACAAACGAATAAATATAGTGCAGGGAGGTTTATAACATGACAAAAGCACTATATGAATCCATTGTTTCTTATTTATCATCGAATCAAAGATTTGCCGAGGCTGTCAACAATGCGATATATGGAGGCGAGCCGTATATCGTTGCTGATGTACTGGAGGATCAAGATGATTTTCAGATACGGCGAACAAAAAGAAGATTCGGCTCCATTCCGACTGTCACAAAGATTTATAAAAACAAGCTCTTCAGGATTTGCATTGTGACAGATGATTGGGAACAGAATGAAGTTGACAGAATCAGCAGAGATGCCGAAACTCTGATTGTCAGAATCGACGGAGTTGATAAAAAACTGAATTGAAACAAAGAAGAAAGAAATCAAATTTTGCATTGTTTTCTTTCTTTTTCTTTTGAAAAACGGCTATTCTGTAGTATCATGTTTATGTAAGCGTTTACTTGGAGGAAATAATATGAAATTACCAGTATGTCCACATTGCGGACAAAAGGATGTCACAAGAGTCGAAAATTTCTATAGATGCAATGGCTGCCACAGCGATTTCGGAAGAATTGCATACAGTGATGACGGCACACCGATGATTGATGCAGTAACAGGTCTGCGTTTTCAATATGGCGATGTCATCAGCGGTTCTGTAAGACTGCGTTTTGTACAGGATGGCGAAGTATGTCTGTATGAAGTTTATGAGGCAAACGGCAAAGGTATCAACAAACATGCAGATGTATTAAGCCCTGAGGAATGGAAAAATCTAAAGAAGGAGCTGTTTGAGACATTATATGTAAACGATTGGGATCGTGAATATATTCCCGTAAATGACGGACGTGAAATCATGAGCAACCAGGCATGGGCTCTTGCTGTTATTGTCAATGAGGATGAAGAGTATGAGTTTGCCGGTGTTGATGAAAAACCGATTTACTGGAAACAGTTTGAAAAGCTGATTACTCCATTTCTTGACAAATTGAAAGCTGAATAAGAACACAAAAGACAACCGAATGAGTTGTCTTTTATTTTATGAGTGATAAAATGGTATGGATTCAATTGTTGACGGAGGATTTATGAGAATTTTAATTGCCGGTGCCGGAAAAGTTGGAAAAGCTTTGACAAAAGAACTGTCCTCAGAGGGACATGACATCACTTTAATCGATAACAGT
The DNA here is from genome assembly GCA_902766005.1 of uncultured Erysipelotrichaceae bacterium. Lineage (GTDB taxonomy): Bacteria > Bacillota_I > Bacilli_A > Erysipelotrichales > Erysipelotrichaceae > Bulleidia. Next base: position 10,772 of record CACXCB010000275.1, on the reverse strand, counting down.
GCCAGAATTCTGGAAGATGCGATGGAAAAATACGATGTCATTGCTCTTGAAGGTAACAGTGCATCCAAAACAATTCTGGAAGAAGCAAATATCAAGGATATGGATGTGTTTATTGCCGCAACCAATGCAGATGAAGTCAATCTTCTCAGCTGTCTGACGGCGCATGTATTGAATCCCGATATACATACCATTGCTAGAATCAGAGATCCTGAATATGTCGAGCAGGCATACATGATGCGCGGTATTCTCTCATTATCATTGGTAATCAACCCGGAGAAACAGGCTGCCAACGAAATTGCAAGATTATTGAAGTATCCCGGATTTCTGCAGAGAGAATCTTTTGCCAAGGCAAGAGTGGAAATTGTCGAATTGAAAGTGAACAAAGGTTCCAAGCTTGCCAATGTACAGCTGGCCAAGCTTCCGTCTGTCACAAGAAGCCAGGTTCTGGTATGCGCGGTTGTGCGTGAGCGTGAAACGTTTATGCCGGATGGAGACTTTGTCTTGAAAGAAGGGGATCGTATTTTTGTTACCGGTCATCCGCAACAGTTGCATGACATGCTGACACATATCGGTGTCATCAATATGCCGGTTAATCATGTTCTTGTTACAGGTGGGGGAAAAATCACGTATTATCTTGCTGAAGAACTGATGAAATCGGGCATCTCAATCAGCATCATTGATAATGACATGGAGAAGTGTGAGGAGCTGGCAGGAAAACTGCCGAATGCCACAATCATCCATGGCGATGTCAGTGATCACAGTGTTCTGGAAAGTGAAGAGATCGGTGGATATGATGCTTTTGTCTCCATGACCGGCATGGATGAGCTGAACATCATTACTTCGCTGTATGCCCACTTGAGCAAAGTGCCGCAGATCATCACAAAACTCGGCAGAGGCGAAAGCGCGGAAATGGTTGATAATCTGCCGATCGGTTCTATCGTCTGCCCGAAAGAGCTTTGTACAATGCATATTGTGAGATATGTCAGAGCTATGCAGAACAAGCAGGGTGCTGCCTTAACCATTCATCGTATTGCAGACGGACATGCAGAGGCAATTGAATTCGAGGTAGATGAGGATACAAAATACATTGGTGTTCCTTTCAAGGATGTACCTACAAAGAAAAATGTCCTGATCGTTTCAGTCGGACATGGCATACATACGGAAATCCCGAATGGTAATTCTTCGTTCAAAAAGGGAGACACGGTAGTTGTTGTCACAAACAGTGATACAATCATTCACCAGCTGAATGACATCTTTGAGGAATAGTTATGAATTTTAAATTAATCGGACGAATTATCGCATATATTCTTCTTGTGGAGGCAGCACTGCTATTGCCGGGAATGATGATCAGCCTGTTCAAGCACGAAACACTGGCATTTACCGGGTTTGTCTACACATTGGGAATTATCTTTGCGGTGAGCCTGTTTTTGCTTTTGATCACAAGAAATGCAAGAATGGGACGCTTCTATGCAAGGGAAGGCTTGCTGACAACCGGATTGACATGGATTGTCATGAGTGCGATCGGATGTCTCCCGTTCTATTTTTCCGGAGCAATTCCCAAATACATTGACTGTATGTTTGAAATGGTTTCCGGTTTTACCACTACCGGATCTTCCATACTGACAAGTGTTGAAGATATGCCTATGGGCTTGTTGTTCTGGAGATCATTTTCCCACTGGGTCGGGGGAATGGGCGTGCTTGTCTTCCTGATGGCTATTGTTTCTCTCGGCGGAAAGAATCAGGGTTTTACCCTTCATATTCTGCGTGCTGAAAGCCCGGGACCTGTCGTAGGCAAGATGGTTCCGCGTATGAAACAGACAGCCATGATTCTCTATAAAATATATCTGGGATTGACAGTGCTTGATTTTCTGCTTTTGTATCTTGGCGGTATGCCGGTATTTGATGCAGCATGTACTGCATTCGGTACAGCCGGTACCGGTGGTTTCGGTGTAAAGAATGATTCCATGGCCGGATACAGTCCATATCTGCAGAATGTAACAACCGTATTTATGTTGCTGTTCAGCGTGAACTTCAGTATCTATTATTTGATTCTTTTGAAGAAATTCACGGATGTGTTCAAGGATGAAGAATTCCGACTGTTCTGGTGCATGGTATTTGCAAGTGCAGGTTTGCTGATATGGAATGTCAGGCCTTTGTACGATACATTGGAAGAAACCGTACGTCATTGTTTCTTTACCGTCGGAACGGTAATGTCGACAACCGGATTTGCGACAACAGACTTTGATCTTTGGCCTTCCTTTGCCAAAGGATTACTGCTGTTCCTGATGATTGGCGGAGCCTGTGCGGGAAGTACGGGTGGCGGCATGAAACAGGTACGTTTCCTGTTATTATGGAAGAGCCTGCGCAGAAACATTCACAAGAGTTTGCATCCGAGCGAAGTCAGGGCAATCATGGTTAACGGCAGAGCGATGGACGAGGGGATCATGGATAATACCAATGCGTATCTGATAGCTTATGTCATTATCGTTATTTTCAGCTTCCTGGCCATTTCTCTGGATGGTTTCTCCGTTGAAACCAATCTGTCCGCAGTATTGGCGACTTTCAACAATATCGGTCCGGGTCTTTCAGCAGTCGGTCCTACATGTAATTTCAGTGCATACAGTGACTTTTCTAAGTTTGTCATGATCATGGATATGCTGGCAGGGCGACTGGAAATCTTCCCGATTCTGATTCTGTTCTCCAAGAGCACCTGGAAAAGAGCACGTTAAACAATCCGTATGGATTGTTTTTTTCTATCTGTGATTTCTGTATAATAATGTTGAGGTAAGTATGTATGAATATTGTTTTCTTTGATATTGACGGTACACTGGCAATCGGTAGAAATGTGCCGGAAAGTGCTGAAAAGGCATTACGTGAAATGCGTGAAAACGGAGATCTTGTTTTTATCTGTACCGGCAGAAGTCCTTCTTATGTGAAAAAGAATTTCGGACAGTATGCGGATGGATTCATCTGCTGCAACGGAAGACTTGCCTTCATGGGTGATGAAATTCTCTATGATCATCCTCTGACAAAAGAACAGGTGGATGAAATTGTTAAGCGGCTGAAGAAAGTCAATGCAGGCTATGCTTTTTTTGAGACAAATGCCGGATATTTTGAAGGCAGTGATGAAGGATTTGCATTGATGTCAGGTGTCTGGGATCCCGGTTTTTTAAGAAGGGGAATTCCCGAAGAGATGCATGCATATAATTTTGATGTATATTTCCAGGGACTGGATCATCGCCTGCAGATTGAAAAGGAACTGGAAGACATCTGTCTTCTCAATCCGCATGGACCTCATCCTACCGCTGATGTTACTGTGCTTGGCATCGATAAAGGGACAGCACTTATCAATATTGCGGAAAAACTGAATATACCATTAGAGAACACTTATGCATTCGGAGACGGTGTCAATGATATCTGCATGCTTGAGGCTGCAGGACATGGAATTGCGATGGGAAATGGTGTGGATGCCCTAAAAGAAAAAGCAGAATATATAACTACAGAGATTCTGAAAGATGGTGTTTACCTGGGATTGAAACACTACGGGCTGGTCAAATGAGAGTAAATTTTATTTATGTGCGTCACGGGCAGACTTTGTTTAACACAATATCCCGCATGCAGGGAATGTGCGACAGCCCGTTAACGGAAAACGGCATTCATCAGGCGGAAGATACGGCATCTGCATTGCGTCATGAAAAGATTGATCATATTTACTGCTCTGCCAGTGAAAGGGCATGGGATACCGCTTTGATCCTTGCAAAGTATCACGGGATTCAGCCTGTATGTATGAAAGAACTGAAAGAATTTGATTTCGGTGATCTTGACGGAAAGCATTTCGAACGATTCAAAGACAGAATCCAGCCGCATCGCATTGCGGATGACTGGACCGATGTCAATGGTGAAAATGTTCCGCTTTTTAAAATAAGAAGCGACAGAGGGTTTGAAAAGATTCTTTCATCCTGCAAGGACGGCGATACGGTTCTTCTTGTCAGTCATGGTTCTTTCTTTATGCATCTCATGAAGACGATCTTTGACTATGACCAGCAGGAATATATCCAAAGAATGAGAGAGCAGAACAGGCCGTTTATCCCCAATGCCGGAATTGCCTTATTCACATATGAAGACGGAAAATACACATTGACACAGGAACCTCTGAGTGCAACGGAGTATCGCAACCGGGTAAATAAGAAAGTGACATTTTATTTTGTGCGTCATGGCGAAACCAAATTCAATGTAGAAAAAAGGTTGCAGGGATGGTGTGATTCCCCGTTGACGGAAAAAGGGAAGCAACAGGCGGAAACGGCAAAAGAGTCATTAAGGAATGTTTCCTTTGCCAAAGCATATTGTTCCACAACGGAAAGAACAAGGGATACGGCAGAAATCATCCTTGAGCCGCATCATATGGAAGCTGTTCCGGATAAAAGGCTGAAAGAGGTCTTTTTCGGAAGCTATGAAGGATGCCATTATGAAAACAGATGGGATGAAATCATGCAGAGAAATCTGAAGAACGACTGGAAAGATGCAGGCGGAGAGGGTGCAGAAGAAATATCCTTCAGAATACGTCAGTTTTTCCAGGAGGCTGCAGATGAGGCAAAGGATGGGGACAATATCCTTTGCGTATCTCATGGAGACTTGTATATGAACTTGTTAGAGACACTCTTTTCACTCTCCAAAAAGGAAGTTTATGAAATCAGTGACAGGAAAGGTGTCAATCCGATGCCCAATGCCGGAATCTTCAAGTTTGTATATCAGAACGGAACATATCATTTTGACAAATTGATGCAGGATCCACAGACAATCGGGAAGAGCTGATATCTTCCCTTTTTGTTTGCATGATGTAATAATAAAGGCTATGGAAAAGAACAAGCTTTGGACCAGGGATTTTACAATTATTACGCTTGGCAGTGTTGTGTCGATGTTCGGCAATGCCATGTCCGGTTTTGCGTTAAGTCTCATGGTTCTTGATTTTACCGAATCGACATTATTCTATGCGATTTACTTAATGGCGTTTACAATTCCGCAGATTATTATGCCGATTGTTTCCGGTGCATATTTAGATCGTTTCTCCCGTAAGAAGGTGATCTATACATTGGATTTTCTGTCTGCCTTTTTGTATGTCATTGCCGGATATATTCTGGTTAAAGGATGGTTTTATTTCCCGCTGTTTGCGATCTACGTATTTGTGATCGGATCAATTCAAAGCATTTATATGACTGCCTATCAGAGCTTTTATCCGTTGTTAATTACCGAAGGGAATTTCTCCAAGGCATATTCGATTTCCTCGGTTCTTGAAACAATGTCGGCATTAATGGTCCCGGTTGCGACTTTTGCCTATCATCAGGTAGGAATCGGACCGCTTCTGTATATCAATGCCGTTTGTTTTCTGATTGCGGCGATTATGGAGACACAGATCAAAACAAAAGAAAAATATGTTGAAACAAGAGCTCTGAAAAGTGAAAACAGAGTAAAACAGATGACGGAAGACATTAAAGAGGGAGGCCGTTATTTAAAGACGGAAAGAGGATTGCTGATCATTGCGATTTATTTTACCTTTTCCGCAATGACATACGGAGCAACCAATGTGCTGACATTACCGTATTTCCGTAAAGCTTATGCCTATGGAGAATACATCTTTATGCTTGTACAGGGAATGGCGATGGCCGGAAGAGGAATAGGAGGAGCCTTGCTGTACAGGGTTAAAATTCCTGTCATGAAGAAATTTAAAATTGCATTTATGGTATATATCCTGACGAATGTGCTGGAAGCTATATATCTGTTTATGCCGATTCCGGTCGCCATGGCAATGTGTTTTGTCACGGGGATCTCCGGTGTAACCAGTTATACAATCCGTATTTCGGCAACACAATCCTATGTGCCGGATGATAAAAAAGGACGTTTCAACGGTATGTTCAATATGCTGAATACATGCGGAAGCCTGGTCGGAGAAATGCTGGCAGGACTTGCAGGATTGTTACTGCCGCCGAGAATTATCATTGCGATATTTATGATAATTAATCTGATGGCAGCGATTGTTTTAATGGGAAAAAATAAAAATGATATTGCCTTAATTTATAACAGGGAACAGTGAGGAGAAGGTATGTATAAAGGATTTTTGTTTTTTGATATTGACGGTACATTGGAAGACAGCTATCGTGGAAAAGGAATCACTGAAATAACGCTTCAGGCATTACAGAAGGCAAAAGAAAATGGATATGCCTGTTTGATTTCCTCCGGAAGAAGTCTCGGCGGATTAAGAAATTATACTGACCTGATGGATGGTTTTGTCTTTTCCGACGGTGCGGGAATTATGATCAAAGGAGAAGAACCGATACTGACACCGATCCGCAGGGAACTTCTGGATGAATTAAAAGAAATGGTTCTGCATCAGCTGGATGGCGGAATGTTGATGGCAACTCTGTATAAAGCCTTTGCCGATCCACATGAGTATCAGGGAATGGCTGAAATAGCATCCAGATATCCGGATAGGAGTACGGAAGATGTGATGAAAGATTTTGGCGTATTTCATCTGGAAGAGTATAATGGGGAAGCTGTTCTGGAAATCGATGTCAGCTTTCCAAGTGAGGAGGTTGAACAGGAATTTATCCGCAGAAAAAATCCTCAGCTGGATTATGTATCCACTTCTGCATCTTATGGCAGGGCAGGAAGAACTTCCGGAGAAGTTACCATGCGTGGCATCACCAAAGGGACCGGCGCTATGCGACTGGTTGAAAGATTCGGCGGCACAATGGAAAACACTTATGCATTTGGTGATTCCATGAATGATGCAAGTGTTCTTCAGGCATGCAGGTATGGTGTTGCGATGGGCAACAGTTGTGATGAATTAAAATTCCTGGCGGATTATGTGGCGGAAGATATTGCGGATGAAGGCCTTGCCAAAGCCATGGAACATTTCGGGATCATTTAAGAAAACTTCAGGAATATGTAAAAACACGATAAAAAATCGTGTTTTTTATTGACAGGTTAGTTAGTTCATGCTAACATACTGTTAGCGCAAGCTAACCGATATCTCACTCTTTCCATCACACTCCTTTATTTATCGGACTTGCGAAGCCGGAAGCCATGAAATCACTTGGGCAGATGAGATCATGCATCAGAAGCCGGCAGGTTCCATGCTGTGTCATGTCCTCCTCAATAATACATAGGCATAGCAAATGATTTGAAGAAGAAAGCAGTAGCAGATTAGGGCATTCTGTACTGCCTTTTTTCTATTTGTTCGTGAAACAGGTTTATCTTTTGGTATAATTTATGTAACTGGAGGAAATATATGGATTATAAGAATTTAAAACCTTTCCCGGAGGGATTCCTTTGGGGTGCTTCTTCGAGCGCATATCAGTGTGAAGGCGCTTATCTTGAAGAAGGCAGAACACTGTCCGTTTCCGATACTGCACCGGTTCCGGAAGGTACAACAAACTTTAATGACGGTGTTGATCATTATCACCGCTTTAAAGAAGACATTGCCTTAATGGCTGAAATGGGATTCAAAGAGTTCCGTTTTTCCATCGCATGGCCGCGTATCATTCCACAAGGGGCAGGCGAAGTTAATGAAGTTGCGGTAAAACATTATCATGATGTCATTGATGAATGTCTGAAGTATGGAATTGAACCTGTTGTTACACTATATCATTTTGACCTTCCGCAGGTTCTGCAGGACAAATACGGCGGATGGGCAAGCAGACAGTGCATCGATGACTTTGTAGAGTATTGCAGAGTCTGCTACAAAGAATACGGTTCCAAAGTAAAATACTTCTTAACAATCAACGAGCAGAACATGATGGCTCTGTTCCAGGGAGCGCAATACGGATCCGAAAAGAACCAGTGGCAGGCAAACCATCATATGCTTGTTGCCCAGGCTAAGGCTATGATTCTGTGTCATGAAATGGCACCGAACGCAAAAGTAGGCCCGGCACCGAACATTACAGCGATTTATCCGGCATCTTCTTCACCAGAAGATAATCTTGCTGCTATGGACTGGGATCAGCTGAGAAACAGATTGTTCCTGGATACTGCTGTATTCGGAACATATCCGGAAGCATTGCTGAACTGGTGGACAGACAAGGGCATTGCACCGGATATTACCGAACAGGATCTGGAAGATCTGAAGAACGGAAATCCTGATTTTATCGCATTTAACTATTATGGCGCAGGAACTGTCAAATACATCAATGAAGAAGACGGAAAGAAGATCAAGTCCGATACAGCCAATTTCATGGGCGGATTGATGACATATCCGGGCATGAGCAGTGCTGTTTCCAACCCGTTACAGGAAAAGACTTCTTATGGCATGGGAATTGACCCGATCGGCTTAAGAGTCACATTAAGACAGTTATGGGAAAGATACCATCTGCCGCTGATTATTACAGAGAATGGATGCGGTGTTCCGGATAAGCTGGAAGAAGACGGAACCATTCATGATGATTATCGTATTGATTATCTCAGAAGACATATCAAAGCCTGCCAGGAAGCAATTACAGACGGTGTGCAATTGTTTGGATATTCACCATGGTCTGCATTTGATCTGATTTCCACACACCAGGGTATCACAAAGAGATATGGATTCATCTATGTCAATCGTGATGAATTTGATCTCAAGGATATGAAGAGAATCAGAAAGGATTCCTTCTTCTGGTACAAAAAAGTCTGCGAAAGCAACGGAGCTGATCTGGATTAAAAATGAAAAGATGCTGTCAGGCAACGGCAGCATCTTTTTTTGATGTATTCGTAATATCATGGATCCATACACCTTTTTCAATGAGAATGAATCCGATACCGCACTTGATCAGATCGGCAAGCTGTACAAACAGGTATAAGCGTACAACAGGCAGTTCTGTATAGTGGACAAGAAGAAACGCTAACGGAATCGAAACAACCCATGAGAAACAGGAATCAAACAGAAAGGTAATCAGTGTCTTTCCGCCGGATCGTAAAATGAAGTAAGAAGCGTTGGCATAGGCATACATCGGCATACAGCATGCTGCAACCCGGATTAACCCGGAAGCAAGGGTGCGTATTTCATCGGAGGTGTTATATACCTGCGGGAATATACCGGCAATCGAAAACAGAACAATACCGAAGAGTACACAGATCATTAATGTAAATATTGTTATACGGTTTGCATCTCTTTTCACGGTATTAAAATGGCCGGCACCTAATTCATGTCCGATCAGGATTCCCGTTGCACTGCCAAGAGCGATAAATGCAATGTTGAAGATGTTTGCGATTGTTGAAGAAATATTGTATGCAGCAATGACAGATAATCCTCTGTTGGAGTATATCTGTGATAAAGTTGCCATGGAGGCAGACCACAGGAATTCATTGACAAGCAATGGAGACCCTTTCTTTATGCAGCCCGTAACCAGATCTTTCGGTACATTTATATTCTTAAATACATTTTGAATGAATATGTTTCTTTCTTTATGCCTGTGTGTCCAGATTGCCACAAATGCAAGTTCGACAAAACGGGATATGACCGTAGCGATGGCAGCACCGCGGACTCCCAAAGCCGGAAATCCGAATTTTCCGTAAATCAATATATAATTTCCGATCAGATTTACAAATACGGCAAGCATGCTTCCGCGCATCGGTATGATGGTTTCATTTGTAGAGCGCAATGTTGAGGAATACACCTGTGTAAGAGCAAACGGCAGCATCCCGATAAGCATGATGTGCAGGTACTGCAATGCATGGAATAAGGTTTCATCGGCATTGGTCAGTGCATCCCCCTGGGTAAGATATAATCGTATAAGCTGTGTTCCCTCAAAGAGAAATACAGCTAAACCGGTTATTGAAAGAAGGCAGGCAAGCATGAACATCAGCCTGAAACAATAGCGGATTCCGTTGTTGTCCTTTTTTCCATAGTATTGCGTGGTGAATATGCCTATGCCGGATAAGCCGCCGAAAATACAGAGATTGAAGACAAACATCAGCTGGTTGACAATGGCTACAGATGACATCTGATTGGTGCCGATCTGTCCGATCATGATGTTATCGAGCATGGCGACAAAATTGGTAATGCCGTTTTGTATCATGATGGGAACAGCAATTTTTAATGCACGTTTATAAAAGTCTTTATCCATAATATGGAAAGTATAACATATACTTTTTATTAATGAAAATACTTTCATGATAAGGGATTCCGTCACACTTTCAAAGCTGTGAAAAAGACAATTTGTTTTCAAATAATAAGAGTAAATTTAACCGAAAAATGCGCCTGAAACATTTAAAACGGTTCAGAAAACAGCTACCATAATATTAAAGTAAAGAAATATTAAGGAGATCATTTTATGAGCGAATCAAAGATTCAGAATCAGATGTTTAATGAAAAAATAGTAACGAAAAAAGATCATGTTGTGCGTGCATGGGTTTTCGTCATTATTGCTGTATATCTGCTGCTGAGAGGGATTACTGCTTACAGCGAATATACGGCATTCTATGGATTAGGCAGTATGTTACTGGGCATAGCTTCAATCAGTTATTCGAAGAAAAACGAACTGGGAATCTCGAAAGTGATCGGCATAGCAGTTGTATTGCTTGGCTTGATGGAATTCATAACTGCCTGGCATCTGTAAACCCATTTCAATAAAACATTCAAAACACGAAATTAACACTGCAAAAAATGCAGTGTTTTCATATGCTTGGAAATACAACTAAAAAAAGAGAAAAAAAGCAAAAAAAAGATAAAAAAGGTATTGCAAGGGGACGGGAAAGGTGGTAGTATATTTGAGCTGTCGCCGGAGGGGCGGCGGCGGGAGATC
>CACXCB010000274.1 GCA_902766005.1 uncultured Erysipelotrichaceae bacterium | reverse complement strand
CGCTACAGTAGAAGAACTTAATTCATATATGTATGCACAGATTCCCGGAAAAGGTGGTGCAGCTAAAGAAGTATATGATGTGGTCTTTAATGCAGATGGAGAAAGAATTACCGTGTCAGTCAGTATGATGGAGTTCAATGTTTTAAAGGAAGGTGATCAAGGAAAACTCGTTTTGGCAGATCATGAAATAGAGTCTTTTGGCGATATTCTCGGAACAAAATAGCATTGCAATTGATTGACATATAGATTCTTATTTATCAATTTGGAAATGTTGTTAGTAATATGAAGAAATAATGTTGTGAATTACAGAAGATAGCAAGGAAAAGAAAGGAGATACTAAAAAAGGCATTAAACAGGTCATTACAGGAACCATTTTCTGTGAAGAGGACATAAAAACAATACTGAAATAGTCCAAGAAAGAGATTTTTGAGGTAATATATGGCGAATTGTATTAAGAACAGTCAGATATAATACAATCTATTTTGTAAAAAAAGGAACAGCATATCAGCATGTCTTAGAAATAAAACTGTCAAAAAGCAGTCATCGTTTCAACTACACAGATACTGATAAGAAAGAAAATAATCTTTTTCATTGATACTTCATCAGTGGGGCGAGGGTTCGAGTCCCTCAGGAGTCATCGATGAAAAGTGGTTTTAGGAAGGGCCGCTTTTTTTTGCTTGGACACTTGCCTGTTTCAGCTTTGCTTAGAAAACAATGGCTTACATGGGAAAAGAAAGATATAATAGAAGGGATTTTTTATTAGAGGAAGTGTAAAGCTATGGAATTGTCAGGAAAAACAGCAATTGTAACGGGTGCTGCAAAAGGGATAGGAAGAAGCTGTGCAGAAAAGCTGATTCAGGCTGGCTGCAAAGTTGTTCTTGCAGATGTAGATGAACCTCTTGACTTCATTGAAACCGAAAATGCATTCTTTTTCAGAACGGATATTACATCTGAAGCAGATGTACTTGCCCTAAGGGAAAAGACAATCTTGGTTTTCGGATCTGTAGATATATTAATTAATAATGCCGCAAGACAGATTGTTTCTTCATTTGATGAAACAACGACGGAAGAATTTAAACTCGTAATAGATACAAATCTTGTCGGAACGTTCAACATTTCTCATTGTATTGTTGAAAAAATGAAACCCGGGTCAACCATTCTGAATATGTTGTCAGTTCATTATGAGCAGCCGAGATTAAACAAATTCAGTTACGATGCCTCTAAGGCAGGGCTTTCCATGCTGACAAAAGAAATGGCACTGGCATTGTCAGAAAGAAACATAACGGTGAATGCGATCAGCTATGGTGCTGTACGTACGCCAATGAATGCCGACTGGATTGATGACCCGGAAAGTGTGGAGAATGTAAAAAAGAACATTCCTTTGCGATGGATTGCAACGGCAGATGAAATCGCAGAGTATGCCGAAACGATATTGCGTACATTCAGCGATTGTGCCACAGGCAGTATTTTTACAATTGACGGCGGAAGAAGGCTTGTCTGATGATTGTCATGAAAGAATGATTCATTGTATAATAACTGGCAAAAGAGGTGTGAGTGTATGGATTATGAAAAAATGATTTCAAAAGCTGCAAAAGAAATGAAACCATCCGGCATTCGAAAGTTTTTTGATCTGGTAGCAGAAATGCCCGAATGCATCAGTCTCGGTGTCGGTGAACCGGATTTCCAGACGCCATGGGATATTCGTGATGCCGCAATTCATTCTCTGGAAATGGGCAGGACAAAGTACACAGCCAATGCAGGTATAAAAGAACTGCGCATGGAGATTGCAAAATATTTGAAGCGCAAATATGCAATGGACTATACATATGAGAATGTAGTGGTCACAGTCGGCGGAAGTGAGGCTATTGATCTGGCTATACGTGCGTTGGTAGAACCGGGTGATGAAGTAATTCTTGTTGAACCTTGCTTTGTCTCGTATGGCCCTATTGCAACAATTACAGGAGGCGTGCCGGTTGTCATTTCTACCAAAGAGGAGAATGATTTCCGTGTAACTGCCGATGAATTGAAAGAGGCAATAACACCCAGGACAAAACTCATTGTTATGTCATATCCTAACAACCCTACCGGTGCAACCTTACGCCATGAGGATCTTGAACAATTGGCAGATGTATTAAAAGATAAGGATATTATTGTACTTTCCGATGAAATCTATTCCGAATTAAAATATGATGGAAAGCATGAATCCATTTCCTCATTTCCGGGAATGAAGGAAAAGACGATTATCGTAAACGGCTTCTCCAAGACATTTTCCATGACAGGATGGAGGCTTGGTTATGCGGTAGGACCGAAAGAGATCATTTCCATCATGACGAAAATCCATCAGAACTGTATCATGGCAGCACCTACAACCAGCCAGTATGCAGCGATCACCGCTTTGAAAGATTGTGATGATGATGTTGAAGAGATGCGCAAGCAATATGACTTGCGAAGAAAATACTGCGTGCGCAAACTGAATGAGATGGGATTGCATACCTTTGAGCCACAGGGGGCTTTCTATCTTTTCCCGAATATCACAAAATCCGGCATGAGCAGTGATGAATTCTGTGAAAAACTCTTGCAGGAAAAGAAAGTTGCGATTATTCCGGGAACGGCATTCGGTGTCAGCGGAGAAGGCTTCGCTCGAATCAGCTATGCCTACAGTCTGGACCATTTAAGAGAAGCTTTAAAACGGATTGAAGAATTCTTACAGGAAATTGCAGGAGGAAATAAAGATGAATGAGATGCAGTTATTGACATTGTTGGCAGATGATCCGAGAGCATCTGTTAGGGATCTTGCGGATATTCTCGGCGAGACAGAGGATGCAGTACAGAATGCCAAAGAAGATCTTGAAAGCAGAAAAGTCATTTGTGGCTATCATACAGTGATCAATTGGGATAAGACAAATAAAGAGCATGTCGATGCATTGATCGGTGTCAGTGCCAAGCCAGAAAGAGGAAAAGGTTACGATAAAATTGCCGAGCGAATTGCCAGATTTCCTGAAGTCAGTTCTTTGAACCTGATGAGCGGCACTTATGAATTCATGGTCAGCATCAATGCAAAAACAATGCGTGAAGTTGCAGATTTTGTCGGTGAAAAGCTTGCACCGATTGACGGTGTTTCTGCAACAGTAACGATGTTTGTTTTGAAGAAATACAAAGTCAACGGAATATTAATGGATATGGAAGCAGAGATTGAAGATGATCGACTTCCGATTTCCGCTTGACAAAATCATTGACAGGATCGAAAAGAACATTGTCTGTAATGTTCTTTTTTTGTTGTTAGAAATTAAAGAAAAAGGAGAGAAAAATGACACATTTAAATGCAGTACAGATTCGCGGAATCATTGCGAGTGAACCGAAGTTTTACAATAATCAGGAGAAAAAACAGATGGCAAGGGTATTTGTCCGTGTAGATCGGCGTCCACCTGCTACTGCAAAAGACTATTTTGATGTAGTGGCATGGGGCGATGTAGCCGAAACCATTCATCGTGAATTTGAAAACAACAGTCCGATTGATGTGCTGGGCAGACTTCGCAAAACTTTTTATGTAGATAAGAACGGTGAAAAGGTCAATTCGGTAGAAATTGTTGCTGATCAGGTTTGCCATCCGATCGATGACATGGAGGAAGAATGAGAAGATGGCCGATAGCGGTTTTTTTCGGAATACTGATTTCTATGAGCTTTGTACAGGCAGAAGAGGTACCTCGGGAAATCTGTATTCAAAATGGGGAAGGAACAACATACCAGGTATATGAGGATCCGGATTGTCATATTCCCTACAAAGAAATCATCCTGGATGAAAACGGAAAAGCCGTAATCCATTTTGACAAGGATACATACTGGAAACAGAGCAAACCGAAAAAAGGATATTATGGCGATCCTTCCATCCTGCACATAACGCCTGAAAATGCAGGGGATCAACATATCTGTTTACAGGAACCGATTGTTGCGGAGGTTGAGGCCTATCAGAATGAGGAACCCGTTTTACCGCATTATCAGGTATTGAATGCAGAAGGGAAAATGATCTATGACAGTGAAACGGAAGCAAATCTTCTTCTTGAGGTGAATGAGACATATACCTTTCATGAGGTGATTGATGAGGAATGGCAGGGCTCTGAAAACAGGATTGTCACCATTCCTCTTTACAAAGACCCGGATGCTTCTTTACAGGTTGTGTTCCGGCATCAGCCGTATGGAAATCTATTGATAAAGACGGATCATACAGACGTTGAAACAACACTTTCGCTGTTTGAAGATGAAGCATTCACAAAAACCGCAAAAGACATTTACGGAAATGATGCAGTGTCCCGGGCAAAGGAAGGTGCTGTATGTTTTTCCATGCCAAAAGGAGAATACTATTGTCGAAAAGAAACCGGTCCGCAATTTTATGATGAAGACAAAGCGGAACCGTATTCCGTCAGCCTTTTTGCAACACAGGAAGAGGAAGAGACGCTTGATCCTGTAGAATGTTTTTTTTCTGTCATGGACAGTCTGCAGAAAATACCTGTAGAGCCCATCGAAATAAGCATCCGGCAGGAGAAAACGGAAAAAACAGAAACCATTCACAAAGACACACCGATCCCTTTGGAAAAAGACAAAACATATGTGATCTCCTGTAAATCCTGTCCGAAAGGGTATTTTCCCTTTTCGGACATAACCTTTACAACGGATCATATGAAGCCAAATGAAACGCCTGTTCTGGAAGCGGAATGTATTCCGTTCAGGGTACACATTCTGGTCAAGGATGCAGATACCGGAGATATCATACCGGATGTCCATCTGCGTCTGAATGATTCAGTCCTCTGGAATAATCATGATTCCGACATACCTTTACATAATGGATCCGAAGTACTGTTTTCCAAAGATGAATCATTTTCGATTACGGTTGAAAATATAAAAGATCCATTGTATCTGTTCCCGGATAAAAAGGAGTTTACGGTATCTTCCGCCGCAACGGATCTGTATTATGAGATTCCATGCCGTTCTTTCGGCAGGATCCGTGTTTCCTGTATGCAGGCAGAGAAGAAGCTGGAAAATATCGGATATCAATTGTATGAAGATGCAGAATGCACAAAACCGGCAAAGGGGATTGACGGAAAAAACCTAAAAGGAAAAAGTGATAAAAACGGCAATATTTCTTTCGCAGTTGCCAATGGAACGTATTACGGAAAAGTCACCGGCACACCGGATATTTACAAGAATCAGACAGAAATCAAACAATTGCAGGTTTATCATCAAGAGATAAATGTCATACAGAATTTCGAAAAAAACGCTTGTATTTTTGAAGCATGGGACAGGGATAATAACAGGAAGATTGAAAATATCCGTTTTCTGATAAAGGATGAAAACGGACAGACAACAGAGTTTGATCTCTCTTCAAAAGAGAAGGATCAGATACTGTATGGGTTACATCGCAACATGAACTATACTGTATCTGTTCAAAAAGCACCGGAGGGATACCTGCCTGTGTATACAGAGCAATCTTTTACAATGACAGATTTGTGCACGGTAAGATATGAGTTTGATCCATATTTTCAGGTATTGATTCATGTTTCGGATGATACGGGAGAAAAGGCAGCGGATGCAACCGTTGCCTTTTATACTGATCCCGAATGCAAAGTGCCGGCGTTGGATGAAAACGGGAAAGAGGCGTATGGGACTGATTCCGTCATGCTTCCAAAAGGAACATATTATGCAAAGCTGAAGGACATTCCGAAAAGATTCTTTCTGGATAATAACATCAGGGAGATCCGCTTGCCGGAAGACGAAGAAATTGTTTTTCAGTTAAAACCGGTCAAGTATGCATTTGCCGCAGTGAACCAACGGACGCGGAAAACCATATCGTCTGCAAGATTCCGCATCATGGATGAAAAAGGTAATTTTGTCAATGAAGGCACGGAAGGAATTCTGCTCGAGCGGGATCGGACATATTTTCTCAGCCAGACGGAAATCCAGGGCAGATTCATTCCTGTGAACAATCCGATGAAATTTACAACACCGGAAAAAAAGCCGGATCATGATCGTATCATCCTAATTGAAAATCAACCGTATGTTTCTGTAGTATTCAGGGAAAAAGAAGGGGATGCCGGCATTGCGGATATCGAATGCAGCCTGTATCTGGATGAGGGATGCACCCAAAAAGCCTATGATATCCTTGGCGATCCTTTACAGAACACAACCGATCAGAACGGATCTGTCTATTGGAGATTGTTTGCGGGACAATACTGGCTGAAGGAAAGCTTTGAGAAAAAAGGGTATTACTTATCAGAACCTCTCTGCATCACAATCAATCCTGCCGAAGGGGATTCACAAATGTTTGAAAGGGAACATATGCGCACCTGTTTTTATGTTCGAACGACGGATGAACAGCAGAATCCGTTAGGCGGGGCAGTGATTGAGATAAAAAAGGATGATGGCACGGTTTTACAAACATTTACAAGCCATCATGAACCTGAGCGTATTGAAGGAGATATGTTACTGCCGCATCAAAAATATGTGGTGCATGTAAAAAACGTACCTGACGGATATGAAAAAGAAATCGCAGACTTTGTGATTGAGCTGCCGGAGCAAAAGCCTTCCTCCATACCGGAAGTGCAGGTGATCGTAAAAAAGAAACCTGCTTCAATATTTACAGAACAAAATGAAACGCCTATACCTCAGGAAAAAGAATCCATGTCTTTTCCGATATTATACGCAGGAATCGGATCGGGCATCGCTGGCATAGGGATCATGACAGCACTTTTCCTGTTAAAAAAGAAAAGGCAGGAGAAAGAGATTCTTTAAGAGATTCTCTTTCTCCTATATGCAACAGATGAATCAAATCCTTCTGTTAAATCGTATTCACGCTGCAGGGTTCAGTTGAAAATACACATTTGATCTGTTATATTATGACTGGTAATGATATGTACCATATGTGCTTTGTTTAGTGTGATTACAAAAGGAACAAATGTGCTAAGAATGACATAAAAAAAACGATGCATTGAATAACCACCCCTGAAAGGGTGACTGCAGGGGCTGGTTTATCCTCCCCTGTTTTATTTTGAAGATAATTATGGGAGGCAAAAGATGGATAACAGAGAATATCGCAGGCGTCAGATTGTCGCAAACCTGACCCCTCTGGATGATATATTCATGAGCGCATTGTTCAATGACGATCCGGAAGTAACTGCGGCTGTTTTGAAAATTATTCTGGACAAACCGGATCTTGTGGTGACAGATGTCAAAAGCCAGGCATTTATGGATAATCTGGGATACAGGAGCTTCAGATTTGATGTTAAGGCGGTTGACCATGACGGAACGGTTTATGACATAGAAGTGCAAAGAGGTGCCAAAGGGGCAACGGGAGAAAGAATTCGTGCCAATACGGCAATCCTGGATTCAAAGTTTCTTGGAACAGGAGAAAAAATGGAGAATCTGCCGAAATCTTATGTCATTTTCATCACTGAAACGGATGTTCTAAAAGGCAGCCGGCCGATCTATCACATTTACCGTACCATTGAGGAAAAGGAACATGAAAGATTCGTCGATGGACAGGATGTCATATATGTGAATTGTTCGTTTACCGGTGAGTATGATGAGGTAAATCTCAGACTGATGCCATTGATTCATGACTTTAAGTGTTCTAAGCCGGAAGAGATGATCATACCGGAAATGGCCAGAAAGGCGAAGCATCTCAAAGAGGACAAGAAGGAGGTTGAGCGTATGTGTGAGACGATCCATACATACTTACAGGATGAGCTTGATAAAGCTGTTGCCGAAGAAGTAACTAAAAGAGTAGCTGAAGAAGTAACTAAAAGAGTAGCTGAAGAAGTAACCAAAAGAGTAGCTGAAGAAGTAGCGAAAACAAAGGCAGCCGAAGCCGGATTTATACATGAAAAGCATCTTGAAAACGCCAAAAAGGCGATTTCTTCTGGCATGCTCACTGTTGAAGAGGCTTTAGAGTTGTTTGATGACATTTCCCGGGAAGAATTGAATGGGTGATGATTTTGAAATATACGAAACAGTATTTTCAGAAAATAAACTGCATGCAATCCCTGTCTTCCTTTTTTCTGATGATATGGAATGCTAATCCTCTTGAATGAATTGTTATCGAAATTGTCGCCGCTAATACCCCTTGCTTTAGCTATGGGGATACAGCGGTTTTTTTTCTAAGAATATTGTATTAGACTACAAGACGCGGTATAATACGTATATGGAATATAAGAGCAACAATAATGTCGTATATAGCTGCAAGTACCATGT
>CACXCB010000273.1 GCA_902766005.1 uncultured Erysipelotrichaceae bacterium | reverse complement strand
GAAGAATACAGTATATCTGAGCTTTAAAGATGATGGCACAGCCATCATGAAAACAGGAGATATCACTTATGATATGACATGGGAAATAATAGACCGGAAGACGATTACTGCTGAAATGGAGGCAGAAGGAATAACCTATATCTATAATCTGAAGCTGATATTGAGTGATGGTAAATACGCATTACAGGAAACAAGCAACAGAGAAATGGTATGGGTGGAAACATTGTTTTAGGTACATCATGATTGAAAGCATCTGGTAATAAACAGATGCTTTTTGTGTAAAAAAGGAAGAAATCATTTGATTTCTTCCTGCTGTACTTATTCGATGATGCCTGTCTCTGCCACTTTCTTATACCAGTAAGCACTCTTTTTTGGGTAACGTGTCTGCGTATGAAAGTCTACATAAAATAAACCATAACGTTTTTCATATCCGTTCGACCAGGAGAATACATCCATTAAGGACCAGAGGAAATATCCTTTGACATTGGCTCCGTCATGAATGGCATCAGATAATGCATTTAAGTGTTTTTTAATGTAGTCAATGCGTGCATCGTCATATACGGTATTATCCACAAATTCATCTTTATAGCCTAAACCGTTTTCTGTAATATAGATCTTTTTGTAGTTGGGATAATCATGAATAACACGCATGATCTGGTTATAGAGACCTTGTGGATAGATCATCCAGTCCCAGTCGGTTCTTGGCACATCTACATCAAATTCTCTTTGTCCGACACCTTTGACGCGGTAAACAGAACCGCCTTTATCTCCTTTGGCGTTATGGGTGATCTCTGTTTCTCCGTCATATGATCTCATCCAGTCGCTCATATAGTAATTGATGCCCAGGAAATCATTCATATCTTTTGCGGCTTTTAAAACTTCAAAATCTTCTTTTTGGAAATTCAGATGACCGCCGTTCACGGTAAGAATATGATTGACACCTTCCATGGTATGATCTGAATATCTTCCGAGATATGTAGCATCCAATATAAAACGGTTATGGATGATATCTTCAAGATCTGCAGCTCTTACATCATCAGGGTTATTTGGATCATACGGATATTTTGTCGGCAAGGCATGCACAACACCGATTTCTCCTGTATAACCTGCTTTTTTATAGGCAAGCACTGCCCTTGCGTGTGCAACCATCATGTTGTGATGAGATTGGAATACTTTCGCCAGATCGTATTTGATTCCCGGTGGGAATTTTCCTGTCAGATACTGACCGTCTCCGATCGGACCGATTTCATTGAAGGTTGTCCAATAGTTTACTTCCCCAAATTCTTTAAAACAGAATCGGGCATAATCCACAAAGTGATCGATTGTTTTTCTGTTGAGAAAATCACCATCGGAATGCAATGCTTCCGGTGTATCGAAATGATGCAATGTGACAAACGGCTCTACATGATGTTTATGGCATTCCGCAAATAAGCGGTGATAGAAATCCACACCTTTCGGATTGATTTCACCATAACCCTTTGGGAAGATGCGTGACCAGGCAATGGATATACGGATGCCGTTGATATGAAACTGCTCGCATAGTTTTAGATCTACCGGATACATGTGATAGAAATCACTTGCCGGATCGGCTGTATACCAGTAATTCTCCTTCAGGTATTTATCCCAGGCTACCGGACCCTTGCCGTCGATATTTGTTGCACCTTCTGCCTGATAGGCAGCGGTAGCTCCGCCATAGATAAAATCTTTTGGTAATGTTTTCATAGAGCACTCCTATTTCATCTGTTCACGGACAAATTCCAATGCACCTTGTCCGTCTCTTGTCAGTTTGATGTATTGTCCGCCTTCGGTTTTTGCCAGCCTGATACCGAGCTTATCTGTTTCTGCCTTCATGTCTTCATAGTTGGAAGCAACCTGCGGTGCCAATATTACAAGCTGATACTGGGGCAGAATTTCCCTGTGTGCACCATAGCTTCCGGCTGCTGCTTTAACAGGTTCATTGTATTCTGCTGCCGCTTTGTTTAAAGCGTTAGCCAGTAAACCGCTGGTACCTCCTCCTGCACACAGCACAAGAACATTGACCTGATCGGTGATTTTTTCTTTTACGCCTGCATTTTCCAGAATGGCATCTGCTTTGGCTGTATTGAAATTGGCAGCGACTTTTTCTTTCAGGGAATCATCTGATTTGCCTGTGCGTTCTTCTTCCAGGATCTGTTCATCATATACCTTCAGGAAAGGATAGTAGATCGCTGTATCAACCACGATCAGCAATAAGGCCAAGACAAAGGACAGAAATTGAAAGTTTGTTCCTAAGATTAAGCCGAGTGGAGCAGGCGTAGTCCAAGGAAGATTTGTGGTGAAGCTGTTCATCCCCAGTACATCGACAAAGAACTTGAAGATCCATACATTGACAATCGGCGCCAGAATGAATGGTACAAAGAATACCGGGTTAAGAACAATCGGTGCACCGAAGAGAATCGGTTCATTGACGCCGAAGAAGGTCGGAACGACAGAAGCTCTGCCGATGGCACGATTGCGTTTGGACTTGGTTAACCACATGAACATAAACGGCACGACAAGCGTAGCACCTGTTCCTCCCATGGTCACAATGAACATCTGTGTTCCTGAAGTTAAGACTTTATCTGCATGCATTCCTGCCTGTAAAAGTTGAAGATTTGTTTCGACATTGGCATAGGTGATTGCGGCAATTGCCGGTTCTACAATGGAAGGACCGTGTATACCGACAAACCAGAAGAATGCATATGCGCCAAAGATCAAAGTAATGCCGAGATATCCGTCTGCTGCACGGAATAAAGGTGCTAATAATGTACCGATGGATTCGGCAACATTGACACCCATGATACTGTGCACAAGTAATTCAAGAATATACAGAATCACAATGGAAAGGGTAAACGGAATCAGGTCTTTGAATACCTGCGAGATATTGGGAGGTACTTCTTCCGGCATACGGATGGATACGTTGTTTTTGACACAGACTTTATAGACATTGACTGTCACAAAGGCAGCAATGAAGGCGGTCAATAATCCCTTAGTGCCCATGAAACCTGTCAGGAAACCTCCTTCAGAAGCAGGTTCTGCAGCCATGACGATAAAACCGATAATCGCTGCAAGCATTGTGGAGATATAGTTGATCTGGTTTGTACTTTCCATGTCTCTGTTGATGGAGTCGGTTAATGCCTTGGCTGTGGTACCGGCGACAAACAATCCTAAAATACCCATGGAATAGTTGTACGGTGTCATCAGGATGGATTCAATTTCCGGACTCCAGCGGAAGCCGAAGGCATTGGGAACATAGGCGATTAAAATGAAGATACTGGAGAAAAGGATAACAGGCATGCCGGCAATGAATCCGTCACGGATTGCCCTGAGATAGATATTTCTGGATATTTTTTCGAAGAAGGGTTTTCCTTTTTCGATCCAGCTGATCAGTTGATTCATGATTAACTCCTCTTGTATAGCTCAATCAGATGTTTCATCAGGTCTTGTAAAAGAATGGATGTCATCAGATGATCCTGACCATGCATCATGGTGATACTGTAGGCAATATCATCTCCCTGTGCTTCTCTTTGAAGAAGGGTTGTCTGTGCTTTGTGAGCATCGTTTAAGCATACTTCTGCTTCTTTCACCAGTTTTTCTGCACGATCATAATCACCGTTTTGTGCTGCTTTCAATGCTTCTAACATCTTAGAACGGGCATCTCCGGCATACGCAACAATTTCAAAACCCAATAATGTAACTTCTTCTCTGTTCATGATTTCCTCCTTTTTACTTTTCTGTCCAGGGAACAGCTGTTTGTAAGAGCACTTCATTTAATGCACGGATATTTTCCATTCCTTCACTGCACAGCCATTCACGAGCTGCTTTTTCGCCGTTTTGCATAAAGTATTTGACACTTCCTGCCCAGGTAGCTCTTCCGCAAAGAACACCATTGAATCTTGCTCCGGCTTCTTTTGCGAAGATCAGTGTTTTACGGAATAATTCTGCACTGACACCTGCACTTAGATAGATATAGGGTAGACTGGTTGCCTGTTCCTGCAGAAGGAACCATCTTTTGGCCTCATCTGTGGTATATACAGGTTCTTTGTCGGTAAAGCCTTCCACATAATTCATATTGACAGGTACTTCTACTTTTAAGACATCAATGCCAAAACGAGGATCACTGAATGTTTTCATGGCTTCAATGACTTTATGAGGCTTGACACATGCATATTCCAGTCCGGCTACATCGGAATTGTTTTCATCATAGGCCAGAATCTCTAAGAAGAAGGGAATATCTTCTCCGGCACATTCTGCGCCTACTCTTTCGATGTAAGCCTGTTTTTTCAGGTTTGTCTCTGTATTTCCGTCTGCATCGTAATACAGAAGGAATTTGATCGCATCCGCGCCTTGCTCCTTCAGTCTTCTGACGGACCATTCATTCAGGCAGTCCGGAAGACGTTCTGTACTGGAAGTGTCATAACCTGTTTTTTCATAGGCAAGTAATAAACCTGTTCCGGGATATAAAGCTTTGGAAGCAGGAAGGCCGTATTCAGGATCCAGTAACATCGAAGAAGCATATGGGGTTAATTCTTCGGCAACAATGGTTTTTAACTGTTCCATCATGTCAGAGGAAGGTTCTTCTTCACTGTACTGTTTCATTAATTTTTTCAGTGCTCCGCGCTGGTCAAAAGCCAAGGCGGAGATAATACCGTTTTCATCACTGAGACGGTTCATAGATTGTCTTTTATTCTCGGTTAATTTCATCTTTTATACCTTCGTGATTGTGATTTGTCTGTACAGGTCATCATAATGATTCATATTGACGGTACCTGTTTCCTTTTCTTGTGCATTTAACATGCCCAGTGTATTGGCGTGTTTTAATAGTTCTTCATCAGATAATCCGTTAACAATTCCTGAGGCAATGCCTGCCACGGTAGAGTCTCCGGATCCCACCGGACTGACAACTTCAATCTTCGGGATGTGTACATGGTAGTAATGATCGTCATGTTTAGCGAAACATCCATCTGCACCAAGAGAAATGATGATCCATGGAATGCCGGTAAACATATCCGATGACAATACTTCTTTTAATACCTTCGGATCTTTGGCAATTTCCT
Source organism: uncultured Erysipelotrichaceae bacterium (assembly GCA_902766005.1). Lineage (GTDB taxonomy): Bacteria > Bacillota_I > Bacilli_A > Erysipelotrichales > Erysipelotrichaceae > Bulleidia. Next base: position 21,697 of record CACXCB010000273.1, on the reverse strand, counting down.
GATGAAGCAGATCTTTCAGCTCATCAATATTCGGCTTGATGGCTGTCGGTCTTGCTTCCAAGGCCTTTTTTAAGGCAGATCCGGAACAATCCAGAATGACAGGGATATTCTCTTTTGAAGCAATTGTGATGAGATCTGCATAACATGTATCCGGTATGCCTCCGGGAAGACTTCCTGAGAAGACAACAGCATCATATTTTTTAACTTTCTTTTGAAAGAAATGTGTAAATCCCTGAAATTCCTTTTTGGAAATGATCGGTCCCTGTTCAAGAATTTCTGTCTGTTTTCCTTCATGCAGGATGGCGATACAGTTGCGGGTATCTCCCTTGATCTTATAGAAAGAGGAATCAATCCCTGCTTTGTTTAACTGCTCTTGTAAGAATTCGCCATTCTTGCCTCCGGTTAGACCGGTGGCTGTGACTTCTTCGCCTGTGGCATAAAGAACACGGGTGACATTCAATCCTTTGCCTCCGGGTGTCTTATGTGTTTCTTCGGCACGGTTTACCTGATCCAAAGAGAAGTTTTTCATCTGATAAGCAATATCAATGGATGGATTCATCGTGACCGTTAAGATCATTGGTATTCTCCCCGATCCCATTTCTCTAAGAATTCCTTGAAGAAATCAGGATCCTGCTGTCCGTCGGCACATGTATCTAAAGACATGATTTTGTTGATGAGGATTTGGTTTTCTTCTGTTGGCTTGTATTCAGCATTCAGGAATGCATCAATGATGTCATTGATTAAAAAGATGCCTGTAATTTTGCCGCCGAAACCAATTACGTTTGCGTTTAATTCTTCTTTGGCGTATATAGCTGTTGTCATATCTCTGACCAGAGCAGAACGTATTCCCGGCACTTTATTTACCGCATTGTTGATGCCGACACCTGTACCGCAGATACAGATGCCAAGATCTGCTTTACCTAAGGCAACTGTTTCACCGACACGTTTTCCGTAAATCGGATAATGTGTACGGAAATTATCGTATGTGCCGCAGTCTATGACTTCGTGACCGATGCTTTTTAAATGGTCGGATACGGCAATCTTTTCCATTGTCGCAATATGATCACATCCGATAGCGATTTTCATTGTTTTTCCTCCAATGGTTTTCCCATCTTATTCAGCATGTCCACACGGATCTGATGTCTGCCTCCGTCATAGTGTCCCTGAATAAAACTGTGAACAATATTCTTTGCCATGGAAGGACCTGTGATTTCCGAACCGATGGTAATGATCTTTGCGTTGTTATGGGAACGGGTCATATATGCGGTTCTTTCATCCGAGACTTCTGCGGCAATGATTCCTTTGATGCGGCAGGCTGTCATGAAGGAACCTGCACCATAGGCATCTATGACAATACCGAAACGGTCATCTGCTTTTTGTACTTCTTTTACTACAGCTAATGTTGCATCGACAAAGTCACAATCAGATTTGCCGGTTACATCCAGTACATCATAGGAATGATAAATCAGATCTTGTTTAATCAATTCCTTGAGTTTTAATCCGTCAGGATCGGATCCAAGTATCAGTAACATAGGTTTCTCCTTTTATTGAATAGAGACTGCGCAGCCATGAAAAATGAAAAGAAAGGGAAGTTTTGCAAAACGGAGGTGTGAGAAAGGGAGCTCTGCCTTTCGTCGATATTATATTAGTTTGAATCAAACAAGAAGTCAATATATACATGTTTGAAATAAACAAAAGTAAACTAAAAGTAGAATTATAAACGGACAATCGAACAACCATTGGTTTACATGCATATGCTTTCGGATAGTGTTTTGTTATGATAAATAAGCGTTTGATATAAACAAAGCGGGTTTAAATTCAGTTGTATTATATTGTTCGATTTGATCGTTTATTGTATGATATAAACAGTCGGGAGTTATATTATGAAAAAAGAAGAACGCCAGCAGCAGATTTTAAATATGCTCAATGCTTCAGGACAGATAACCGTAAATGAAATTATGGACGCTTTATCTGTTTCGGATATGACGGTGCGCAGAGATTTGACGGATCTTTCAAAAAGGAATCTTTTAATCCGTACGCATGGCGGTGCACAAAGAATCGTTGCCTCAGAAGGATATGAAAGATCCCATGTAGAAAAGAAGAGCCTGCATGAAGATGAAAAAAGAAAGATTGCATCTTTGACAGCATCGTATATCAATGATGGAGAGACAATATTCTTAGGTCCCGGTACAACCTTGGAAAAGATGGCATATTGTCTGATGGATAAAAAGATCCGTGTCGTGACAAACAGCCTTCCGGTTTTTGAAATACTAAACCAGAGCACATCTGTTGATTTAATTCTTGCCGGTGGAGAATATAGAAGCATTACCGGTGCATTTGTCGGATCGGTAGCTTTATGTGCACTAGAGAATATGCGTTTTTCCAAAGCGTTTATCAGTGTGAACGGAATAGCACAGGGATCTGTATTTACCTACAGCGAAGCAGAAGGTGAAATACAAAAAAAAGCACTGAACCTTGCCATGGATAAATATCTTCTTGCAGACAGCAGCAAGTTCAATGCCTTTGATTTTTATGAGTTTTATAAAGTATCTGATTTTGATCATATTATTACCGATTCAGGCATAGATCAGAATACGGTAACAGAATTAAAGAAATACTGTGATATACAGATTTGTGAGTAATCCATGACGGATATCTAGAGCAATTTGTATTGGCTCAGTATGGACAATTCCTTATGATGTTGTTAAACTGAAAGATACTCATGTTAGAAGCGGAAAATATATAAAAACTGATCATTCAAGAACGGAAGGAGCATTATGAGCAGAAGAAATCCTGTGTGGTCTGAAGAAGAGCTAGTTTTGGCTTTAAATGAATATTTTTCACATGATGTCAGTTGGTTTAATAGTGGCAAAGAAAGTATGAAAGAGCTTTCTACTTTAAGTCAAATACTTCTTGGTCTTGATATCTATCCGTTTAATGTCCGAATACCTGGACAATACAGAACACCAGATGCAGTAGATGCTAAAATGCAGAATTTTAAATCTTTTGATCCTAATTATAAAAAGACAGGAAAAGGGCTAACTCATAGTGGTAAAAAAGATGGGGTATTTTTTCAAACTTATTATGGAGATAGAGAGAAACTTCGCCAAAAATGTTGTGATGTTATTTACAACCATTATAAAGGTGAGATGACAGAGGATATTCGTGAATATTTGGAATTACGAATTGGAGTAAAGGTACCCGAATCTACAAAAGATACTTTTCGAGAAGAATTAAATGTAAGACTGAATGATTTGAAAAAAATGGCTATGCAAGCTGAAGACGATCAACTTGCAAACATTATAAATAAGAGCTGTGAAGATATTAAAAGTGTCTACGAAAAAGGATCTAAGGAAAAAGAAAAGCAGAATTCTAGGATTGATACGGAAATAATTATAACTGATCATGCAGGGATAAACTGGAAGTTAAATATACCTAGCACAAATTATAGGGAAAAGATTGGGATTCATGTGAAAAGAATAATGGATCAGCTTTCAGAAAAAAATCTTCTTACCAAAGACGATTTAGATGATTGTTGTGATCTGAAATGGAGCAAAAGCAGAATGAATCTTACTGTTCCAATGTTGAAAGCATATACGGGTGATTTACCGGTTTCAAAAGAAAAGGTAGACAGTAATGGACATATCCGATATTGGAATAAAGTATATAACTTTGGAGAATTTGGCAATTACCTTGTAACAAAAGAATGGTTTGAAAAAGGAAAATCCAGACATCTTTTTGATAACTGGTATAGAAAGGTTATTTCCAATTATTTAAGTATTGATGTAGAGAAAATGGTTGCTATTTTTAAAGAAATTCAGGCTATTGATAAGGAAAATAAACCTGTAGAAAAAGAAACTCTTTGCAATATATATGGCATTGATGATTCTGATGGCCTTTTTGAAAAATTAGAGATGATCGGTCTTCTAAGACAGTTTAAGAATAGAAATTTCTATTTTGTCGATGACTATGACATTCTTTATGATGTTTTAGGAGATTAAATAAGGATTAGAAAGGTAGTGAAACTAACGTGAGTAAAGATATTTCATGTCCTCCGTTTGCTCCAGTTTTAATGGAGTCAACAAGGGCTATTGGATACTCAATGAAAGCTGCAATAGCAGATGTGATAGATAATAGTATAGCTGCGGATGCAGATAATGTCTGGATTTATTTTAATCCAATTGGTGATCCATTTATTGCTATTTTGGACGATGGTATAGGAATGTCGTCAAGCGAATTAACAGAGGCAATGAGATATGGAACACAAAGCCCATTAAAAAAAAGAAAAGATAATGATCTTGGACGTTATGGTCTTGGGATGAAGACGGCATCATTATCACAGTGCAAATGTCTTACTGTTGTTTCTAAACAGAGAAAAAAGAAAACGGTAAATGCACGTCAGTGGGATTTGGATTATATTACAAAAACAGGGGAATGGAGTTTAAGAGTATTAAATAACAGAGAACAGGAAAATATACCTGAGATTGATAAGTTGTCAAATGCTGATGGTGGAACACTGGTTGTCTGGCAGACTTTGGATAAAGTTAAAGTCGGGAGTTTGTCATTGGAATCCTCTATGGAAAGCCACATGGAGGAGACAGCAAAACATTTATCACTAGTATTTCATAGATATCTTTCCGGAGAAGATGTAAAGAAAGTTAACATATTTGTAAATGACTTGAAAGTTGAACCTTTCGATCCGTTTTTTGTAGCTAAAAGTACAAAAGTTATGGATGAAGAAACGATTACAATTCCAGGTTATAGCGGGAAAGTATCAGTAAAAGCATATCTATTACCCCATCCTTCCAAAATGACAAAAAGTGAACTTGAGAAATATGGTGGTAAAGAGGGATTAAGGAGCCTTCAAGGTTTTTATGTTTATAGAAATAAACGTCTTGTGATATGGGGGAATTGGTTCAGACTAGTAAGAATGGATGAAAATTCGAAACTTGCAAGAGTAAGAGTAGACATTCCGAATTCGTTGGATGAACTGTGGACGCTGGATATTAAAAAATCAACTGCATATCCTCCGGAAATAGTAAAAACCAGACTTAGTCAGCTTCTTAAGCCCATAATTAACTCTAGTAAAAGAACTTATGGTTTTAGACAGAAGAAAGAAGTAGCCGATTCTGTGGCACATGTTTGGGATAAAGTGGAAACGCGTGATGGCATTAGATATGTTATTAACCAGGATCATCCTGTTATGAAAATGTTGTATGAGAAAATTGATGATGAAGCGAAGGATCTTCTGAAATCATATATTCAAATTGTTCAGGATAATTTACTCTGGAATAATATGCATGATGATATGTTCGCTGAAAACAAAATTGTTACAGAAATAAAAAGTGCAGATGTGAGGAAAAACGAGAATTTGATACATATGTTTTTTGAAAATACTAGGGATATTCAGTCAGCCGAAAAAACAAGAGATCTATTATTGACAACGGCACCATTTAATGAGCTTGAGTATGAAGAAGTAATACAAAAAGAGTTTGAGGAGGCATGTAGAAATGTCCAGAATTGAAGATTGTGAAGTAGCGGCAAGATTATTTTTGAAAACAAATGCATCTTCAACAAACCCTACAGAGGAAGATGTAACTAATGCCGTACAACAAGCAGCAATGTTTTTGAATATGTCTGATGATGAAATAGAAAAAGTCAAAAAAATCATTCAATCATCCATACATATCAGAATGGATCTTGGTGTCAGCATATATGATCAAGAAGCTGATCATCATTTCTGGGTGGCATCTAGGCGTGCAAATATAGTTCCTTACTACTGGGAAAGGTATAAAAAATATTTGGAAATTGAGCAAGGCTGGAATATAGATGTGGTAGATCGTTTAGGAGAAGTGGCTGACGCTATCCTGGATCAATGTGGGAATCCAGCAGAGCAAAAAGCATGGATCCGTAAAGGTCTAATTATTGGAGATATACAGTCTGGAAAAACATCAAATTATCTTGCCTTATGTAATAAAGCGGCTGATGCAGGGTACAAACTAATAATTCTTTTGACTGGAACAATTGAAGGCTTGAGGAAACAAACACAGGAAAGAGTAGATGCTGGCTTTGTTGGCTTAAATAGCCGAGATATGCTTAAGAAAAATCCTCAGAAAAAGTTTAAAGGAGTTGGTAATATTGACAGTAATCGAACTGCTTTTCCTTTTACAACTGTATCGACGGATTTTAATTCGCATAAGCTTGAATCGTTAAATTTTACTATCAAAGGAATGAATGAGCCGGTCATTCTTGTTTTGAAAAAGAATAAAAGAATTCTGGAGAATCTTGAAACCTGGTTAGTGAATTTTAATACTGATGTTACTGGAAACAAGATTTCTTTACCAATGCTTTTCATTGATGATGAAGCGGATAATGCATCTGTGAATACAAATAAACCAGATCAATCACAAACAGCAATTAACGATGCCATAGTTAAGATTTTACAATTATTTGTTCATGCAACGTACATCGGAGTTACTGCAACTCCTTTTGCAAATATTTTTATTGATCCGGAATTTGATAAAGGGAATCGCGATTCAAATTTGTTTCCCAATGACTTTATATATTCTCTGTCTGCTCCTACAAATTATATTGGGGCTGATAGAATTTTCGGTGATAAAGCTGAATTTAATGGTGCTTTGGAACCTATCAATGATGTGGTCTTAAATGAGGAGACCGGTGAACGTATATTCAGATCCAAGGCGAAATCTCAGCATATTGTGCCATATATTCCAGATAGTCTGGTTGACGCAATAGGATATTTCTGCCTTGCAAATACTGTTCGTGATTTGGATGGATATACTCAGTCGCACAGATCCATGCTTGTTAATGTAACGCAATATGTGGCAGTTCAGGAACAAATAGCTGAAAAGGTAAATATTATACTCAAAAAATTTAAGCAGAAAATACAACTATATAGTAAACGGGGAAGCGCAATAGCCCTGGAGCATTCGGAAATAAAACGTTTATATGATATCTGGGTCAACAATCAAATGTCAGATAAGACCGGTTATGACTGGAATACTGTCCTTGACAATCTTCACGTTGCTGTAAGTCCTATTGAAGTGATGCTTGTAAACCAGAAATCTAAAGTTAAGGGCAAACAAAGACTGGACTATGACGCTTATGAAAATGGCCTTCGAGTAATTGCAATTGGTGGAAATGGCTTATCACGTGGATTGACACTGGAGGGTTTAATCGTAAGTTATTTTGATCGTAATTCTCAGATGTATGACACTTTGATGCAGATGGGGCGTTGGTTCGGATATCGCAAAGGGTATGAGAACTTAATGAAAATCTGGATGGAACCAGAAACGATAAACTGGTATAAATACATTACTCGCGCATCAGATGAGTTTAGAGATGAAATTTCTGAAATGAACAGAATTAATCTTACACCTAGAGAATTTGGTCTAAAAGTTCAGCAGAATGAAGTGGCCTTATATGTAACAGCGCGTAACAAAATGCGTAATGCAGAGGTTGTGGAGAACTGGATTTCTATTTCCGCAAAAGTGATTGAAACACCACGACTGGTAGCCAGTAAAGACAACTTGAAATCTAATCTAAGATTTACGGATGAATTATTATCCAAATTGATTGATGAGAAAGAAAAATATTATAAGAATGAATTTAACTATCATACTAACAGAGCAGTTTTTACAGGTGTGAGTAAAGAGATTGTTGCTGATTATGTGTCTACCTTCAGATCACATCCGAGACATCTTCCTTTTAATGCAAGAGATATAAGTGACTATATAAGATCATCCAATGAATTTAAAACTTGGACAGTTGCATTAATAGGTGGAAGTAGAAAAGAAGAGATGGAACATCAATATTTTTCAGATGAAGTATGTAATTTGCATATAACATATTCCAGTCGTGTAATCACAAAAGACAATAATTGTCTCCTGATATCCGGACAAAGGGCAAGGGCAGGTGTGCCTGGAGCGACTGCGTGTGGATTAAGAAAAAATGAGCAGGAGGACATTGCTGAAGCATATAAAAAAGAACATAAAGACGTAAAAACAATTCCGGATAAAGCTTTTCTTAATACTAAGAAGTATCTTAGCGAAGCAGATAGAGATCCTGTTCTGTTAATTTATGTTGCTAAAATAGATAAAGATAAGAAAAAAGATTTGCCCGAAGGAAAAGGGCATCGTGAATTCGATTCGGACAATGAGGCAATTGAGTTAATCGGAGATTATCCGGTTGTGGCATTGGGAATTGGTTTCCCTGGAGATAATGCCAACTCTAAAAGTAGAAAAATTAAATATGTTATGAACCTGGTTGGTTTAAGGGATACATTGAACTTTGAGGAGGATGAGGAAGATGAGGAAGATTGATTATAAGCAGAAGTGGGAAGAATCAAGACAACAATTGGAGACCTTCCAGCGAGTAGATCCGGATCATCCTCTATCATTCTTTGTTGGAATTGATGAATTTGGCAGAGATGAATTACTCCTCATAACTGTACAGGAACCTGAAGAGTTAAAATCCAGTCGGGCTTTGGACATTAGAAAAAACACAAGGAAAGATGGTAAATGGGCTACACAAATATCACTTGAAGATAGGGAAAATGAAGATATATTCGCTAAACTATGTTCAGATTTAGTGGAATCTTCCTTTGAGGTCACCTCAGAAAAGGAAGGGTTGAGTAAAGCAACAGATAGATTTATACATTGGCAGAAACTTTTTGCGAATCTTCACAACGATCTTTCAGAATCCGAAATGAAAGGACTAATTGGTGAATTGACGTTTGCATCTGAAAAACTTGCTGCAAAATTGCAATGGAATAAAGTTATAGATGCTTGGTTGGGACCTGACGGTGCGGATCGTGACTTCATTCTTCCAGAGAATTGGTATGAGATTAAAGCAACTTCAACAGGAAAAGATACTGTTGAAATTTCATCATTGGATCAGCTAAATGCGGATGGTGGTTATCTGGTTAGATATGCTGTAGATAAAACAAGTTCTGAAGATCCTTCAGGATTTAGTTTTTTTGATTTCATTGCAGGAATTAGAAAAAAGATGGAGACAGATCCGGTTGCTAAAATGAAATTTGAAAAAAAACTGGTAAATGTTGGCTATATAGATAAAGATGTCTATAAGAATTCGTATTTTACAATTTCTGATCCCGTATTTTATAAAGTATCAGATAACTTTCCGCGGTTAACACCAGAAAATGTCCCTGTTCAAATTGTTAAAGCAAGTTACGAAATTTCATTGGCATCAATCGCAAAATGGAGGGTGAATTCGGAAGTATTATGACAATTGAAGAATATAGAAAAAATTACCTGGAGGATGTAAAAACTCTTGCTGCTTCTGAGTCAGAATTCACCGTAACAGCATTTGTAAAACATACACTGGAAAATCTAGAAGATTTTAATATTGTAAGTGATTTTGAATTAGCACACGAGGAAGAGCGATACGGTAACAAAATATATCGTGTGGATGCGTTTGCTTTCGATGAATATGACATGACCATGTCTATCTTTATTGCCAATTATAGTGGAGAATCTGAGATTGAAACACTAACAAGGACTGAAGCGACAACATTGTTTAATAGGATTATGGTTTTCTGTGATGGAGTTCTTAATGGAAAGCTTTTATACCAGATGGAAATAAGCACTCCAGTGTATGACTTTGCGGAGCGATTAAAGAGTTTACAAAATACTATCAGACGTTATAGGTTTTTCATATTAACTGACAAACAAATGAGTGGAAAGATCACTCAACTGCAAGGAACAACTTTTAACAATATTCCAGTAGAGTACAATATTTGGGATATACAAAGGTTATATAAAGTAGCAAGTACTGGTGAGGATCATGAACCTGTAGAAATTAACTTCAAAGATAAAAAATATTCTGATATGGGATTAAAATATGGGCTTCCTTGTATTGAGGCAAGTGATGCTTCAACTGATGAGTTCAAATGTTTATTGTGCGTAATCCCTGGTTCAGTATTAGCTGATCTTTACGATACATATGGAAGTATTCTTCTGGAAGGAAACGTTCGTGCGTTCTTGTCCGTCAGAGGAAAAGTCAATAAAAATATCAGAAAAACAATTCTCGGAGTGGATGGTGAAGATAAGAGAATGTTCTTTGCATACAACAACGGTATTTCAGCCACTGCTGCAGAGGCCGTTGTCGAATCGCACAGAGAAGGATATTTCATTTCTTCAATTAAAAATTTGCAGATCGTTAACGGTGGCCAGACAACCGCTTCACTCTCTAATGCAAAATATAAAGATAAGGCGGATTTAAATGGAATATATGTGCAGATGAAACTTACAGTTATTCCTGATCATGCGCTTGCACAGCAGCTAATTCCAAAGATTTCACGAGGTGCTAATAGTCAGAATAAGGTAAGTGATGCAGATTTCTTCTCTAATCATGAGTTTAATATCAAGATGGAAAAGATATCAAGAACAACATATGCTCCAGCGAAGAATGGACAGCAGTTTGAAACACATTGGTTCTTTGAAAGAGCTAGAGGCCAGTATGAGCAGGAACAATCCAAGCTTACACAAGCACAAAAAAATAAATATTTATTATCAAATCCAAAAGAGCAGAAGATTACCAAGACTGATTTTGCAAAATATCGTAATTCCTGGGAAGGATTCCCACATTATGCAAGTAAAGGTGCCCAAAAAAACTTCATGGAGTTTGCAGAGAAGATCGTAAATAGATGGGAAAAAGACCAAAGCCAGTTTAATGATGCATATTTTAGGGATACAGTTGCAATAGCCATCCTTTATAAATATCTGGATAAAATGGTTGCAAAACAGAGCTGGTACAGTATGGGTTATAAAGCAAATACTGTTATGTATACTTTGGCATATTTTAATTTTTTAACTGCCAAACAATTTCATGGACGTATATTAAACTTGCAGTATATATGGGATAAACAAGGTGTTCCTGAAGAACTTGAAACTGAATTTACTAGTTTGTCTAAATATGTGTATGATCATTTGACTAGTGAAAAGAGACTTGTTCAGAACGTTACCGAATGGGCAAAGAAAAGCGAATGCTGGGAAAGCTTGAAGGATAAGGATTATAAATTAAATAAAAACATTGCGGACCTTCTTTTGACAAAGGATGAACAGAAAATCGCCAAAAGAGAAGGAAAAAAGGAAGATATACTGCGAAATGGTATTGAAGTACAGACTGCCGTAGTGGAAAAAGGAGCAGAATATTGGACAAAAATGATCCGATGGGGCATTGAACATCACTTAGTTACAGAAAGAGATATTAGCTTCTTAAAAGCTGCAGCAAATATGAACACCAAAATTCCGAGTGAAAAGCAATGCCAGCGTATTTTAAATATCGAATCTCGCTTTAAAGATGAAGGCTTTTCAGGGTAGGGGTGGCATATGGACGTAGTATCACTATTCTGCGGATGTGGCGGCTTGGATTTAGGCTTCGAAAAAGCCGGTTTTAATGTGGTTTGGGCAAACGACATTGATAAATATGCTGTAAAGACCTATAACGTAAACTTTCAAAATAAGGCAATTTGTCAGGATATATACGAAATCAATATAGATGAAATTCCTAATTGTGATGTCTTGATTGGTGGTTTTCCTTGCCAACCATTTAGTATGATGGGAGAGGAGAAAGGCTTTGCCGATAGACGCGGGGTTTTGTTTTTTCGAATCGAAGAAATAATCCGAGCTATGATTAACCGAGGCCATAAACCTACAGTTCTTGTTTTCGAAAATGTCAGAAATTTGAAAAATCATGATAAAGGGAGAACTTTTGCAAAAATAAAGGATATCCTGGAAAATAATTTGAATTATCGTGTTTATTCGAAAATACTAAATTCAGCAGATTTTGGTGTACCACAGACCAGAAACAGGACATATATTATTTGTTTTGATAAAGATGTGAATTTTGTTTTTCCACAAAAGATAGGTCTCAAAATAACATTACAAGATCTATTAGAACATGATGTCGAGCAAAAGTATTATCTTTCAGACAAAATACTACCAACTATTCTATCAAGTGGTACTGGTGGATATTTTTCTCAATGGAAGATAGATCTTCCTGTAGCTCGACCTTTGTGCGCAACCATGGCAAAAATGCACAGGGCGAATCAAGATAACTATGTAACGCAAAACGGCAAAATACGCAGGTTAACACCTAGGGAATGTGCTCGTCTGCAGGGATTTCCTGATTCGTTTATTATTCCGGTATCTGATAGCCAGGCTTATAAACAGTTTGGAAACGCTGTAACTGTTAATGTTTCTAATGCAATAGCTATACAAATAAAAAAGGCTTTGGAGGTGTCGGAGAATGAACAATAATATTGCCGAAATTTATAAAGTGCTAAGCCTTTTTGACTATGAGAGTTGCGACAAAAGTAAATTAACCCGAGTTTTGAATCGCATGTGTGAGGAGACAAACGATTCATTTGGAAAAGATAAGTCAGAATATTACTTAAAAAATAAGACTGAATGTATTGACTTTGTGAACCCAGTAGGAGGCTTTATTGCAAATCGTTGTAATTTAAGGAACTGTGGACATTGTCCGGTTCAGAAATGGTGTAATCATTATCGAAATCATATGCAGAGTCAAAGTGATAATGATGCATTAACCTATGTTGATTTCTTCTGTGGATCCGGTGGGCTTTCCTTAGGTTTTTCTCAAGAAGGTTTTAAACTAAGCCTTGCTAATGACATTCAAGAAAGTTGCATAGAAACATACTCATTTAATCATCCAGATACTCCGGCACAGCATATTGTTTGCGGGGATATCAATAATGCTATTGAACATATAGATTGTATAAAACGTTTTGATAGAACTACCGTTGTTATGGGTGGCCCGCCGTGCCAGGGATTTAGCATGGCTAACAGACAACGAATTATTGATGATCCTAGAAATCATTTATATAAGAGCTATATCAAAGCAATTTCTATCCTTAAGCCAGATGTAGTAGTTATGGAAAATGTACGAGGCATGATGACTAGATTAGATGAGATATACGAGGACTTTAATAATATCGGATATGCTATAGAAGCACACCTGTTAAAAGCAGAAGATTTTGGTGTTCCCCAGCACCGTGAACGTTTGATATTTATTGGAAACAATCTCGGAATCGATAATAAAGTATTTTTTGATGAAATATTTCGAAAATCAAAAGAAGCAACGCCTAGAGTGCTAGGAGATGCTCTATATGGTTTAAAAGCTCTGGAAGCAAAGTCAATAAAAAATAGTACAGAACTTGATGGAGAAGCCTCGGGATACACTATATGCCTTAGAGATGCTGAAGAAGACACTAATGATTATATTAATCAAATAAATGTAAACGGGACTGGATTTTTTACTTTTAATCATAAGGCAAGATATAACAATAAGAGAGATATCGAGATTTTCAGACGTTTAAATCCTGGCGATAAATCAGATGATCCTAAAATAGCTGATATCATGCCGTATAAAAGCAGGGCAGAAATTTTCAAAGATAAATATTACAAATTAGATGCGTCCAAAGTATGTAAAACTATAACTGCTCATATGAAATTTGATTGTAATATGTATATTCATCCCACCCAGGCAAGAGGGCTTACGCCCAGGGAAGCGGCCAGGGTGCAATCTTACCCGGACGATTATTATTTTAGAGGCGCATATACAAAAACATATATGCAGGTAGGAAATTCAGTTCCTCCCTTAATGAGCAGGGCAATAGCCTCTTCAATTAAAAAAGTGTTAGAAAGTTATAAGGGAAAATCATGGCAGCTTTCGATGGAATCTTTATTTTGATAAGATCATATTTCAAAAAACTTGGTTATAATCCGGAATTTATAGATGACTATTTTTCCAGGCGTCGTTTTTCTGAAGTACTATGTATAAAATTAGCTAATGCTAATATTGTTAATAAAAACAAAACGTATCGTTCAAGTCATCAGTCACATATAGCAATAACTGGTGAAGCAATAGAATTCTTTTACTCATCAAAAGAATTTGAAGCTTTAAAAACAATTGAATATGATACTCGCAATGTAAATGTGGCAAGAGCTAATTTAGATGAACTGCATAATATTGAATACAATATTCCTGATACATGTAATCTTGAGCTTTTAAATGGCACAGTAACTTTAGGAAAACGTACACAAAGTCAGGTACAATTTTCAAAGAAAAATTCACAGAATTTTATATATTTTAACAGACTTCGGGAAGGTTTATTTGAGAATGATTATATGATTCTCTTAAAATGCCGGTGGAATGAGACGATATTCTGCGTTGGAATTTCTGAAAACATGGCTGAATCTCTTGTTTCGGATTATAAAAAAATGTATGATGTCGCGACGTATTTGCGAGTGCCTGAACGCTGAAGTTATATGGAGGTTTCAACAAAGCAGCAACATCATATCTCACAGTTTTATAACATTCTCGGTATTCTCTTTCAGATGCATACACTATCTGAAAGATTCTGATTATGTATATTTTTTAATATGCTTTTTCTATTAACAATTACGGTCTTATATTCTTTGAAGGTGGCCTCCCAAGCGGAATGATAGCTAAATTGGCTGATGGCTCTCATGCCGGATTGTGAAGCTTTCAAAACCTGATGAAGTGGCTTTCTTCTTCCGGAATAATCATTAACAAAGGGTTGAGGGACACCATATGGTATCCCGCACTCTTTCTGATTAGATGTTCTTCACTTTAAAAGGCACGTGCATGCCCGTTACCATAAGATTAACATGCCGGTACTGTCAACACATTGTTACCATCGAGGTGAAATATTCAACAGTTGTATTATCTAACATGATAAAATATAGGTACAAAAAAATTATTCAGCTATCTTTGTGATCCTGCTAAACAATTTTTTAAAATTATCTAAAGATTCTTTTGGCAATTCTATTTTCTGATTAATTACATCATCCATTATTCTTTTAGCAATTAAGACTTTTCCGATATTTAAAGGTGAATTGCTTTTATATTTTTCATAACAATCTCTTCCAATCATGTCTTCTATTTCGAATTTTTCTTCAGTAGGGATTTTGTTTGTTTCTGGTAAAGTTTTACCATTTATGAAAATATAACTATTGTCAAATAAACTTTGATAATTTTTATTCAAGTTCCTTGCTTCTTGAATTCCTTGATTATCGTAGTCAAACAAACATATGGCTTTACAACCCCAACTTGTTAAAATTGAATATAAATTAATTGAATTAGATGCTCCTACAGATGAAATGATATTAAACTTTGACATATCAATATTGAGAAATTTGGCCATTTCAAAAATATAAATATAATCAGACATCCCTTCACAAATAACATTTAATTTATTGTCTAAGGGCCCAATAGGGCTACCATATCTCATGCCGATTGCGTCAATAATTGGTGTTAGTGTTTCGCTTTTGCTAGTAGTATTATCTTCACAATCAATATCATGCACGTTATTATAAATAGTACTGTATCCATCCTTATCCTTTTTGACTGCTCTAACTCTATGTATTCCATTGGATTCTAAATTGATCATATATGGAGAATGTGTCGTATACAATACTTGGTTTCCTGATTTTGATAGATCATCAAAAATATTTAAGACTTCATCTTGTGCGTTTACATGAAGATGTATTCCGGGTTCATCAAAAAGATAAAGTGAATTGATGGTAGGGATATCATGTGACTTTGCTTGTATAAATAAATTTAAATACCACTTAAATCCCTCGCTTCTTTCATTTAATGATAGCCATGTACCATCGTTAGTTTTAACGGTAAAGGATATAGTGTTTGGCTCAAAATGAATGTTAATCTGTGTGTGCTCAGTTTTATAATATTTTTTCAAATTTCGATCGAAAAATATATGAACTTGATCTTCAATTTCTTGGATACTTGAATTTCTTTGGCTTGTATTATTAGTCGATGCTGCTTCTAAGAATTTGACTTTATCAATATTAATAATTCTTATTAATTGCGATAATATGCTATTTGTTTTTTTTAATTCTTCGTTTATTTCGGCAAAAGTGTATTTAGCTTTAAGCTGGTTATTATCTTCAAAGAAAAATATAGTTGGCAGAGTACTGGTGATTTGTAACCAAAATTGCTCTAACAGTTCATATTGATCTGTATTTTCTGGTGTTTTAAATTTTATTAACCATTTTAAAAATTCATTAGTTTTGGGAATGTCTAAAAACAAATCGTTTTTTATAGAATTTAATAAGTCATGAAAATAGGATTTTTCTTGATTTGTCAAAGATGACATTTTTGTGCTTTTTATTGCTTCTGTAATGGAAATGAGCTGATCATATAAATTTTCTTTAAAAAGGTTATATAATGCTCCGGTAGTTTTTTGCTGATTTTTTTTCACAATAATAATAGTATTTCCACTTAATAAATGTTTTTCAAATTGAGTTGGCTTTAAAATGAATTCAAATGAAATGTCTTGCCTGCAATTTCTATTGCGATTATTATCATTAAAAAGACTGATATGATTTGAATTAGATATAAAATTGATTCCTTTTAATGCATTAATTATGTTCGATTTGCCCGTTTCATTTTTCCCAATTATCGCTGTTATTCCCGGTTCAATTATCATTTCAGAATTTGAGTTATCACCAAATGATTTATAATAATTTATTTTGACAGAATGAATATACATTTTTTTTCTCCCTATATTATTCTTTATCTAATTTAATTTTATTAATCATAAAACTGAGTGCTGATATCATAAACAATTCTATTTTCAAATTCATCATTATCATTACATTGATCAGTATCATTCAATTTAAATACAATACTCTCTTGAGAATCTTTAATAATATATTCTTCACCTATGCAGCTATTTTCTATATCAATATATATAAGCGAAAAGGCATTATGCAGATGAAAGCCCTTTACATACTCTAGAATTGAATAGTAAACATCTTTTTCAGGAAAGAGGATGGATATTTTGTTAATTTTATCCTCATTAAAAGCAATCATTCCAACATACATAAGTATCCACTGTCGTATTCTATCTATAGAAGCTTCTTTATTTAATTCATTGCGATGTATAGTTGTAAGTATATCAAACACCCATATAGAGTTTTCTATTCCAAGTGCATTTGATTCAACACAAAAATCAATATAACATTTTCCTAATACAGAATTCAGAATAGTATAAGGAGGAGTTTGATATACATGTGATACGGAATAACCTCTGGAATATAATTCGTTGACAACAATTCCAAGGACGCTATTACGAAGTTTTTTAATATTTTCTGTTTTATTTAAATTATCTTGAAGTACCATCCCGTTAGCGATCAGTAGCATTTCGGTAGTAACACCACTATCTGGATCTGCATTCTCCGCGATTTTGATGATAATTTCTATTGTATTAGAACCACATGTTTTTTTGTTGATAATCCTGGAAAGAGTAGAAGGATTTACGCCTATGTCTTCTGCAAATCTTCTCATACTTCTTTTTGGGCCTTTAGCTTTCATAACCAAATCAGCTAGAGCATCTTTATCGCTTGTTCCAATATGAATGTAGTTTTTATATTTCTCTGAATTTTTCATAGTAATATCCTTTTGCTATGCAAAAGAATAACATGCAACAAATGTTGCGTCAACTGTAATTTGTGCAATTGCCGTGCAACACATTAAATTGTAATTTCTAGAAAGTAGCTTAAGAAATAATAGAGTTATCAATAAACGCTGAAAAGGCTTATAGTCTCGATACATTTATTAACTAATGTAAAAAGAAATTTTGAATATAGTCAGGGTTTATTAAGCTTTGAGGCATACTGTTTTATAGGATTATTTACTGAATGTTGTTAAAATAGTACATGAGGTGCCTATGAAAACAATAAATGTCGTAGCAGCAATCATAAAAGATAAAGATAAGATCTTTGCCACACAAAGAGGATATGGTGAATTCAAAGATGGATGGGAATTCCCGGGTGGTAAAGTAGAAGAAGGTGAAACACCTGAAGAAGCTTTAAAAAGAGAAATAGAAGAAGAGTTAAATACAGAGATAGAAGTAAGTAATTACTTAACTACAATAGAATATGATTATCCTTTATTTCATCTGAGTATGAGATGTTACTGGTGTAAGATCATTGAAGGCAAACCTGTATTGTTAGAACATGAAGCGGCAAAATGGTTAACAAAAGAAGAATTAGATTCTGTTGACTGGTTACCTGCAGATTTAACAATTATTGAATTGATAAAAGAGAGTTTCCAGTTGTGTAACAACACATAAAGAAGCTATATCTAATGCAGCTACAGGTAATCTGACTGCAGGAGCAAGAAACCCTTACATCAAAGCATCCGAATGGGGATGGCAGATTGATCCAGTAGGGTTTAAATACTTCCTGCATCTGATCTATGACCGTTACAATAAACCGTTGTTTGATGTAGAAAACGGACTTGGTGCAATTGATCATGTTGAAGAAGACGGATCCATCCATGATACATATCGTATTGAATATCACAGAGAACACATTAAAGCCATGAAAGAAGCAGTGGAAGAAGGCGTTAATCTTCTAGGTTATACTGTATGGGGATTCATTGATCTTGTCAGCTTCACAACCGGACAGATTGAAAAACGCTATGGCATGATCTATGTCGATATGGATGATAAAGGAAACGGAACATTGGAAAGAAAGAAAAAAGACAGTTTCTACTATATACAGAAAGTATATAAATCCAATGGTGAGATATTATAAGAATTTCGATGCGTCTTCCAGTAATGCCATTATATAAATTGTAATTTTGAGAAATTCATTATGAAAACATCTTTCTGGCTGTTCGGATGAATTATGCAATGAATGAGATCAGTACTGGATGGAATAGGAAAGATGAGCCTGCTCGTATTTCGGGGGGCGGCGGACTTCTTCCGGCTGCCCCACAGAGATTCATACCAAGGCCAGAGGACATTATTCCTACTGAAATGTTTGATTGCATTCACAAATAATTTTCATTCATACTGAAAAATTTGTTTGATTTCTCTAAAAGTTTTCAGTACAATGAAGTCAATCAAAAAAAGGGGTGTTATTCTATGATTATACGAAACCACTACATTAGTCAGATGCGTCCTTTCTTTGAAAGTGATCTCATCAAAGTAATCACCGGCATTCGCCGTTGTGGAAAGTCGGTTATCATGTCTCAGATTGCCGATGAGTATCGCTCTATGGGTAAGCCTGTGCTGTTCATAAACTTTGAGTCGATAGAGTTCTCTGCTTCCATTCCCAATGCCCCAGCATTGGTTGCTTTTGTTAAGGATCGGCTTTCCGAGACTGAGAAGCTATATGTCTTTCTGGACGAGGTGCAGCTTGTCAAAGACTGGAATATCGCCTGCCGTTCACTTCGGTTGGAAAATCTGTCCCTTTTTATCACCGGCAGCAACTCCAAACTTCTTTCAAAAGAATTTACCAAGGAACTCAGCGGGCGCTATGTTTCCTTCTGCGTCAGACCCTTCGTTTACAAGGAAATCGTCGAGTATGCCACACTGCTTGGTAAGAACTACCCCATTTCAGATTACCTTGTTTATGGGGGCTTTCCAAAGGTTATCGAATTGCCAGACAAAGAATCAGTCAACCAGTATCTGAATGACTTGAATCAGACAATTATCATCAATGACATCATGAACAGATATCGGATCCGGAAGACGGAGCTGTTCAAACGCCTGGTCAATTATGTCTTGATCTCAAATGCTAGGATATTCAGTGCAAATTCTGTTCAGCACTACCTTGCTTCAGAAAAACTGACCTGCTCGATTAACACAGTGATGAAATATCTCTCCTATTTGGAAGAAGCGTATGTGATCAGGAAAGTTCCTCAATATTCGACTAGGTCAAAACGAGAATTAGCTTTTTTTGCCAAAATCTATGATGAAGATGTATCGTTCAATACAATTCGGCAGCATAAAGGAAGATTCGACCTTACCCACAATCTAGAAAACATCGTTTTCAATGAACTCATTTATATGGGCTATGAAGTCTCTGTTTTCACCAAAGGAAACCAGGAAATTGACTTCCTCGCGATCAATGATGGAAAAGAGTATCTGATTCAGGTGGCTTATTCAATCGCTGAAGACAGTACCTACGATCGAGAATTTGCGCTTTTCAATAAGTTGGACCAGTCTCGGAAAAAGATCATCATCACAAATGATGACATCGACTATTCAACCAGTACTGTAGAACACATTTCGCTTTCCCGCTTTCTTTCCATGACGAATCTCGAAGGATAAGCGAGTAAATTGATAGCAGCGCCTTACTGAGAACTCTGCAAGAAATTGATCAAAGTTTTCAGTAAGGCTTTTTTGTATTATAAGAATTTCAATGCGTCTTCCAGTAATGCCGTTAAATGCAACGAGATTATATAAATCGTAATTTTGTGGAAGGGCATAATGAAATCATCCTTCTGGCTGTCCGGATGAATTATGCAATGAATGAGATCAGTACTGTATGGAATATTTTGTCAGCCCGGAACTTCTGCACACCATCAGAAAGGTCTATTTTGACAGAATTCAATGCTTAAAAATAATCCTGCACAACATTCACTGAATTGATCAGGCATTGATTGCCATACTCTGTTCTAAAGGATATAGAGAATTTATCTTTACCGGAAAACCGCTTTTTATTGCAATTCTTTTCAATTCTTCAGAACTTCGATATAATCAGTAGGTACATATACAGGAGAAGATCTTATGAGCAAAGCGGATATCGAATTTATCAACATGTGCAAAGACATATTGGAAAACGGCACATCCACAGAGGGACAGAAAGTACGTCCCCACTGGCCGGATGGAACACCTGCCTATACCATCATGAAGTTCGGGGAAATCAACCGCTTTGACCTGCGTGAGGAATTCCCGATGCTGACACTGCGTAAAACAGGAATCAAGAGTGCCACGGATGAAGTGTTATGGATCTGGCAGAAAAAATCCAACAACATCAATGACTTAGGTCCTCATATCTGGGATGAGTGGGCGGATGAATCCGGCTCTATCGGTAAAGCCTATGGCTACCAGATGGCAGTGAAGCATTCCTGCAAAGATGTCAAAGACGAAGGTCTTGTGAATGCCTTCCCGGAATACTATGAATTCGCAAAGAATGAAGAGGGTGAAGACATCTTCCGTGATGCTGAAACAGGACGCATTGCCGCTGTCAGAAAAAACGGAAAATGGCATATGGATCAGGTGGACAAGGTCATCTATGACCTGAAGAACACTCCGTTTTCAAGAAGAATCATGACCACCATCTGGAATCCCGAAGATCTCGATGAAATGCATTTACAGCCGTGTGCTTATTCTGTCACATTTGTGGTAAGCCAGGAAAAAGGCAAAGAGAAGCTCACACTGAATATGATCCTCAACCAGAGAAGCCAGGATGTCCTGGCTGCCTGGGCATGGAACACGTGCCAGTATGCAGTCCTTCAACATATGATCGCACAGGTCTGTGATATGGAAGCAGGTGAGTTCATTCATGTGGATGCCAATGCCCATATCTATGCACCAAGACATATTCCTGCTATTGAAGAGCTGATTACCCGTACACCGCAACCTGCTCCTGAATTCTGGCTGGACCCGGAAATCCATGATTTCTACAGATTCACAAAAGACAGTGTTGCCTTAAAGAACTATCAGGTAGCCGGTGAACAGATCCGCAACATTGAAATTGCGGTGTGATAGTGTCAAAAGTTTATGAAAAACGTAGTTCACAATGACCGAAAAAGCAAGAAAAAAAGTAATAAAAAGGGTTGCGTGAATATG
>CACXCB010000272.1 GCA_902766005.1 uncultured Erysipelotrichaceae bacterium | reverse complement strand
TTTCCGGACAGCCGAGTTCCGGCGGTTCCTTCACGATGGATGCGATTGCATCCTGTGTTATAGGCGGAACTTCGACAACCGGCGGTAAAGGTCGTATCTGGGGAACCCTGATCGGTGCCCTTATCATGGGTATTATCGATAATGGAATGACACTGCTCGGAATCTCCACAAACTGGCAGTATATCGTCAAAGGTGCAATCATAATTGTTGCGGTTGGACTTGACCAGATAAGAAACAGAAAATGAGTGAGTTCTCCCGAAGAACGGAGCATATATCATATATCAGAGGTGAAAAATGGAAAAGTATAAAGTATTGTTTGCGGGTGAATCCTGGTTTTTCAGCAGAACGGAAGCGAAAGGTGTTGACAATTTCACAGTCTGTGGATACGAAACCGAGATCGGCCGTGTGAAAAAGTACATGGAAGGTTTTGCAGAGATAACCCACATCCCGGCTCATGAAGTCATGGAAAAGTTTCCGAAGAGTTATGATGAGATCAAAGAGTATGATGTCGTAATTACAAGTGATGTTGGCGCTAACAGCTATCTCCTTCCGCCAGAGACATTCTTTGGCTGCCAACAGTCTCCGAACAAGCTGGATGTGATCGCAGAATATGCCCGCAAAGGTGGAACTTTTATAATGATGGGCGGATATATGTCTTTCAGCGGCTTCCAGGCAAGGGGCAATTATAAGGACACTGTAATTGAAGAAATTCTTCCTGTGTCCCTTCTGCCGTATGATGACAGGCAGGAGCATTGTGAGGGGATACAGATTGAGGCATCCGATCTATCTCATCCGGTTCTTAATGGAATTGAAGGAGAATGGCCGGTTCTTCTCGGCTATAACAGGGTTATAGCAAAAGAGAATGCGGAAGTAATCTTGAAATATAAGAACGATCCGATGCTTGCGATCGGTAACTATGGAGAAGGAAAAACTGTTGCTTGGATGTCTGACTGCGCACCACACTGGATGCCTGAGGCATTTTGTGACAGCCCGATGAATGCAAGGATGTGGAATAACATTTTCGATTATTGTGCAAAGTGAAGCCATTTTGTCATCTATCGGACAGAAGATAACAACGAGGAGAATATGTCATGAAAGTGATGATCGGCGCACTTGCGCATGAGTCAAATGATTTTTGCCGGTACCTGACTACACAGGACATGTTT
This sequence comes from uncultured Erysipelotrichaceae bacterium, assembly GCA_902766005.1. Taxonomy (GTDB): domain Bacteria; phylum Bacillota_I; class Bacilli_A; order Erysipelotrichales; family Erysipelotrichaceae; genus Bulleidia. Next base: position 1,760 of record CACXCB010000272.1, on the reverse strand, counting down.
GAGTATTACGAGGGTGAAGAGGTTTTAGAACACCTTCCTGTAAAGGATATTTTTCAGGATGCCGGTATAGAAATGATTCCATCCATCTTCGCTGTTGCGGGGAATTATGGACCGGTCGAGGAAGCAACCTACTTACACTTTGAGAAGAAGATTCTTGATGTTCTCAGCGAAAACCGTGACGTAGATGGTATCTGGATGTTCTGCCATGGGGCGATGAACGTTCAAAACATTGGTTCAGGGGAATACCGTCTGGCTCAGGAGATGCGGAAAATCGTGGGAGATAACTGCGTAATCTCCTTTGGCATGGATCTTCACGGTAATCTGGAGCCAGGGCTTGCCGACTTGGTCAATATCATACGCTGCTATCATACAGCCCCACATACGGATCAGCCTGAAACATACCGGATGGCAGCCAATACGCTTGTTCACTATCTGAAAAATGGATATCACAATTATTCGCAGCTTCGGAAATTGAGAATGATTTTTCCTGGCGAGATGGCATCTACAACTGTTGACCCGTTCAAGACGATCATCGAGCGGTTGGAAGATCTGGAACAAAATGATGACAGGATTGCCTGTGCCAGCCTCTTCATTGGCTTTGCCTGGACAGATGCTCCTAGGACGGCATCTACCGTAGTTGTAGTTCCATCTGCACCAGAATATGAAAAGTACTGTTCCGACAAAGCGGATGAACTGGCGGAGTATATCTTTGGCAAAAGAAGAGAGTTCGATTTCCAAAAACTGTCACTTCCGCCCGCAGAAACCGCAAGGCATTCGCTTTATGAGATGGATCCGCCGGTCTGCGTGACCGACATGGGAGATAATCCTGATGCAGGGACAGTCGGAGGAAGCGTCGTTCTTTTGAAGGAATACCTGAAACTGCAGGATGCAGAGAAAAAAGTGCTGATTGTAGGAATATACGATCCGGAAGCGTTTAACGTCTGCAAGTCCCATAAGATCGGAGACGATTTTGACCTGAGCATTGGCATTGGAATTGATGAAGTCACAAGCCCGGTTGAAGTGCATGCCATCTACAGAGGGTGGCATGAGGTGTACGGATATAACTTCAAGACGAACCCACCGATAAAACGCTGTGAAGGGGTTACTATTTCTATCGGAAACATTGATGTTGTAATCGTAAACAAAGGATATCACTTTACACAGCATGTCAATTTCGAATCCTGTGAATTAAATCCTTCGGATTACGATGTATTCGTGACAAAATTTGGATATATATATCCGGAACTTGAGGAGATGGGCAAAAACTTCATCATGTCAAATACTCCTGGGGAAAGCTATCAGATGGTTAAAGAGTTTAACTTCAAACACCTTAACCGCCCAATTTTCCCGGTAGATGATATCTGATAAAAACACAGCGAAGACTGCACATTAATGTTTTACATCAGCTTAACAGCATTTTTAGGATTTCTACCGCCAACTGTTTTATGGTTGGCGGCATTTTATAGTATCTATTAGAATACGCCAAGGGGTTAGCTTTCCTATTGAACAAAAGAAAGACCCCATGCTGTTGCACAGAATCTTGTTTTTGGAGGGAGTCCGGCAGGATGTTACTCCTGCCGGAAGAGTATGAACTTCTGTCTATATTAAAAAGCCTGTATGGCTTATCGTTGGAGGGAGCCTGCAGGCCAGTTATCGACCCGCAGGGAGTATGAAAAGTTTTTGTCTGTCTTTCGTATATCTTATGGTTTACAGAATACTTACTGACTGTGTTCAGACTATGGGAAACCTGTGAAAAGATG
>CACXCB010000271.1 GCA_902766005.1 uncultured Erysipelotrichaceae bacterium | reverse complement strand
TTATTTACTACTGCTTTTATCGATTTTTAAGATGGATGCGAAACTTTGGCAGGCCATCGCGCAGCGATTTTGTTCAAACAAGATTATGCCCATAGTCCGGGTTGTGTAGTGATGTCAGTGAAAACCGAAAGGAGAGTTTAAAAAATGAGGGTGGTACGATGTGAAAATGGGCATTTTTATGATTCCGACAAATATTCAATCTGTCCATACTGTGGTAACCAGGGGAAAGATAAATATAAAGAAGGTGAAAATAAGTATTATTATGAATTCGAAAAGAACTCCAAGGACAAGAAATATGAAAAATGCAAAAGGGGGCATTATTATGATTCTGAAAAGTATACTGAATGCCCCACATGTGCCGAATATGATGATTTAGTGAAGAAGCATAATGGAAATCAGTTTTTCTGGTTTGAAGAAGCAGGGTTTTTAAAAGATCAAACGGAGAACTACGAACAGGGACAGAAACTATTTCAAGAGGGCATCTATGACTTGGCGACAGAGAAGTTAAGAGACGTGGTGTGGACATATACAGTAGGGGATAAAATGCGGCAAGGTGCCTTTAATATGTTAAAGACTATGGCGGATTCAGGAAACAATTCTGCTCAATATGAATGTGGAAAGATTTATGAGGAAGGTGGAAAAGGATGGGTTGACCCGGAAGACCCATACGGAAATCGCATACAGCTCAGATCGTTTACAATTGTTGAGAAGAATTATGAGAAAGCGACCTATTACTATGATGAAGCAATCAAAAACGGTAATGCGAATGCTGCATTGATGGCATGTTATCTATATTTTAAGTATAAATATGAAACCGCTCCCTGGAAAGATAATAGAAAATCATTGGAGTATTGTATACAGGGCATTGTAATGGAATCACAGAACTGCCTTGACAAACTCTCGGATTTTTACATATGCACAGGCAAAAATGATAAGATATTTAAATTAAAGCAGCTGTTTGTAGACGGCAAGGTGGATGAAGCCAGAGAATATATGCAATGGCTGGAGCAAAGTGGGTTATTTAAAGAATAAACGGTAGGGGGGTGCGGACGTTTCCTTGGACTCGCCTAAGCAGCAATTCCAAGACTTCGTCTGTACTCCACAGGGCTCATGTTGCCAAGTGATACCTTGATGCGTTTTTCATTATACCAAACGAGGTAATCATTTAAGATGTCCACGAATTCTCACAGCGTCTCCCGGAAAGAGACGCTGGAATCCCAAGTCCGTCACAATCTGGCTGCCTATCTTGCCGCATACCACTCCGTAAAAGGCCTGAATTTCACCGGCACAAATCCTGCTTCCTCACAGAATGCCTGATAATCTGCAGAGGCCTCACCCGGATCAAGCGTTCTTTCAGTCCCATTCTCATCTGATGCTGTCAGTCTGCTGCTCTCTCCGTCCGTCGTGAAGCGCTTATAAAGACGCAGTTCAGTCACGCCCCCCGCTACTTCGTACAGATCATAACAGTATGTCCCCTCCTTAAAAGAGTCCACAAAAATCCGCCCTTCAGGAGCAAGATACAGCCTGCCGCGTAGCCAGCTGCTTTTCAGATGTACAGGAACTCCATCCACTAATGAATAAAGATCAAAAATATAGTTTTCTCCGTCATCCTGAGGTGAAACCAGTCCGGTCAACAGTTCTGCTGTTCCATCCTTATTAAGATCCATAAACAAAAATCCGCAAACATCTGCCGAAGTCGTGTTTGCCACATAACTGATCGTGTCAGGCGCCATGTCAGCAGACAGATGATTGGAAATCGCATAATCATAATCTTCAAAAATGGTGCGGTATGCGTCGAACAGGGCTGCGTCATCAGAATCGGAGACCGGTGTGCCGCTGCTGCCCACATTCACAAGAAGATCCTGGCGATCATAGAATGCACTGTGCCCTGTCCATATTGTCAGCGGGGCTTCATGAATAGCCAGTTCCACAACGATCTCATCTGCTCTCCACAGAAAATAGTCATCTGCATACTCATACGCCTCAGAGGACAATTCGGTTGATATTATTGAGACCAGGGCATCCGGCTCCATCGATAAGGTATTTGTTGTCCACTCAACGTAACAGACACTTCCTTCTTCAAAATACCAGTCTGCCTCTCCCGGAATACTATAAAGGGGCAGTTCATTATATCCATGTCCGTCTCCGATTCCCGAAGCGTCTGGAAACATTTCTTCTAATGTTTGTCTGTCTGTCATAGCAGCTACCAGATTTTTAACTCTATAACCTGCTTCCTCAGCGTGGATAATGGACGGAAACAGCAAAACGGTCAACATCGTTCCTGTCAGAACCAACAATGTCCATGTCTGATTATGGCTTTCTTTTACTCTTTTGCTTATCATTTAATAGGGCACCTCTCTTTTCTGTTTATTGTATAATACCAAAAACTCGTATCTATGCTATCTGTTAATATCGTTTTATGAAGGCCTTTCTTGCATCTCTGGAAAATGAGGGAATGTATTCCAATGCATCCCGCCGAGCATAAAGAATTCCTTTATGGCTGCATTTCGTCCCAGGAGCATGTCCAAAGCGGTATAGGTAATTCCGAAGCCGCCGGAACCCAGTTCCTTACCGACAAGATATTTACCGTTCAGAACCGTAAAGGGTGGCAGCACATAAGAAGTCTGTTTATACTGATCGGGGTCAAACCCACAGAACGGACACATGCCATCCCTGTTTGGTTTTTCACTCATGCACTGTATGCAGATTTTCTGGAAATCCATGTAGGCGCCTCTTTTTCACATAAATAATGAAATGATACATAGAAGAAATGTTTAATAGAGGAGCTGAACCAATGCTTTTTTCTCCACCAAAACATATTCTCTAAAAGCAGCCATATGTTTATATCCGACAGAATCTCAAATATAAATGGGGGCTCTTCTGGCATAGGTGTGGAAGTATAACTCCCACTTTTCCCTATGAGGCTTGAGAAAAACCGCGTCTCCGAATACCCCGATTTG
>CACXCB010000270.1 GCA_902766005.1 uncultured Erysipelotrichaceae bacterium | reverse complement strand
TCTTCGACAAGAATGACTCCGTCTTCTGTGATTGTTCCTGTTGTTGTGACCTTGCCAGTCTCATCGATTGTGAAGGTTGTATCTGTAGCGATTGTGTATCCATCCGGTGCTACGGTTTCTCTGAGTGTATACTCAATGCCTGTCTTCAATCCTTCGATCAGATGTGCTTCTTTTGTGGAAGTCCACTCTTCAACGACATTTCCTTCTGCATCAATGACCTGGATTGTTGCGCCTTCGACTTCTTTGCCATCGGCAATGTCCGTCTTGGACACTTTGACTTGTGTCTTTTTGTCTTTCATCAACAGAACATTTTCTTTGACTGTTGCATCTGTGTTGATATTGCCATACTGGTCAACAGAGAATGAAATATCTGTCGTTACCGTATATCCATTCGGCGCAGCTTCCTCATGCAATCTATATTGCTTACCGGCTGTAATTCCTGTGATTGTATGTGTCTCTGTTGAAGAAACCCATTCATCAACAACATTGTTTTTCTCATCAAAAACCTTGATTGTTGCACCTTCAATTTCTTCTTCGCTTGTGATATCCACTTTCGAGATATTCACAGAAAGCAATTCATCTTCGATCAATATAACACCGTCTTCTGTGACAGTGCCCTCTGAATTTACATTGTTTCCATCATCAATCGTAAACTTTGTATCACTGGCAATTTTATAACCTTCCGGAGCGTTGGTTTCTCTTAATGTATACTCCGTATTGGTCTTTAAGCCTTCGATTGTATGTGTTTCGGTTGTGGAATCCCATTCCTCAACTATGTTTTCATCTTCATCCAGGATTTGAATATGTGCACCTTCAAGCTCTTCTGAACTTGCTACATCAACTTTGGAAATACTGACTTTTGTCTTCTCATTTGTAACGGAGGTATTGGTATTTCCGTCAATTTCAGCGGTATATATCGTAGAAAGAACATACTTCTTTCCAACGAAATCGACTTCTCCTTGCTCCGTAGCGCTAATTGTCAAAATATGCGGTTTCGGATCCCTCAAATATCCTTCAGGAGACTGCATTTCCACTACATATAAATCTACGCTTGCACCTGCCTTAGGCAATACAGAAGCCAGTTCGGGGGACTCTGTGTTGATTTCTGCAGTACCTGCGGTGAAAGTTAACAGCGGTGTGCCTTCTCCGCTTTCATTATTAAAAATACCGAATAAAGCTCCTTCGATGACCTGTTCCTCTGTATTTTTCTTACTCAGTTCTACAGATGCATGTACTGTCTGTCTTTCAATTGTATAGTTGTTAAATTTTATATCCTCCGGATCAGCTGAAGCAGTCATTGTTCCGTTTCCATCATCTGTAACTGTTACTGTTACAATCTGCGGTTCGCTGTCGTAATGAATATTTTCATCCTCTCCGGCAATTTCACTGATCTTATAGTAATGTTTGCCTGCATCAGAAGCAGTATATGTAATCTTGTTAAAGGAGATATTTCCTGATGCATCATTTGTTGCAGAATCGGTATAAGCCTCATTTAAAGGTGTGCCCTCAGCATCGGCAACTTCTGTCAAAGTGAAATTGAAAGGATCCGTGGAAGGTTCATCATTCATATTCTTCTTTGCGGTAATTGTAATTTCTGTTTCAGGAATATAGTGGTTATACACCGTACTGAATGTAAACTCTTCACCGGCTACATCAATCTGACGAACTGTATTATCCGTCTTTCCAGCAGCCTTATCTGCCGCTGACTGATAACGATAATACTCCATCACAAAATTAATGCTCTTTTCGCCATTGTTGTCAGCAACAGTTCCACGAAGATGAATATCAATTTCACCATCCCAGTTTTTTACACCGTTTGTAATTGTTCCGGGATTTTTTTCCTTGATAACATAATAGAAGTCACCGTTATTCTCTTCAATTTGTGATTCCGTGTAATTGATAACACTGAAATCTATATTTGCAAGATCATTATTTTGCACTGTCTGAATCGGACTCCCTTTCGGATTAAAGGAAGCGTCTGCTTCGTACAGTTCAAAATCAAATTTTCTTCCGTTCAAGCCGATCGTCTTTTCTGCATTATCCTTCATTCCTTTATATACCGTAAAACGAAGGTTTCTGGATGCCGGTCCTTGCGGCGTATATTTTCTGTCTGTATAAACATAATGAAATTCACACCCGTCTGTAGTAACCTTTCCGCCGCTGACAATCCATCCTGCACTGGTTCCTGTAACATTGATATTTGCCTTAGGCGCAATAAAAGCACCGGCTGAAGTATTCATTGTTATGTTTGTCGCATCAGGAAAATTCCAGATGACTTTTTGTGCAATCTGTTTGTCAATTCTTACATTTACAGAAGAGTTTTGTCCCGAAGGACTGAACGTAGAATAGCGATCATCCTTCGATGTCCTGTCTTCCTCGGGAAGTGTCACAATATACTTCATTAAATTCACAGGGCTCGACCCGAGCATATTGACAACGATTACCTGATTTTCTTTTTTGTGCAGATGAAAAGCACTCTGATTAGCAATGACCTGCCTGATCTTACTGTAGTCTGATGTATCCGGAATATTGATATAAATTACCGCATTATCATCATATCCGGTTGTATCAACTACATATTGGTTGATGTCATTGACCAGATTATTTGTCAAATCAAGAGTAGTGGCACGAGAAGCCAGTGTATTGGATTTTCCAACGGCACTGTCCAGCATAGACTGAACATTATTTTTAATCGTGTTCTCTGATTCATATATCAGATTTACCGTATTTTTTCCACCACCGTCAATTTGTATATAGTTATTAATATTGCTTTCATATGATTTCGGCAGATAAACATCATATTGAACAGCTTGTCCCTGATATGTACTTGTACCAAAGCGAAGTTTGTTGGCTTTGATTTCTCCGATCTGATATGGAACATTATGTGTTCCGGACAGATCAGGTTCACCATTAATCTGCCCTGTATTCATGTATGTTTTGACAGCGAAATTCGTCTGTTGATGGTTCTTCTGCTCATATGTATCTGCAACGATACCATATTCAACTGCACGACCAAGAGCCAGGCTGAAGTTCACCTCGGAATTTGTCTGACCGGTTGAAATCCCTTCTGCTTTGACGGGTATCCTGAAATCTGATAACACCAAAAGACAGCTGGTCAATAAACTGATCCACTTTTTCATTGTAGTTTTCCCCCATTTCTATAACACATGTTTTCAAGCGGAATTCTGCCAAAATTATCCGTCATAAAAAACACGTTTACGATGATATAGTCATTATATACAATAAATAAATAAAAAATAATGGATAAAATAACATATTTGGAAGTTTTTATCATGCATGAATATAATTTTTTATGAAAATTTTTCATTTCTGATTTTTTCCGATAAATATCGATTCTGTTTTTCCACACTAATTGATTCACCTGAAAACCTTTTAACATTTTTATAGTGAAATGATGTATAATATTTTTGCGAAAAAATGATTTGGATGAAGAAACCGGGAGAGACTGAAATACATCAGCGCCGAAGGGGAAGCAAGAACTCTCAGGCAAAAGGACCGTTTTCGGACAAACTCTGGAGAGCGTAAGCACCAACGAAGCAATCCCCAAAGGGAGAATCTTTCAGGTAAGATACAGAGGCAGGATTTTTATCCTGTCTTTATTTTTTCATCCGAAAAAGAAAGGAGTTTATCATGGACTTAAAAACACCTCTTTATGACATCCATGTTGAAGAAGGCGGAAAGATTGTTCCTTTTGCAGGGTATCTTCTTCCTGTCCAATACAAGACAGGTGTCATTAAAGAACACATGGCAGTCAGAGAAGCTTGCGGCTTATTCGATGTTTCCCATATGGGAGAAGTAACCTTCAAAGGAGAAACCGCTTTAGCCTCTCTGAACCATATGCTCACCAATGACTTCACAAACATGAGCATTGGCAGAGTCAGATATTCCGTCATGTGCAATGAAAACGGCGGATGTGTAGATGACTTAATCGTCTATAAATTCGCAGAAGATTATTATTTTGTCGTTGTCAATGCTGCCAACAGGCACAAGGACTTCGCTTTTATGAAGGAACATGTTCTGCCCGGAACTGAAATCGAAGACATCTCCGATTCACTTGCACAGCTTGCTTTACAAGGGCCTAAGGCATATGACATCATCTCCAAGTTACTACCGGATGAATGCATCCCGAAGAAAAACTACACAGCTATTGAAGAAGTAACAATCAATGACATGAAATGCATGATTTCCTTTACCGGCTATACAGGCGAGGCAGGTTATGAAATATACACAGCAGCCGAAAACGGAGAAAAACTCTGGAGAACACTTCGCGAAGCAGGTGAAGAATTCGGATTAATCCCATGCGGATTAGGTGCAAGAGATACATTGCGTCTTGAAGCAGCAATGCCGCTTTACGGACATGAGATGGATGATGTGATTTCCCCTCTTGAAACAGGTTTGAACTTTGCAGTCAAGATGAACAAGGAAGAATTCATCGGCAAGGAAGCTCTGTTAAACAGAGGCGAGCCGAAGATTGCCAGAGTCGGTCTTGAAGTTGTCGACAGAGGCATCTTAAGAGAACATCAGGACATTTATGTCAACGATCAGAAGATCGGTCATACAACCAGCGGCACACATTGTCCATACATTAAAAAGGCAGTTGCCATGGCTTTAATCGACAAGGAATACAGTGCTCTTGATACAATCGTTGAAGTTGATGTCAGAGGAAAGAAAATCAAGGCAAAAGTGGTTCCGTTACCGTTTTACAGCAGAAAGAAATAGAGAAAGGAAGGTACAAGTATGCTGAATTATCCGACAGAATTAAAATATGCAAGAACTCACGAATGGGTCAAAGAAGAAGATGGTATTTATACAATCGGTTTAACAGACTATGCACAGGATGCATTAGGTGATATCGTCTTTGTCAATCTTCCGGAAGTTGATGATGAAGTAACAGCCGGTGAAACATTCAGTGATGTTGAATCCGTAAAAGCAGTCAGTGATGTATATTCTCCTGTAACAGGAAGAGTCGTTGAAATCAACGAAGAATTATTAGATAACCCTGCTGCAATCAATGAAGACTGCTATAACGCATGGCTGATCAAGGTTGCAGATGTTACAGACACAGAAGAATTATTAGACGCTGAAGCTTACGAACAGGTTTGCAAAGAAGAGGAATAATTATGTCAGGCTATGTAGTCAATACGCCTTCTGAACAAAAAGAGATGCTTCAGACTTTGGGAATGGAATCCCTCGATGATTTATATGTTTCTGTTCCCGAAGAAGCACGATTGAAGGAATTGCACATTCCCGAAGGAAAGAGTGAGTTTGAAGTAGCAAGAGATATGCAGGCCAAGGCCGATAAAAACATGGTTTACACGCATATCTTCAGAGGTGCAGGTGCATACAACCATTACATTCCTGCAATTGTTAAAAACATCACTTCCAAAGAAGAATTCTTAACAGCGTATACACCATACCAGGCAGAAATCTCACAGGGTGTTTTGCAGTCCATCTTTGAATACCAGACACAAATGTGTGAATTAACAGGCCTGGATGTTTCCAATGCCTCTGTCTATGACGGTGCAGTAGCTGCTGCAGAAGCCATCTTCATGGTACAGGAAAGAAAAAGAAGCGATGTCTTAATTGCAGATACAATCAATCCGCAGATCAGAACAGTCATTGAAACCTATTGTGAAAGCAGAAATGTCAATCTGATCACGGTAAAATCCAATCAGTTATCCATGAATCTGGATGATCTGAAAGAAAAATTGAATGATACAGTTGCAGGTGTTCTTGTCCAGTCGCCAAACTTCTACGGTATTATTGAAGATGTACCGGCGATCAGTGCACTTGCACATGAGCACAAAGTCAAAGTCATCATGCATTCAAACCCGATTTCCTTAGCAGTATTAAAAAATGCAGGCGAATGCGATGCCGATATCTGTGTAGCTGAAGGACAGCCTTTAGGTCTTCCTTTAGGCTTCGGCGGCCCATACCTCGGTATTATGACCGCCAAAAAAGACATGATGCGCAAGCTGCCCGGAAGAATTGTCGGTGAAACAACTGACCATGAAGGAAACAGAGCTTATGTCTTAACATTACAAGCTCGTGAACAGCACATCCGCAGGGAAAAAGCATCTTCCAATATCTGTTCCAATGAGGCTTTATGTGCTATGACTGCATCTGTTTACTGTGCAGCTGTAGGCCCGAAAGGATTAAAACAGGTTGCATGCAACAGTGCATCCAATGCCCATTACCTCGCATCGGAGCTAAAGAAAATTGAAGGTTTTGAACTTGTCAGTGACAAGGAATTCTTCAATGAATTCCTCATGACATGCCCGGTCAATCCAAATACACTGATCAAAAAATTATCCTTAAGAGGTATTCTGGGAGGTCTCCCTGTAGGTGACAACATCCTTTGGTGCTGCACGGAAATGAATACAAAAAAGGAAATGGATCAGCTGGTTAACACAATCAGGGAGGTACTGTAATGAAACTCTTATTTGAACGCTCCAAAGCAGACAGATCTATGAATCTCATCCCTCCTTGTGAAGTGGAATGTGTATCTTTTGACGAGTCCCTTCTCAGAAAGCAGCCGTTACGCCTGCCTGAGATCAGTGAGACAGATCTTTCCAGACATTATAAAGAATTAGCGAAACAGACCCATGGTGTCAATGACGGTTTCTATCCGTTAGGCAGCTGTACCATGAAGTACAATCCGAAGATCGATGAGGAAACTGCTTCTCTCTGTGGCTTCACAGGCATTCATCCCCTTCAGCCGGAAGAGACTGTACAAGGTGCATTAGAAGTTCTGTATGAGACGAAACAGTTGCTGGATGAAATCACAGGCATGGATGACATGACCTTCCAGCCTGCAGCAGGTGCTCATGGCGAATACACAGGCTTATTGTTAATCAGAAAATATCACCAGAGCAGAAACGATACGGAAAGAGTCAACATTATTGTTCCGGACTCTGCCCACGGAACCAATCCTGCAAGTGCTGTTATGGCAGGCTTCAAAGTGATTAACGTTCCTTCCAACCCACAGGGTGGCGTAGACCTTGAGGAACTCAGAAAAGCAGTCGGTCCGGATACTGCAGGACTGATGCTGACAAACCCGAATACACTCGGCCTTTTTGATCCGAATATTCTGGAAATCACCAAAATCGTTCATGAAGCAGGCGGTTTGTGTTACTACGACGGTGCAAACCTCAATGCGATCATGGGCAGAGTGAGACCTGGTGACATGGGATTTGATTGTGTCCACCTGAATCTTCACAAAACATTCGGCACACCGCATGGTGGAGGAGGACCGGGTGCAGGCCCTGTAGGATGCAAGGCATTCTTAAAAGATTTCCTGCCTTCTCCGATTGTCGAGAAAAAAGAAGATGGAACATACTTCTTCAAAAAACCGGAAAAGACAATGGGACAGGTCAGAAGCTTCTACGGAAACTTCTTAGTTGTGGTAAAAGCCTTAACCTACATCAAATCATTGGGAAGAGAAGGCATCATCGAAGCCAGCTCCAATGCAGTATTAAATGCCAACTATCTGATGAACAAATTAAAGGAATACTATGATCTTCCATACGATGAAATCTGCATGCATGAATTTGTCCTTTCCCTGGAAAAACTCAAACATGAAACAGGTGTCAGTGCTATGGACATCGCCAAAGGAAGCCTTGATTACGGCATTCATCCTCCGACAATGTATTTCCCGTTAATTGTTCATGAAGCTTTGATGTTTGAGCCGACAGAGACAGAAAGCAGAGAAACACTGGATGAAGCTGCTGAAATCTTTATCAAGCTCAGAAAGATGGCAGATGAAGATCCTGAATATCTCCATCAGGCACCGCACAACTGCATGATCGGAAGACCCGATGAAGTGACTGCGGCAAGAAAACCGGTTCTTCGCTACACTTTCGAAGATGAATAATCTGTATTATTTAGAAACAGAATCTTTAAATCCATATCATAATCTGGCATTGGAAGAGTATCTTTTGGATACTCTTCCTGCTGATTCTGTCTTATTGTATCTTTGGCAAAATGAAAAAACCGTGGTCATCGGAAAAAACCAGAGTGCCTCTAATGAAGTCAACATAGTGTCCTTAGAACAAGATAAAGGACATCTTGTAAGAAGATTATCCGGCGGAGGCGCAGTCTTCCATGATACAGGCAATCTGAACTTTACCTTTGTTGTGAGGGAAAAGAATTTTGATGTAATCAAACAAACAAAAGTCATTCTTCATGCATTAAAACTGCTTGGCATTGATGCGGAAATCAACGGCAGAAATGATCTGACCATTCAGGGATGCAAGTTTTCCGGACATGCTTATTATCATACAAACAAAAACAGTTATCACCATGGAACCATCATGGTAAATGTCAATCCGGATGATCTCTCTAAGTACTTAAATGTATCAAAGGTAAAATTAGCTTCTCATCATGTAAAATCAGTGAAAAGCAGAACCATCAATCTGATGGATATCAAGCCGGATCTTGCCATTCCTTTATTAAAAGAAAAACTCAGAGAAGCTTTTGAAGATGTATATGAAGGAACTTCTGAAACCATTCACGAAGAAGCGCTGAATGCATCTGAGATAAAAATAAGGGAAAATAAATTCAGTGACCCCTCATGGATCTATGACAAACAAGATCATTATGATGATTTCCTGGAAAAGAAATTCTCCTGGGGAACGGTCACAATTCAATATTGCTTAAAAGAGAATCAACTATCAAAGCTATGCATCTTTACCGATGCTTTACAGACAGATCTCTTAGAGGATTTACCAAGGAAACTAAGGCAGAAGGAAATCAATGAATCTCTGTATTCCTACGCAGATACGACAGAAGAAAAAGATGTGATTGATCTTCTTCTCAGAAAGGAATAACACATGCAATATCAGTTAGCGATTATCGGCGGAGGACCGGGCGGATATACTGCAGCTTTCAAAGCAGTGGAAAACGGTCTTTCCGTTATCTTATTTGAAAAAAATAAAATCGGCGGTACATGCTTAAACAGAGGCTGCATTCCCACAAAGAGTCTTCTGCACAGTGCCAATCAGTTTGCTTCTGCAGAAAAGATGGCACAAAGCGGTATCACTGCAGAATTATCTTATGACTATCAGAAAATCCTGGATCATAAAACAGAAATCGTCACTACCCTTCGCACAGGCGTAGAAAAAGGATTAAAAACAAAGAAGATTACTGTCATAAATGGTGAAGCATCCATCATATCCAAGCATACCATCTCCTGTAATGATGAAACCTATGAAGCCGAAAATATTTTAATCTGTTCCGGTTCAAAGGTATCCATTCCGCCTATTGAAGGCATAGAAAATGCCATCACATCTGATGATATCCTTGAAAATGACTGTCCGTTATATGATCATCTGACAATTATCGGCGGTGGTGTCATCGGTGTGGAAATTGCCAGTGTCTATCTTGGTTTAAAAAAGAAAGTCACCATTTTGGAAATGGCTGATCATCTTCTGCCGAACATGGATAAAGAATTAGCCCAAAGATTAAACATGTTCTTAAAGAAGCAGGGTGCAGAAATCATCACAAAGGCATCTGTCAAAAAGATTGAAAAGGCAGATGAAAAATACATTGTATCCTATCAGGATAAAAACGGTAAAGATCTTACTGTTGAATCCGATCATGTCCTTTGTGCAGCCGGAAGAAAAGCAAACACAGACAACCTGTTCAAGGGAATCTCTTTGGAAATCAACAGAGGCATTGTCACAGATGAAAACTACCGTACTTCCATAGAGAACATCTATGCGATCGGTGACTGCAGGGCAAATACCATCCAGCTTGCCCATGTTGCCATGGCTCAGGCAGAAAATGTGATTGATGTTATCTTAAATAAAGAAAAGACAAAGGATGAATCCATTATTCCTTCCTGTGTTTATACAACACCGGAAATTGCTTCTGTCGGTTTAACAGAAACACAAGCAAAAGAAAAAGGCATCTCAGTACAAACAAAGAAAACTCTTACCGGTGCGAATGGCAAATGCCTGATTGAACAAAGTGAAAGCGGATATGTAAAACTTGTCATCAACAAGGAAACAAATCAGATCATCGGTGCACAGTTAATCTGTCCGGATGCCACAAACATTATCGGGGAACTGGCAGTTGCTATTCAGAAAAAGATGACGGTTTCCGCATTAAAGGAAGTCATTCACCCGCATCCGACCATTGTAGAAATGATCGCAGACTGCTTATAATATACCCTTTCGGGGTATATTTTTTTATACGGAATGCATTCCGTACAATCGAATTGTATATACAGTCTGCAATGATATATTATAGAATCAGCAATACGACAGAAACAGAGGATATATAAATGATAATGGAAAAAGACAGACTGATGCTGCGCAGGCTTGAAGATAAGGACTTAAACGGTCTGATCCGATTAAGAGATGATTTGTGTGTTTATCGCTATGAGCCCGCATTCCTCATAGAGCTGCAAGGTACGCCTGCAGAAGCCCTGAAAATCATTCAGGAAACGGACCTTTGGAAAGACAGGCAATGCATCTTAGGCATTTTTGAAAAGAATAATCCGGATATTCTTACCGGTTTTGCAGAATTCTATGATTTCAAGCCATCGGGCAAAGTGATCTCCATAGGATACAGACTGATGTCAGAATACTGGGGCAGAGGCATAGCTTCCGATTGTATCAGTATTCTGTTGGATTATCTAAGAAATCATACAGAAGTTGAACTGGTTACTGCCCATGTGATTCCTGACAATAAAGCCTCCGCACATTGTCTTATCAAAAACGGATTTCAATACCTTTTAACAAAAACAGAAGACTGGGGACATGATCATCCGGATGTCGCTGATGTATATACATTTGATTGCTGACAATCTTTCAATCCTGAATCGCCAAAGTATAAAAAGTATAAAAAATTATTTGAAGTATAAAGAGTATAAAAATTTTACTTCGTTTTTTCCAAAATCAGATTTGTACATACAGAAAACCCTGTGCAAATGCTCCTATGCACAGGGTTTGGTTTTATTATAATCCGATTCCCATTCCGATCATTCTGACAATGAATGCTGCTATCCATGCGATAGCTATCTGGAAGAAGACAACAGATACTGCCCATCTGCCTCCTAATTCTCTTTTGATGGAAGCAATGGCAGCCACACATGGTGTATACAGTAAACTGAACACTAACATGGATGAAGCAGTTAACGGGCTGATCAATGAGGATAATCCTTCTGCCGAAGCAAACAGAACTTCCATAATGGATACAACGCTTTCTTTCGCCATAAAACCGGTAATCAAAGATGTGATAATCCGCCAATCTCCTAAGCCTGTCGGTTTCATCAATGGCACTAACAATCCTGCAACACTAGCAAGAATACTGTCATGTGAATTCTCCACAAGATTCAAATGGAAATCAAAACTTTGTAAGAACCATACCACAATTGTCGCAATCAGAATAACAGAGAATGCTCTCTGTAAAAAGTCTTTGGATTTTTCCCATAGTAACTGTAGTACATTCTTCATGCTTGGAAGACGATAATTCGGCAGTTCCATCACAAACGGAACAGCTTCTCCTTTAAACAATGTCTTTTTGAATACCAGAGCAACAAAAACTCCCACAATAATACTCAGAAAGTACAAACCTGTCATTAACCACCAGCCGGATTGCGGAAAGAAGGCACTGATAAAGAAACCATAGATCGGTAATTTAGCAGTACATGACATGAAAGGCGTTAATAGAATTGTCATCTTTCTGTCTCTTTCACTGGGAAGTGTTCTTGTAGACATGACCGCAGGCACAGTACATCCAAAACCGATCAATAACGGTACAATGCTTCTGCCTGATAAACCGATCTTTCTTAACATTTTATCCATCACAAAGGCAACTCTTGCGATATATCCGCTGTCTTCCAGCATGGACAGGAAAAAGAACATAATCACAATAATCGGCAAAAAGCTTAATACACTTCCCACACCTTCAAAGATACCGTTCATGATTAAGCTCTGCACGGCAGGATTGACATTGGTATTCATCATAACCGATTCCACTGCTCCCGCAATCTTCTCAATTCCCAGTGCCAGCAAATCCTGTAATGCCGGTCCGATTAACGCAAATGTCAGATAGAAGACAATACCCATAATGACAATAAACATGGGAATCGCCGTATATTTACCGGTCAGAAGACTGTCTATTTTCTGACTTCTTACCTGTTCTTTACTTGTCTTAGGTTTAATGACACATTGATCACATACTTTATAGATATATGTAAAGCGCATATCCGCTATAGAAGCGCTTCTGTCTAATCCCCTTTCTTTTTCCATTTGTAAAACAATGTGTTCCAGCATTTCTTTTTCATTCTGATCTAACTGCAACTGATCAATAATCAATTGATCCCCTTCCAGAACCTTAGATGCCGCAAAACGAACAGGAAGATTTGCTCTTTGGGCGTGATCATCTATCAGGTGAATCACTGCATGCAGACTCCTGTGTACGGCACCGCCATGATCACTCATATCACAAAAATCCTGTCTTGCAGGCTTCTCCTGATTCTTTGCGACATGGTATGCATGCTTAATCAATTCATCCACACCCTGATTCTTTGCTGCCGAAATCGGTACCACTGGAACACCTAACATTGCTTCCATGGCATTGATATCCACAGATCCTCCGCTTCCGGTCATTTCATCCATCATATTTAATGCAACAACCATCGGAATACCCATTTCCAATAACTGCATGGTCAGATATAAGCTTCTTTCAATGCTTGTAACATCGACAATGTTGATGATTCCTTTCGGTTTTTCCTGTAACACAAAATTACGAGAGACGATCTCTTCACTGGAATACGGCGACATCGAATAAATACCCGGAAGATCTGTCACCAATGTATCCGGATACCCGCGGATTACTCCGTCTTTGCGATCTACTGTTACACCGGGAAAATTACCTACATGCTGATTGGCACCTGTCAACTGATTAAACAATGTCGTTTTCCCACTGTTCTGATTGCCGACTAACGCAAAAGTAATCTGTGTTCCTTCCGGAAGAGGATTTCCGCTTCCTTTAGGATGATATTTTCCTTCCTCGCCAAGACCGGGATGGTCAATCTTCTTTCTCGGTTTAAGAGATTCTTCTTTTTCAATTTCTGCCTCACTCATTAATGAAACTTCAATCTTTTTGGCATCATCCACTCGCAAAGTCAGTGAATATCCATGTATATTCAATTCCATCGGATCACCCATCGGGGCAAGCTTCACAAAAGATACCTCTGCTCCGGGAATAACCCCCATATCCAGAAAGTGCTGTCGAAGATCCCCTTCTCCGCCAACCTTTTCAATTCTGACTTTTTCTCCTGCCTTTATTTCACTCAGATTCATAACTGTACCTTCTATCGCCCTATGATTATATAACATTGTTAGTTATAATTAATAGTGCTTTTCTCACGAAATTCACTAAGATCATTTATAATTGATTTAATTAACCGGAGGTACGTATGAAACCAGACAGCAGTGTAATATTTTTGCCATGTACAGACATCAAAAAAACAGTTCATTTTTATCATGAACTGTTAGGATTATCGATTGTCCAAAAACAATCTGATCATTTATATATCTTCGATACAGGATATGGATACTGGGGCTTTTGTGCATATAAAGATCAAAGAAAACCTTTATCCGGACCTCAAGGAGTATGTTTATCCATCAATTTAAGTTCCAATGAAGAAGTATTACAGAAATATGAATCCCTGAAGGATATCTGTACTATTTATAAAGCACCTGTTCAACATCCGGATTTTCCTGTTTTCTCTTTCTTTATTCTTGATCCGGACGGATATTTAGTGGAATTCCAAAAAGTTACAGAGTAAATGATTCAATTATAGTTACACCCGCGGAAGTACCGATTCTTTCCGCACCCGCTTCAATCATGGCTAATGCATCTTCCAAGGTTCTGATACCACCTGCTGCTTTTACCTTAAGCTCATTGCCAACAGTCTCTTTCATTAGTCTTACTATCTCTGTTTCTGCTCCGCCGGATCCAAATCCGGTGGATGTTTTTATATAATCCGGTTTTATTTTCTTAGCAATATTTGCCAGAGTAATAATTTCATCTTTTGATAGATAACAGGTCTCAAAAATAACCTTGCATATGACATTGGCATTGTGACATTCTGCCACAATACTCTGCATTTCTTTTTCAATATACGAAGATTTCCTTCTTCCATTCCTGTATCAATGCTGTTTTTATTGTCTGTTTGTTCTGTCATCTGCTACTATTATTATGAGGTTATCATTCATGATTACGGCTATGATTATGTCAGGCAATGAAGAAGTTGCCACAATTGATGAACAATTTCACGTGACAGATTTTACCGAGAAAGCTCCTTTATTAATCCAAAAAGACCGCTTTTCTTATTGGCTGAAAGAAAGAATCATTGACCATACCAGAACGCATTCGCGTTTATTAAAAAAAATTTTCGGGTTCTCGGGAAAGAGTGAGCAAGAAATATCTTTTCATATGCATGCAAGATGTGTAACGGATAATTTCTGGATCAGATTCCCGGAAGAAGAGCATCTGACCTTTGAACAAATAGAAGCACAGTTTACTGACGAATTCTATACGGTTGCTTTATCCGGTGACTCTTCGAAAACTGATTTGCGAACCAAGCGTTTGACATTCGATCTGACAACGAACGGTTCTTTGGAAAAAGGATGGAAAAAAGATACTTCTGAAAATGAATGGATCTTAATTAAAAATGAATGGGATCAAAATCGTGCCTTAAGTGAATTGATTTCTGCAGACATTTCCAGAGCATTTGGTCTGAAAACTGCCAAATACTTTTATATCGGAGACAGAATCGTCGGTACAAAAGACTTTACAGAAGGAAAATATAACTTTGAATTCGGAGAATCTTTCTGTTATGAGGAAGAAGATGTCAAAGTCATTTACAGTATTATAAAAGAAATAAATACAGACATTGCATCTGATTATCTTAAAATGATCTATGTTGATTGTATTATACATAACCAGGACAGACACAATCAGAACTGGGGGGTTCTTCGTTCAAAAGAAACAGGAGAAATACTTTCTCTTGCACCGAATTATGACTTCGATGTGACGTTATTATTCGGAGGTTATCAGGAACTTCAGAATACTGACAAACTCACATTGGATATGAAAGAATTTTGTGATCTTCTTGTTTCAGATAAATTTGCCTATAAGCAATGGCATTCTTTACATCTTCCCTGTCTTTCAAAAGAGCAGATTCTTAATATCATCTGCAAATATCCATTAACCGGTCATCAGGAAGAACTCTGCAATTACATATATGGCAGACAGAAAGTATTCAATCAGCATATCAAAGAATTATAAAAAGGGAAGCCGGACGGCTTCCTTTATTGTTTTCCTTCTTCCATTCCTGTTTCAAGTCCCGGCTGTAAAGGACCGTAATAATAGGATGCGGTAGCTCCTCCGTCAATCAGAAATGTAGAACCTGTAATAAACTGTGCTCTTTCACTCATGATTAATTCTGCAACATCAGCGATTTCATCCGTTGTACCCGGCCTTCCTGCCGGACATTTCGCAAACATATTCTTGTAGAAATCACCACGAATGCCATTAAATTCATCCACTGCCAAAGGTGTAACGATGATACCGGGAGCGATACAATTGAGTCTTGCCCCTCTTTTGCCCCATTCAATCGCTTCATACATAGTTCTCTTTTCATTACAGCGCTTTGCCAGCTGATAAGCCTTTAATGTATTTTCAATATTTTCCGGTTGTAAAAAATCCAGTTTCAACAGATCTTCTGTAGGTGTCATTGCTAATGCTCTATCTTCTTCCGGTGTTAATTGTTTCATCCTGAATCCGGACTGACTGGAGATTGTCACACCGACACCACCTTCTGCAATCACTTTTCTGACTTCTTCCAGTAATATAGCTGTACCCAAAAGATCAACATCCAGAATCTGCTGAACAGATGCCTGTGATGGTGAAACTCCTGCTGCATTTACCAGCATCTTAATCGATCCGTACTCCTGTGCTTTTTTTACCGCATTAACGATGGACTCTCTTATTCCCATATCCATCTGAATGACTACAGCATCAAAGCCGGCATTGATCAATGTATCTAATGTAGATTGTGCTTTCTGTACATTTCTTGTCGCAATAACTATCTTTTTGCCATAACCCATTCTTCTTGCGATAGCCAATCCGATCTGACCTGCGCCTGTCACTAACATTACATCTTTACTCATTTTTTCTCTCCTTTTGTTCACTCTTATGATATTTATAAATCGAATCTCTATCAATTTTGTTTGCTTCTTGTATTCATAAGAAAAACAAATACATCATTCATCTGGTAAAATATTACCGAGGTAATCATTATGAGCTATTCCATCGGCGAAGTATCAGAAGCGTTAAACTTATCCAGAGAAATGATCCGGTATTACGAAAAATACGGTGTATTAAAATTGTCCAGAAACAGTACCACGAATTATCGAAATTATGAAATCATGGATATATTCTGGCTCTTGGAATCATTGCAATATAAAAGCTGGGGTATAAGCATTAAGGATATTCAAACCATACGAAGTGATAATTTTCATATTCATACCGCGGATATACTAAGCAAATATATTTCATCCATCGATCTCGATATTCTCAAAAAAACTTTATTAAAAGAAAGACTTGAAGAATTAACCATCCAATTACGCAAAAGCTTTTATAACCTCGATAATTACTGGATTCAGTATATTCCTTCCTATTATGCCTTTCATCTGATCAACGGACATGGTGATCAATATGACAGAATCAATGTAAAAAAAGAAATACGTGATATCTATTTTACCGGTGATACGATGGCTTTTCTTGATAACGGCATGAACTGGCATAATGAGTATCAGGAATGGGTCATGCAAATTGAAGAAAAATATGTCAATGTCATGCATCTTCCGGTAATAGAAGGAATGGAGTATGTACAAGGCGGATTATACGTATGTACAAATGTGGATATCGGTGAGATAGGCTCTTTCAATCTTCATGCAGATGCAGGCATACGAAACTATGTGAAAGAAAAAAAGCTTTCTTGTGATGATACCCTTCGTGCCGTTCTTGTCGGCAGAGGGAAAGTTGATGATTCTTTCCGCAGAATTGTTGAATTCCGTCTTCGCCTGAATGAAGATAACACCTGAAACCATTTCAGGTCTGAAATGATAAATAAATTGCCTTTTTCTCTTTAAAAAAGGCATTTTTTTGGTTTTTTCCCGTTTTTTTTCAGGTCTTGACTCTGAAATCGTTTCATCCCCTACAATAAAAACAGGAGGACATTTAAAAATGTTAACAGAATTATTTACACCTTATCATATCGGAAATTGTGAAATTCCCAACCGTCTGGTTGTGCCGGCAATGGTGATGAATCTTTGCACAGAAGATGGGAAAATCACTGAGCGTTATATCAAGTATATGGAAGAAAAAGCCAAAGGCGGATGGGGTCTTCTGATTACAGAAGACTATGGTGTCAATGAACACGCCAAAGGATATCGTTGTATTCCCGGTTTGTTTAATGACGATCAGATTGAAGGCAACAAAAAATTAACAGAAACCATTCATCAGTATGATTCCAAGATCTTTGCCCAGATCTATCATGCAGGAAGACAATCCAGGCATCTGGTAAACGGCAATGTGCAGCCTCTTGCACCATCTGCCATTAAAGATACTTTCTGTCTGGATATGCCGAAAGAAATGACAAAAGAAGAAATCCATCAGATTGTCAAAGACTTCGGTTCTACTGCTAAAAGAGTCAAAGAAAGCGGATTTGACGGTTTGGAAATCCACGCAGCTCATGGATATCTGATTTGTGAATTCCTTTCTCCTTTCACAAACAAGAGAGTAGATGAATATGGAGGATGTTTTGAAAACAGAGTGCGTTTCTTGGATGAAATCTATGCCGAAATCAGAAAGAATGTCGGTCCTGATTTCCCTGTACAAGTCAGAATCTCCGCAAATGAATATCTGTTAGGCGGCAGAACCGAAGCAGATGCATTTGAATTAGCCAGACACCTTGATGAATTAGGTGTTGATTGTATCCATGTTTCCAACGGTATGTATGCATCTCCTATCCAGTATCAGATTATAGCCCCGATGTATACAAAACACGCTTTAAACATGGACGTTGCTGAACAGATCAAAAAACTTGTATCCTGTCCTGTTATTGTAACAAACAGGATCAACAATCCAAACATGGCAGATACTCTCATCAAGATGGGTAAAGCAGATTTTGTCGGCATGGGCAGAGGATCTTTGGCTGATCCTTATCTGCCAAAGAAGGCAAAAGAAGGAAAACTCGAAAACATCCGTTATTGTATCGGATGTCTGCAGGGATGTGAAGCAGGATTATTGAATGATGATTGCGCTACATGTCTTGTTAATCCGAGAGTCGGCAGAGAATATGAAAATGAATTAAAGAAAACAGATCATCCTAAGAAAGTCATGGTCATCGGAGGAGGTCCTGCCGGATTAATGGCTGCTGAGACAGCTGCATTGCAAGGACATGATGTAACTGTATATGAAGCAAAAGATACACTGGGCGGTGCATTTAAATCCGCAGCATATCCTCTTGGAAAAGGCGAATTATCCACATTTGTTTCGTCATTGAGAAAGAGCCTGAATGATTTGAATGTGCCGGTATTATTGAATACGGAAGTGACAGAAGAGATGATCAAAGAAAAGGCACCGGAAGCTATTATTATCGCTACAGGTTCAAGGCCGTTAATGTTGAATATTGAAGGAATTAACGGCTCCAATGTCTTCACTGCAGAAGACATCCTGTTAGGTAAAAAAGATATCGGATTCGGTCCGGTAGTTGTATGCGGAGGTGGAGAAGTCGGTGCTGAAACAGCACACTATCTGACACAGACAAATCAGAATATCACTGTTGTTGAGATGAGAGATGACATCTTGAATGACATGATGCCATTATCCAGACAATGCCTGCTTGGCTATATGAAAGAAACAGGCATCAAAGTTGTCACCAATGCTAGAGTATCCAGGATCACCGAGAATTCAGTTGAATATATCAATAAAGACGGAGAAACAATATCACTACCTGCTGAAACTGTCATCTCAGCATTTGGATACAGAGCATATAATCCATTGGAGGATATCGCCAAAAAGTATTGTGATAACGTACAGGTTGTCGGCTCAGCCGTTAAAGCAGGAAATGCATTAACAGCTGTCAAAGAAGGATATGATGCCGCATTGAAATTATAGGATCCTATATTAAGGATCCTTTTCATATATCCCTCCATTAGGGGGCGGCCCTCACAAAGTGGCATGAAACCCCTTATATTGTCTGCATCTCTTATGGTATCCTTTA
>CACXCB010000269.1 GCA_902766005.1 uncultured Erysipelotrichaceae bacterium | reverse complement strand
TTTCCGTTCTCACGATAAGCCTCAGTCAGATAGATAAAGGATGTATTTTTCCTTCCTTTGTTGTTTGGAACCACCTTAACGAACATAAAGGCCTCCTATCCTATACTACATTACTACCTATATATTCGCTCATTTATTAAATATAATCAATATATTCCTATACTACATTTCAATAAATCTAATCAGATTTCCAACAAAAAAAAGGCGTATTCCCATATTTTTAGGGTTTACGCCATTGCCCGGATTTTCTCCGGGTTCATGTAACTTAGATAATATCGACTTTGATCAGGTTTGTCTTTCCGGACTGTCCGGCTGTTCCTGCACCTGTGATAACTACCTTGTCGCCTTCTTCCAGCTGCATTGCATCTACTGCTGTCTTTCTTGCCATATAGAACAATACTTCAGTAGAAGGAACCACTTCACACATCTTCGGTGTTACCGCCCAGGAAAGAGCAAGGGAGCGCCATGTTTTTTCATTGGTCGTCAAACCGATAATGTCTACAGGTGAACGGAATCTGGATACCATCTTAGCAATTCTTCCTGACATCGTGCAGGCTACGATTGCCTTGGCATTGACATCCATTGCCATTGTACATGCTGCATGAGATATAGCATCCATATCATTGGCAATTTCAAAATCATACTGATAGAAGCGCTTTTTATAATCAATTGAGTTTTCAGCAGCTTCGGCAATCTTCGCCATGGCTTTTACCGCAAGAACAGGATAGGCACCTGCAGCTGTTTCACCTGACAGCATGACGGCACTTGTTCCGTCATATACAGCATTTGCAACATCGGATGTTTCAGCTCTTGTCGGTCTTGGATTATGGATCATGGATTCCAGCATTTCCGTAGCGGTAATGACTCTCTTGCCGAGCATTCTGCAACGGGAAATCAGATCTTTCTGGATGGCAGGAAGCAGTTCAAATGCAACCTCTACGCCCATGTCGCCACGGGCAACCATGATGCCGTCACATACCGAGCAGATTTCATCGATGTTGTCATAACCGGACTGGTTTTCGATCTTGGCAATCAGTTCTACTGTGTTATCCTTGCCCAGGGATTTTAAAAGATCATGTACATCAACCAAATCCTGTTTGACAGATACAAATGAGCAGGCGATAAAATCGATATCATTTTCAACACCGAAGGCAATGTCCGATTTATCCTGTTCGGAAAGATATACCTGTTGCATGTGTTTACCCGGAAAACTCATGGACTTGCGGTTGGACAGCTCACCGCCGGCGATAACTTTTGTCTCTATTTCAACGCCATCTGTAGAAATGACTTCGAATTCCAATAATGCATTGTTTAAGAGGATTGTGTCACCCGGTTCCAGTTCATTTGCCAGATTTTTATAGCTGACGGATACAATATTCTCATTACCGATGATTTCCTCGGTTGTAAAACGGAATGTTGCTCCTTCCTCCAACATGACTTTGCCGTTTTCAAAAGTTCCGATACGGAATTCCGGTCCCTTTGTATCCAGCATAATTGCAATCGGAAGACCGAGTTCTTTTCTGACTTTCTTGATGCGGTTGATTCTTTCGAGATGCTCTTCATGAGTGCCGTGAGAAAAATTTAATCTTGCAACGTTCATGCCGCTCAGGCACAACTCTTTAAGTGTTTCTTCCGACTCGCTTGCCGGACCTATTGTACAGACGATTTTTGTCTTACGCATACTGCCTCCTGTTATCTTTTTCAAAATTATATGTCATAGAAAAATGTTTGTCAGTATTCAGAAAAGCATTCTCCCAAATCATTTACAAATGTCATACGTCATCACATCTGCCGATGTACCGGTCTCATGAAAACCGTGGGAAAAGCAGTCATTCCCGTGTGTCCGGGCTATCTATTGATTATTTAAAGCGGAGAATCGTTTTCTGCTGAAAAATACGTTCATTTTCAGACAAAAAGGCATTTGAGATCAGTTCCCAAATGCCTTTTTCTGTGCATACTTTAAACGGTTATTTTATTGTTTTACATATCTCTGATTTCTGCTGTTTGGCTTATCAGGTATGGTCATCCTTATAAGGCCAAGTTCAATCGCCGGATTCAGATAGTTTTTGCGAAGCGTCTCCTTTGACTTTAACCCCAGTCCTTCCATGATGTCATTTGATGTATATGGAACATCATACTCCATCAGTTTAAGCAGCCTTTTTACATATTCACTGGTCTCTGTATTTACCTTATTTACCTGTACGATTACATCATCAAGAACTTGATCCATCATATCCAGCATAAATTCGATGAAAGCATTTGAATTACCGATTTTATTGCACTTAGCGATAGCACTGTAATATTGTTCCTGAAACTTTTCAATCTGACTTTCAAGAGGAATATATGCAAACACACTTCTCCAGCGATAAAGTATGACTGTATGCCACAACCTGGCCATACGACCGTTTCCATCGGCAAAGGGATGTATGAACACAAATTCATAGTGAAATACTGCTGCCATTATCAGTGGGTGTACTTTCCTCTCATTCATTTTCACCCATGAGAGCAATTCTTCCATGAGTCCCGGTACCATGTTTGGCGGTGGTGCAATAAATATGCATTTATCTCCCGAGAAAACTCCCTCGTCACCTTTCCGAAACATACCGGACTCCTCAACAGTGAGATGTGTCATGATACCATGTATCTCTTTTAACTGCTTTACACTTGAAGGGTCAATCTCTGAGATTTTTTCATATGCAGAAAATGCATTCTTTACCTCTTGAATCTCTTTCCGATCTCCGATAACGAGGTGCCCGTTTATGACGTCTCTGACTTCATTTAACGAAAGTGAATTCGCTTCAATCTTTAAGGATGAGTGAATGGACCGGATACGGTTATTCCTGCGAAGATGCAGCTGTGACTCAAGTTCCTTATGGCTTGTTATTTTGCCCACCTTCTCAGATATGGATGACACTTTCTCCAGCATTTTCTCTGTAATTGTATATGGGGGTGTATAATTGCTCATGATCATCGCCTCTATTTAACTTGCTTATTATCTTGCTTATTATCTTGCCGGTGCAATCGCATAATGACCTGTATCCATATAAATAATCTTTCTGTACAACCTCTGCAGCAAAAAATATTATACTTTGCATACGGAATCATTTCAAACTCTATTTTCCATGGAAGTAATTGATCAGAATATCTTTGATGTAGTGATATCTTCTGGCATAGGTATTCTCAACACGGATTAAAGAAAATCCATGCTGACGGCATATTTCTTCTTTCTTCCTGTCACGTTCCTTTACAATTTCCTGATCAAGATGTTCCATGCCATCCAGTTCGATTGCCAATACGGGATATTCCTTCTTTCCGGTTTTCTGATAAACGACAAAATCAAATCTTCCTTTGTAGAAGAAATCCGTAGATACAGAATGATTCTGAAATACCTGTGAGACAGGAACCTCCCTGTAGATTTTATAATTCGAACCATCCTGAAAGGCATTATCCAGTGCATGATTCAAAGATACAAGAAAAGCCTGTTCGGTTTGTGTGCTGTAAGGTCTTATGCCCAATGCACGTGAAGATGCCGGTTTACCGGTAACTTGTACGTTTCCGTTATTTTTAACATACTGCACCAGTTCGTACAGGTCATCTTCTTCACTGTTTGCATGAAGCCGTTCAAGCTGTCTTTCGCTTCCGATGACAACCAGTTTTTTCTTGGCACGTGAAGTTGCGACATTGATCAGTTCCCTGTTGTTTTTTAACCATCCATACGTCTTATCCGCTGTATGATCCGTCAAAGAAAGTGAAAACAGTATGACATCCTTTTCATCTCCCTGAAACGCATGAACGGTTCCGCATGTGACATTGTCATATGCCCTTGTCAGTTCCGTGATGAGCTTGTTCTGGTTGGCGAAAGGTGTAATAATCCCGATCTTTTCATCAGGATGCTTTTCAATATATTCCTTGATTTCCATCGCTTCTGTGAATGAACTGTTTCTTTCAAAGGATTCATTGTTTTGGATATTGATGAACTGCAGCGAATCTTTGTTTTTTTCAGAGAGAATTTTCAATTTGTCATTGTAGTATTTCCGATTATTGAAATTGATGATCTTGGGATCACAACGGTAATGATAGCTTAACAACACTTCATCTGATACCGAATCACACGCCAAAAATGTCTTATAGACAGAGTTTTCAATGTAATCATACTCTTCGGTGACATGATATCTTTTGCGCAGAATCAAATTGTCCGTTTCTTCCAAAAGAACAACAGGTGATAGCTGTTGAGGATCTCCGACAAGCAGAAGGTTCTCTCCCCTGATGATCGGGCATAAGCTGACCGCCGTATTGCATTGGCTGGCTTCATCGATAATAACCATGTCAAATATGGGTTGCGGTCCTGCCAATTTATAAGAGGAGGCTGAAGTAGTAGCCACAACAGGAAAGATATCCAAAAAATTCTTCAGGTTTTCCCTGATGGAAATATAGCGTACAAACTCTCTTGTTCTCTCTTCCGGTTTCAGCCGGAGAATATTACGAAGCTGGTCGTATTTAGCTTCACTTAGTTTCTGCAGACGGCGGATGGAAGAATCATAGAGAAACTGCATCAGCATTTCCGTATCATCATCCACATACTGCAAGGCATCTTCTATCCTGAACTCCTCCATTTCAGAAAGCTGTTTTTCAATGGAGGCAAGCTGTCCTGTCTGCAATGAGAGTTGGAAATTCATCTGCTGATTGGATTCAAGCAATGTTTCGATTGCTTCTTTTCTTTCCTTCAGCTCAAGCATCCGATCATATCTTTGCAGATATTGGGAAAGGTTTTTCGCCTTCTGTGTCCTGCTCTTCTTCGGTGGTGATTTCTTTCTTTCAAAAGTATATGTTTTGACTCTTGCATAAGTTTCCTTTAACTCCTCCAGTGTCTTTTCAATCTCATCATTATTGCCCAATCTCGCAACAGGAAAAGGAATTTTTCTTGTCTTATAGTACAAATTCTTAAGTTGGGAAACGACACCGTCAATCGGATGGTTATTATTTGAGGCAAAAAGAACAGTCCTTTGATATGCATAAGCCGTAACAATTGTATTCACAATGGTCTTTGTCTTGCCGGTACCCGGCGGTCCCTGCACATATGCAAGAGGAGAGCGTAAGGCATGATTCATTGCCAGAAGCTGGTCCATGTTGATTTCCTTGTCAATCAGAGAAAAGGAATAGAATTTTCTTCTGACTTCATGATCGGTCAGCTCGCCGAAAAAGGCGCGTACAGGAACAGTGACATGGTTCTCTTCATACATATCCAGTATGCCTTCATATTCATGTTCAAGATCGATAAAATGATCCCTTCCGACTGCAATAATATACGGCATATCGTCAACCACAAAACCGTTCTGTGTAATTTTGTCCCGCAGTCTTTCCATATGAAAATCCGGATCCTCCAATAAGAGGCAATCCTCTTCATCCAGAAAGGAACGGATGCTTTCCTTGTATCCGTTTACCGTGAACTCCCTGCAGATAACCGTATTGGAAGAAAACCTCAATGTGTGTGTCTCTACGTCCAGTTTTAATGGCTTGTATGCCAAAAGGTACAAGCCCTTTATGCTTTGTACGCCAAGCATGTTCATGCCGATTTCCTGCATCTTGATTGCCGGCTTGTTCAGGCTGCTTTTACGCTGAAAATCATTAACGATCTTTTCGAACTGCCTGTCATTCAACACATATCCGTCTTTTGTAATCTTTGCATCATCCAGTTCTTTTATCAGGCTGTAATCGGAATAGTAAGGCGTTGTATCAAGCTTGTTGCATTGGGCAAGGTATTCCAACACGCCAAGATTGACTTTACTCTCAAAAAAAGATGCATACTTTTCCGGAAACAGACGGATATCCTCTACCAGTTTTTCATTGATATCACACACTGTCCCATCGAGAACTGCAGCACTTTGTATACGATGAAAATACATGGTCATGTCCATGATGGAATGTTTTGTCACATGAAAACCATTCACGGAAATCTTACCGTTTAAGGGATCCAAATCTTTTACAGCGATCCAGTATCTGGTCGTTTCCTGATCCCTGTTTTTATATACAACAGATAACCATTTGCCTTCATGAATTGCCTTGTATAATTCTCTTCCGGTTTTCAGCATAGTTTCATTATAGCCGAAAAAAAGACAGCAGTGTAGAAACTGTCTGTCATTCGCGATTGGTTTTATGCACAAACACCGGTGCCAAATGCGTTCAGTGCTGTCATTTTACTGTAAAAACAAAACGATCAAAACATAAGCAGATAAAGTGACAATCATAAATAATGATATGAATGCCGACATAAAGCTGTCATCCCCCTCATCTTTGCATAAAGGTGCAAGCTGCATCGGCAAGGCAAATCCTGTCGGACTCATAAAATAGAGGAATACTGCAATCATGAAGATCTTTTCCTGCATTAAGGACGGATAGACAAGAAAGAATCCCAGGATGATCAACAAACCTGTCATGATGCGTGCCAGTCCGAGTTTGACAATCGGCTTGATTGTGTCTGCATCCACCTTGAGATCATATCCAAGGGAAAACAGGATCATGGCAGTAATCGGTGAAGTGATCATAGAGATGCTGTTCTGATACATTTCAAAAAACATGGAATTCTGCAGCATATGATAAATACCTGTAAGATTCAGCAATAAGCCAAACAACACCGCCAAGACAAAGAAATTGGAAAAGATTTTCTTCACTA
This sequence comes from uncultured Erysipelotrichaceae bacterium, assembly GCA_902766005.1. Taxonomy (GTDB): domain Bacteria; phylum Bacillota_I; class Bacilli_A; order Erysipelotrichales; family Erysipelotrichaceae; genus Bulleidia. The sequence goes on along the minus strand of CACXCB010000269.1, from coordinate 3,186 downwards.
AATCTCCAAGATCCATATCGCCTGCAGACTGTTTTGCGACAAGAACAGGTACAATCACAAAAGCGATGATGGTTCCTGCCATGTCAAAGGTGACTATATTGATCGCATGCGATGCCCCGACTATGGATACGTAGAGAGGCAGGGCAACATTGCCACCCTCACATGTCGTAAGCAGATAAGGGGAAATATGTGCATATGTTTTGCCCGTAAACCTTGTGATTGCTTTTCCGATCAGATAAGCAAGAATAAATCCGAATGTCACATATCCCACAATCAGCAAAGTGGAAACGGACAATTCCGAGGCAAAAACAATATTAAAGATCAAAACCGGAAACAGGATACTGAATACGATCTAATAATAAAGGGACAGAGCTGGAATGCATGGACCGACGAAAAAGACTATATGGCAAGCCTTTGGAGAGGTGATGGTGAAGTACATTCTGGCGGATTGACAGGCAGACCTTTTACGCTTTGTCTCAGATGGACTTTCCCGAAGTCGTGAAAGCTATAACTGCGGGACAATGTATTTATACCTACGGAAACATACGCAGTGTCGGGATTGTCATCAAGATTTTCGACAAGGACTGGAAGAAACTGACCGCCTTGGAAGATTTACCCGATGAAGTAACAAAATACGGTGAAAACGGCGATTTTGTGCCGGATTACCCACGCGTCCTGGAGTATTTCTGTGGTAAAACAAAACCTCTTGTTGTGCCTGAAGCCGAATTTGGGCACAATATCCACTTGCCATGACGATGCTACAGAATAAAAACGATGATTATCAGATTTCAGTCTACAGGTAATCAATTATGTTTTTGATCAGTGCATCTGTTCAGCCATTCCAAAGACTAAATGAGCACCCCAATGAAAAAGCCCCACGATGAGGCTTTTTCGTTATTCTTCTTCAAACAGACATGCACCGTTTGATGCTATGACATCTTTATACCAGTAGAAAGACTTCTTTCTATAACGATTGAATGTACCGTTACCATAGTCGTCACAATCAACATAGATGAAACCGTATCTCTTGGACATCTGCTTTGTGGATTCCGATACAAGGTCAATACAAGCCCATGTGGTATAGCCTAACAGTTCTACACCATCTTCTGTGATTGCATCATACATCGCCTGGAAATGGCCTTTGTAGTAATCAATATGTCCCTGGTCATCAACCGTATAAGAACCTTTTCCATCCGGAATCAGCTCTTCTTTTTCACCCAATCCGTTTTCAACAATAAACAATGGTTTTCTGTATCTGTCATACAGATCGACAAGTGAAACTCTTAATCCGATCGGATCAGACTGCCATCCCCATTCACTGGCTTTCAGATACGGGTTCTTGATTGCAGTGACAGTATTGCCGGCAGTCGTCTGTAAGCCCTCTGTATCTTTCGCTACACAGGAGGAACTGTAATAGGAGAAAGAAATGAAATCAACCGGATATTCCTTCATGACTTTCAGATCATCTTCTTCCATGACAATGTTCAATCCATGATTTTTGAATCTTGCAAGCAGATAGGCAGGATATTCACCGAATACCTGTGTATCACTGTAACAGTACGTTGAGCGCATTCTCTGTTGTGCTTCCAGAACATCTTCAGGCTTGCATGTATATGGATAATATGTCAGCTTTGTCAGCATGCATCCGACTAAAGAATCAGGACGTTTTTCATGCAGCACTTTTGTCGCCAATGCGGAAGCAACAAACTGATGGTGCATGGACTGGAAGATAACCTCTTCCCAGTTCTTGCCTTCGAATCTGTCACGGATCAGGCCGCCTGTTGTATACGGATGGCGGATCATGGAATCCACTTCATTGAACGTCAGCCAGTACTTTACCCTGTCCTTATAACGGTCGACAATTGTATTGACAAAATTCATGAAGAAATCAATTGTCTTTCTGTTATACCAACAGTCATATTTCAGACATAGGTTCAGAGGCGGTTCATAATGTGAAATTGTAACTAGTGGCTCAATGTTGTATTTCTTTAATTCATCGAACACATTGTCATAGAATTTCAAACCTTCTTCATTCGGCTCAGCATCATCACCGTTCGGATAAATTCTCGCCCACGCAATGGACATGCGGAATACTTTAAATCCCATTTCTCCTAACAGTGCGATATCTTCCTTGTAATGATGATAGAAGTCGGAGCCGTGTCTCTTCGGATAATGCACGAGATCTTCCGGATGAGCCATTGCTTCTTCAATATCCTTGGTCAAAACTTCATTCTGTTTGGCATAGTCCTGTACGTCGATGTCCAGATGGCTTCTTGCTGCATCGGAAACCGACCAGCCTTTTCCGCCTTCATTCCAGCCGCCTTCAAACTGGTTTGCTGCTGTTGCGCCACCCCAGAGAAAGCCCTCAGGAAAAGTTTTCATATGATATTTCCTCCTGTATATTTATTATCTCTATTGTAACAAATTTAAATAGCAAATTGAATGATAATCCTCTTGGGCTCTGTGTGCCTCTTGGACATATGCTGTTGGTTGAAACAGTCAGAGGAATAGTCGGCATTTTTTCATATCTCGTAAAAAAGGATGCAACAGTATAACTGTCGCAACCCTTTCTTTTGCGTTTTCTTGGTACAATGCTTACCAAATCTCATACCAAACAAACAGAAAAAGGATCTTATGAAATTAAGATTCCAAAGAATAATTCAAGTGTCAGAACAGTCGCAATTAACGCTTCTTTGAATAGTTTGCTTATGGATCTGAAAAAATCTTCTCAAAAAAAAGGATGCAAACTTCTCGGAAAATGATTTCATTTTTGGAGGAAAAAAACCGCTTCCAAGAACGACAATTGATAGAAGAAAAAAGGAAGCTATCCAGAAAAGTGGTGTTAAAAAGATTAGAATACATGACTTTAGACATTCTCATGCAAGCATTTTGATCAATAATGGCATGAATATTGTCTCAGTATCAAGAAGATTAGGGCATTCTGATGTAAATATGACGCTGAAAATCTATACGCATTTGATCGATAAAAAAGATATGAAACTGTTTGACTTTTTAGAAGAATCTTCTCACAAATCTTCTCAATTTGACTCTGAAAATGGAGTGAGATAAAGAAAAAGCCCTTTGTACAAAGGACTTTCTTTACATAGCGGGCGACTAGTGGGACTCGAACCCACGAGTGCTGGAGCCACAATCCAGTGTGTTGACCAACTTCACCATAGCCGCCAT
>CACXCB010000268.1 GCA_902766005.1 uncultured Erysipelotrichaceae bacterium | reverse complement strand
CCACTGAGTCACAAGGCCTGTCGGGCATACGACAAGCACACGCTTTACCAGCCCCCTTGTTTTAAGTTCTTTGATGACCATTCCGGCTTCGATTGTCTTACCAAGACCAACCTCATCAGCCAGTATGTACCGGATCGTATTACTCTCCATTGCCCTGTTCAGAACATGGAGCTGATGCGGCAGCGGGATCACACCGCTGGCCAACGACGAAAGCAATCCTCCGGCAGTCTCATTCTTAATTTTGGAAAGTAGCGTCACATACCTGAGATAATTCTCATCATAGATATTTGTCCCGCCGTCTTCCTTCAGCTGATCCGCAGTAACCTTGTACACGGTGCCGTTGGCAGGATTAAACACCCGGTAGGATGTATATCCCCAGGCTTCTATTTTCTCTAATATCTGTACACTTGCGCTGTTTACTGTATCAAACGCAAATTTCCCTGTTTCCAGCACCGTATCACTCCTTCAATAATTACACGCGGCTAAGACTGATGTCATAGTACATGAGGATGTTTGGATCCTCCTGGACAGTCTGTTCCGGGAGACGTTCCGCCATATCAACGATCGCCTTATAATTCTTTTCTTTCCAAAGTCGTGCAAAACCAACACGAATAGCTTCCGATCTGAATGACCTTAATTTACCGCGTCCAGATAAATAGCTCTCAAAATCTTTCCAAAGCTTCTTTTCACGGAGTTTTGCCACATCTCCCTCTTTTGTTGAATCAGGTATATACCATCTTCCCTTTTCATCCTGTAGGAAGCTTTCCTCAAGTAATACAGCTAATTCTGGCATAGCTTCATAGTGATCCACTGATTTGACTTCTTGCATAAACTTTGGCTGTAACTCAGCATATGTTTGAGGTGTTGTGAGTTGATAGTAAAGCCAAGATATAGCATTCTTCTCATTGGTGACAACAAAACTAAGCTGTACAGGTTCTAGATCTGTTGTTATCCGCGCAGTATCATATTCATTAACTTGATCTGGCAAAAAATACATATTATCTCTGATTAGAAATCTTTCATCAAGTCCCTTGAAAAACTCTGCTGCATCAAGCGGTACTGGTATCCCATTTACAATGTGATAAGCAACCATCCTATCGAATAACAAATATGCTTGTCTTTCAGATATTACCTCTATCTTTCCATCTCTTATGACAACCGTTGGAATTCGTTCCAGATGTTGTCGAACAAAAGACCACGCTGTCTCTTCAGTACCTATCTCTTCACAAAATTCTTTAGCAAATTTTCTAAGTGGCTTATAAGCAGAAATGACCAAATCCTGCTTTATGGCCTGACTAGCTTCCTTTACCTGGTTAAAACTATCTCTTTTTTTATCTAAAACTCTTACATCCGCCACAACAAATCCTGCAACCTGTATTGCTTCTTGAATTGAATTCCAGACAGAATTTTTTGAGTTATGGAATTCAATAGTAATCCATCTGCCGGGTTTTAACATTCTAAAATCTTCTGAGAAACATTTTGTCATCAGTTCTTGATAATCTGCTAAGTTCTTTCCGTGTAATTGGCTTACTATTGCTTCTTCCTTTTCATTGGTAAACACTTTTAACCATGATTCCCAAATATAATTTAATTCTGAATACATAATATTGCTTCCGAACGGCGGGTCAGTAAAAATATAATCAATACTTGCATCCGGAATTTGCGGCACTGAAGTTGAGCTTTGTGTAGATATAATAACCTGACCCTTATCAAGTCTTTCATAAGCATTTGAATAATCTCTTACAGCATCCCTAAATTGATTGATAATATTTAATTCTTTAACAAGTGAAGGGATGTATAAGGTGCCCGGAGTTGGTCCACCGCCAGCTCCCCATGTACCGCTCTGATATGTCAACGCATATCTTTTTGTCATTCTAAACAAGAGTTTTGAGACAACACCCTTAATCCTTATAGAGCCATGCTCCCATAAATAGCCGAGAATGAACAGAGCTCTTTTATAATAGAATTGATATGTGTAATGTATGCCCCTTGCGATTGCTTCCTCTGTTTTCTCTCCGTGCGGAATTTTTGCCATTGGTGCGAAACTATCCAGCGGCATCTCGTCAATTTTTTTCAGGACTGCAATATCATTAGAATCTGGTACTTTAGTTCCCTTTGCAATTCCTGAATACCCAATTAAAACAGGTATCTGTTTATACATTGTGACGTTTTGATTGCAAATATTATCAAAAACAATCTCTACAGCATGTTCACAGTCCTTTTTCTTTAAACTGGCTCCACATTTTTTACAGGAAAATGACGTAGGAATTTTACCGTTTTCAACATCCACCGCTTCATTCCAGAAGACAAATTCATGACCGCAGTTAGGGCAAATAAACACATCCGACCATACACATGAATCAATGTTAGCTTCGCTACCCGTCCCAATCTGAGTACGGTACATCCAACTATATTTCTTCTCACACTCAGCAATAAGCCTTTCAGCTTCTTGTTGCATTTCAGAAAGATTATAGCTGTCGTTATATGCTCTTGAAATGAATGTGGCTTCAGGAGAAATATCGCAAATAATTGCTTTTCTTCCTTCTTCTATAACCCGTCCCCATTCTTCTTTCTTGCTCAACTGTGCTGCTACACCTGTCATTCCTGTACCGCAGAAGCCATCAAATATAAGATCTCCAGGCTTTGTATAATGCCTAATATATTTGATAATCGCGGCATGGGGTACCTTTGTATGGTATGGATGCATTCTATAAGTGGGATTATATTTTCCCTCGCTTACATCAACCGCAAGAGGTTCACACCTGTAATCATCTGTCTCTTCATTATATGCTGTACCATTTTCTTCAACGAACTCACTAATAAATGGATTCGGGCATGCAGTGTAATATGGTGCATCAGAAAGTGCGATGATGTCTTCGTCGTCTGCTATCGGAAAGCCTTCTATATTCCTCACCTTATCAAGATCATCTTTTGTCAGTTTTCTTGATTCCATAATTAATCCTCACTTTCCCTGCGCTTCACCACAATACGAAGCTTACTTGCATCCTTGCCCTTTGTATATCCAGCAATAATGTCATTGATCTTAGCCTTAAAAGAACTCTCATCCATCGGCGGCAGTTCTTCCAGCTGATGCATTAGATCTCCCGTCTCAATGATGACCGGTTCAAATCCTTTCAGCAAGGCATTGATGCTGTTGACAAAGAAATCATCCACCTTCTTCGGAAGCATGCCGGATGAAATGAAATCATCAATGGCTTTTGCCTCCTGTGCCTTTAGGAATTTCTTCTGGTCTAAAATGATTGGATCTGAAAGTGTATCGAGTAGCATCTTTGTCCATTCAACTACCATAAGATCGATACGTTCTTCTATCTGCTCCATCTGACCGGCAACATTTTTTTCTTTAACATCTAATCTAAAATTACATCCGTGTTCTGGGCAAAAGGGTGAATGTTTGAGGATCTCTGGTGTAAGACTGTAACAAACCTTCAGTTCTGCCATACTCTGCTCCAACTCAGAAAGCTTTGCTCCGGACAAGATTTCAATCCCCTTTAGCTTTCTCAGATTGCTAAGAGCCTGACCTTCTTGGATCTTCCCACGACGTTTCGCGTCATCGATGCCCAGCCTCTTTTTCTTATGCTCTTCATAGTAGATATCGATGTATTTTTCTTTGATCTTTTCCAATCTTGATACAATCTTGCGGGCGGCAACCTCTCCTGCTACACCATCCATAATGCTGTCGCGGATTTCTCTGAATTCAGCTTTGCCATCTTCAATAGCAGATTTCATACCGCTTCCAAGATCGATATACTCAATGGAGGATATATATGTAACCACATCCTGACATTCTGTCTTGAATGTGAGGTATTCAGGAATCCGCCTCAGAAGCTCAATGTTCTTTCCAAGCTCATCGATCTGTTCTGATGTTAACCTGAAGTTATTAAGCTTCGCAGGTGTATTGAATTTTGCGGAGTAATTGCTGAATTCATCCTTTACAGCATTGGCAGCTTTCCGCATCATATTAACCTGTTGCTGATTTGCCAACGGTTCGCCCCACAGTTCAAATCCATCTGTCATTTTCCTGTCTGCGACAACAGCGCTGTTACTCATTTCCTGAGCTTTCTTTAGAAGTTCCGCAACGCCTTTTTCACGATCGTTCGGATTATCCAGAAGGGCTGGATTTATTTCCAGTATCTCAAACAACTTCTTCAACTCCACGATAGACATCTGCGCCGGTCTGGACAAATATTTGAATTCGTACAGGTCATTCACACTTGTCTTCGGAACTTTATCCAACGTGGAAGCCGTCAGCGTACTGCCGTCTTTAAACGTGATGACGGCATATCCTGCATATACCAATGACAGGAAAATGATTGGAGTGAACAAGAAATTGATCTTAAATTCCTTATCTATAAACTGTACGTGACCGTCAAAAGTTATCTCTTCATCAAAGATATCTGTGTAATTCAAAACACCATGTGGCTGCAGCTTCTTTACCATATCGATGTAGAAAGACGCATACTTGGATCCCTCCGGGCGGATCTTGTCGTCATCCAGGATCCCGAAGCTCTGCAGCATAAGTGTTGCCTGCTGATTCTTCCTGCCGGCAAAATAATCGAAAGCAGCACGGACATTCTCTGCCTGATT
>CACXCB010000267.1 GCA_902766005.1 uncultured Erysipelotrichaceae bacterium | reverse complement strand
CTTTGATCTGGGCCAGCGCGTCCCGAATCACGGACAGCATGCGGTTTCCCGCCGCAGCCTGAGGTCTGGCGACAGCCTCGCGTCCACCGACACCGCGCCCACCAGTTCGCCAATTTCGATCACCAATCCGGTGATTTCGTCAGTCATGCGGAAGGGAGGGGAATAAGCAGGCATTGTGAATCTCCTTATTACAAAATCAACATTATAACGATAATAACCCTTCTCCAAGTTTATCAATCAGGTTCAGCAACAGATATGCTTCAGATATTTTTACAACAATTCTTTGCCCCAAACTGTAACCTGTGTCACCGGATTTATCAAGATAATGCTGATCGACAATGCCATCATTGTGTTCAATTATATGCCTTCTTTGGAACAATATATTTAACTGTTTTAACTCGTCATTATTTAACCATTCTCCATAGCTTTTTCCAGTAACTTCTTCAAATTTTTTACTTCCCTTTTCTACTATTTGAAAATCATTATTGCGACCTTGTGTTCCACTCAACTCCTCATATTTTGTGCAAGCAAACTTTTGAAACGCAGAAATTATATCTCCTAAGCTATTTTCCAGTATTTTTCGCATCATTGAAACTGCTGTATCCTCATCAAATTTTTCTTTTAACATTACGCTCATGTCTTGATAGGAATCAAGCATTTTCCTGATGCTAATCAATGAATTTTTGAAAGATTTAATAGCTGAATTATTCCCACAGCAGGGGCAGAAATAAGCTGCGCCAATAACACTGTACTTTGCGCCACACTTTTCACACTCTAATTCAGTTTCCCACTCTTCGCTTGATCCAATAGGGTTATTGATAAACGAAATTGGGCGTTTGGGTGTATATGTAACTTTAATGAATTTGTTATTACGAGTACTTCTCTCTAAATCTCGAAATGCTTTCCCTATGGTTTTATCAATTAGATAATTCGCATAACTTTTTATTGTATCATTTATTGCCTTTTCTTGTTCTTCTGTTTCCCAATTATCAGAAGTGTCAGCATACCCGCAAAGCGGACAATAGACAGCTTCATCTTTAAATTTATCTTTCCAATCTTGCATATATACTTTGAAACGATATTTGCATTCGGGGCTTGGACACTGACGGTCATAATACCCTTTTTCATCGGATTTAAATGTGAGATAGATACTTTCGCCCATGGTTATACCCCCTTTTTCCCTGTCACATATTCAAAAACCATTGATTTTTTATATTTCTCCAATTCTTGAAAAAAACATTCTTTTTTTGCTATTAGCGCATTGATTTCAAAACACTTGCTGTCCAGATAATTTGCAATTTCTACCTGTTCTAAAATGCTCGGTAATAAAACTGGGCAAGCAGACAATAATTCAATATTAAGCCCAATATAAACACTTCCTGCCAGATTCATTTCTTCATATGTCAAAAACGCATTGGAAAGAAAATAATACATCAAATAACGGTTATTCAATGTATTGTTTGTTGATACCATAGCAACTTCCCGTGCTATATTATATCCTTTCATTTCTTTAGGTACGACCGCACACCCCCCAAGCGTGCCTCGAACATTAATAAGCACTTCCCCTCCATCAAGAATAGTTCTGCTGTATTCATTTGAAATCTCTTGAGTTACAGTACGTATATTTGAAGTATCTATTATTCCTTCCCGAATATCGCTACAACGTAGAACTTTTACGCCATGTTCATCATCAGGGTCAAATAATTTCACAATGCCATAAGAAATATTCTTACAGCAAGCATAAGATAGTTTTCTTAGCATTTCCCAATCGACAGGTATTTCTCCAATCCAGTCAACCCCGCTATCCTTCATGGGGCGGTTGTGGCGGATGCCTTTGGTGACGGCCTGGGTGATGACAGCCTGTTTCAGCTTTTTGTATTCTTCGATGGATGCCCGGGTCTGCTCCATCACTGCATCAATGCGGGCACATTCTGAATTCAGAAAAGATGCAATTATCCTTTGTTCCTTATAATCCGGATGTGGCAAATAAAAATTGGCAAATACATCTGCTGCAATCTCTTTAAATGTTGTCCCCGTGCTGACTAAATCAAATTGTTCTGTAAAAGTGCTTAAAGCATAATAGTAATATTCTGAATTCACATTATCTTTCGCAACACAAGATAAACAACCTTGGTTCGTACACAATTCATTTTTGGCAATAGCAACAGTACCGACAGGCGCACGCTTAGAAAAGACGAGACTTCCCTCCGGAATAAGCGTTGTTCCACATGCGTCATATCCTTCTTGTGTCAAAGATTTCCTTCCCTGGGATACAAACTTATCTTGCGTTTTATAATCCGCAGGAGTAACCCAGGGTATGTCGCCATCCCAATATGCTGAAATTTCGCTTTTAGGTGTCGCGCCAGAAACAATAGTAAAATGATGCTTAATTTTGTCAATTGTCCAGGTTTGAGGTATTTCCCCAATCCATGCAATTCCACTATCCTTCATTGCTCGCATTTTATTTGCTTCCTTTTCCATATTCAGCAATCAGATAATTGATAAAAGCGCTGCAACTGACAAGCATAAACTTAGCTTCTTCAAAGGTCACGTTGCTTTCAAACATACCATCTGAATGACGAATGCCGCCTTGATCAGACGTATATGCATATAACTTTTGAAAAGCTTGGTTTAAAGCAGGATGTATAACTGTTCCCTTTTTCTCTATTATTCTCAATGCATCATTCAGTGTTGCTTTGTTTTTTCCGACTATCACTTCACAAATAGATTCAACAGCGCTGATGCTCTCCTTAATACTGTTCTTGTAGTCTTTGTTTTCACGATCAGCTATAAACCCTATGGCTTTTTTTATGTGTGCTCGACATCCATCAAATGGAACTATTGAAGCATCTTCAATAGATTGAGTTTCATTTTTATCAGTAATGGAAACTATTTTTCTATCAACAAAACGGTATCCTACATACTCCCTTTCAAATAATGAATTAAAAGCATTAAAAAAACTTCCTTTAAAACGATCATATAATCTATTTTCAACCCATTCACAAATATACTGAAGAATATCAAGTACTTCATTATATTCTGCATCTGTTATTACAACAGAAATACGATTTTCATATACCAATCGCCAATTGAAATAAGAACCTTCTCTTAAGATAGTTGACTGGCATAATACATCATTCAATAGATTTTCACAAAAACTATGGGATATATTCTGCATGCCATCGGTTGCTTGGAAAACCCCATTCTCGTGATCAAAAACTAATCCTAACATCTTAAAAAGAAGATTGTTTATTTGCACCCTTGTTGCATCATCAAATTCATCGGTTTGCAAAATGTTGTTGCAAGGGGATATACCACTTACATCGCTATAACCTCCTCTCACTCTAACCATGCCTTTTCTTCTTTTTGCTTTTTCACCTAGTACTTTCATATCTATTCTCCTTGCTGATGGAACAGGGCGGTCAGGCTGTCGCCGATTTGCCGCTCCAGGTCGGTGATGCGGGCCATGATGGTTTCGATGGGTTCCGGGGCCTGGTATTCATAGAAGTACCGGGTCATGGGGATTTCATAGCCGATCTTAGTTTTCGTT
>CACXCB010000266.1 GCA_902766005.1 uncultured Erysipelotrichaceae bacterium | reverse complement strand
ATATCCATGGCTGACGATGAACTCGTCCAGCCCCTCTGAAAAAGGCCGAAAGAGCTGCGCGACAGCGAGCAGCTCTTCGATGAAATTCTCGTCCTCCGGCGAGATTTGGTCAAAGGGGGATTGGAGGATGGTGGTGTATGCTGACATATAATTAACCTCACTACTCTCCATGCCCTAATGATACACCATAAGCATAGTCTTTGCAAGGCCCTTTGGGATTTGCAAAAACAGAATTCATATGATGCCCTTCTGTTGTAAAAAAACAGAGATCATCAATCCAATAGTGTTTTTAGCATTAGTTGTCCTCAATTCTTCCAAATAGAATACAATGATCGCTAATCATCAGCAGGAAACCAAAGAAACAATGGTGATGTAGCAATACTTTTTAGAGCGTCTACGTATCTGATGTCTGAATGACTATATCCGGCAGACAAACATGTCAATTCAGCAGTTTTCGAATTTGCTCTTCACTATGATATCTCGTCTTTCTCAATGATTGAGAGATCAAGGAAAACTTGAAGGCTTGCATCCTAGTCTTCACGGAATACAAGCCCTTTTGCTCAATCACTATCCAACGTCGAACTTTTTGAAGCTACCTCATCTTCTGGTTTCAGATTTATAAGATGCAGAAGATGAAACTGATATAGCCTTGCCTTTAGCCCCTCAGGATAAAGTATAGTTGTTTCACCAGGATTGAAACGTCGAAGATACAAATACAGTTGGTCCTGTGAACACGTAAAGTAGTATTTTACATTTCCGCTGTCGTCTTCTGGTTCCTTCCTATCAACAATGGGGCGACCTTGATATAGTCTCTGGAAGCTCTTTCGCCCGTCTGGAGTGAACTCAACACAAGTTTCTGTTTCCTCATTGATCGTGTATTGAGGCCCATACTCTTCCATTTTTACCAAGCGTTCTGTTGTTCTACTATCAAGCTGTCCGTCTACTTTGGTTATTCTCGGATTCACTATTCTACACAAACGGTATGACATGGCAACCATCTCATCGCGAAATTCGTTGTATTCTTGGCAAAGAAGATAGTTATGAAGCTCATCTGTTCCATATCTAATTCTATATGGTACAACCCTATGAAGCAATCCTGGTTTATCCCGATATGTAAATGTGATCTCCTTTTTACTAGAGCAGGCTCTTTCTAGTAAATCCGTTATCCCATGGTATATGATTCTTTCCCTTTCATAGGTCGGTTTCTTAGAATAACTATATAGCATTTTCCGAAAAAAGCCAGAAAGGGACTCGTTAGCTGTCCTGCGCTCCTCTTCAATTTCAATTATGATCCCATCAGTTTCTTTAGTCGGGCGAAACTTGAGTGATTTACTATTGGCATCTTTGCTGCTTGCTCCATCGATTGACTTATCATCTTCTACCAACTCCAAGGTAGCACGATCCAACTGAGTTTGATCTGTTATGAATGGCGAGAGCATTTCTCTGATTCTCCTAGCGCGTCTGGAGACTTCCTCTAGGTACTTCTCGTAATACCCGGAGACAAAGGAGCTCATGAAACCATTAAGATTGATCCGTTCACCGTCTCTTTTGAGCACCTCGAAACTAGCCGCGTCACTTAATAGTGATTGGTAAAGTGATTCTGGCAAGTTGATTTTTATGGGGTCGGTATTGATAATTGTATTAGCCATCCGTATCGCTTCCATTTCTGGCCCTATTTTGTGGTCAAAGCCAATCCTATTATACCATTACTATGCCCATATTTCAATAAAAAAAGTGGTCACAAATTAAATGTATTTGCCCATATTATTCTTCATCCCTGTGCTTTATAATATACATGTAAGCAAAACCAAGGACCGAAAGGAGCGAGTGAGATGAAGCAAGTATTGGCAAGCATCGTACGTACAGTGCCTGGCCTGTTGGAGCACTCCACATTCCAGATCTGCCTTCAGGGCTGGCCCGCTGCAGCGGCAATTTTCTTCGTGGGGGCTACGATTGTAGCAACCACGATGGTTCTCCGAGGTGATGGCAGCGCCGAACCAGAGGATTGATCTCATCCTCGTCACTTTTTCCGTGGAAAGGAGGTGTTACTATGGGCTTTGGACGTTTCCTCCTGGCCATCCTGCTCTTTCTACTCTTGGTAGTAGTAGTAGGGCCGCGGCTCCTCGTGTTCCTCTTCTCCTGGCTCTTCTGAGCCCTTCTCTAAACTTCGCTCATCAAAAGGAGGTATTGCAATGAAGAAGCAAATAGCTAATACTCTGGTGTCGATCCTCAGGTCCCTCGCTAAAGGTATCTGGAAAGCCCTTTGCTTAATCGGGAAAGCGTGCTGCAGAATTGCAGGAAGCTTTCTTGCAGTTGCAATTGCCGCCTATATT
>CACXCB010000265.1 GCA_902766005.1 uncultured Erysipelotrichaceae bacterium | reverse complement strand
TTCAGTACTATGTTCCAACCGTGATTTTCATAGCAACGTATAATTGCCTCTTCCATAATCTGAGGCATAGAACCTTCCATTGGAAATGCGGATGTGAACGCTGCCTTTATCATATCAATATGTGACGAAATGTTTTCTCCCGGTAAAAGCTCGAAAGGATTAATTCGAAATGGAGCCAGCTTATCATTTCCAAGCGAAAATACAATTAAATCCTTGTCTATCTCTAATAAGGCACGATATTCTGTTTTAGCTGGCTCGATTACTAAGAATGGCATTTCAGCTTCATGCAGGAGCTTATGACAGGTAGTCGTTTTGCCACTTCCTGTAACGCCTGCAACAAACGTGTGCTTGGATAGATTTTCCTGATCTAAATAAAATGGTATATCCAAAACACGTTTTTTCTGCATGATATTTCCGAGCTGCAACATCTTATTTGCTGATTTTATCTCATTTTCATTCAAGGCAAAGCTGACACTTTCCCTCATAGGTATCCCCGGCACTTCCTCTTGGGGCAAGCCTGCTACTACACATATTTCTTGCGGTGTCAGGTACGTTGATAACCCAATCATGTCATTTGTATACGAACGGCCAAGCATCATTAACGCATTTCTGTCAATACCCTGATTGCTCTCAAAAACATTTTGATAAATTTTTAAAATACTCTCTTCTTTTTCTATGTCTATAGATTGTGATAAGAGGGGACTATAGGATGATTTATTTCCTTGTACTAATGCCTTTATTCCTGCCTTTAGGCGATTTGCATAGGCAGGCTTGTCTGCCATATAATATATGCTAGTGCGGAACCAGCCACGACTAATTCCAAGTTTTAATCTGACTAATAATTCTTCATCAATATATTTCATCAACTCCTGTTTTTGCTTATTTATAATTGTTCCTGTTATGTTTAAGCTCTCACTCTCATCTGTACCTTTTGTGTCAGTATATCCATCTGTATGTGCAGTGGAAATACTTTCTGTAGTACCTTTTGTACGTGATGTGCCTTTGCTCATTTCGTTATAGCTATCATTATGAGTTGTTGAGCTGCCTCGACTCTCAGATGTTCCTAACGTTTTTGTTTTACTGTCTGATTCCTGATGTGCGGTACTTGTACTTACTCCTCTGTTTTGCCCTTGCTGCCATGATATTTCAGCCCCCGCAGAAAGTTGATTGTAAAAAGCATACACATCTCTTTGCTGTTGCAGAATTTCTTCTCTTGCTACCGGTTCACAGACAACTACCATACGCCACTTAAGTTTTTGACGATTATTCATGGGTAGCATACTGTTGACCAGACGGTCAATGCCCTGAAATTTATTCTCCTTTCCCTGTTCTACTTCCATAATGGACGGAATACCTGTTATAACTCCAGCGCTATGATATTGAGAAGTATCTTCAAACAATACTTTTTTTAGTTCCTGTCCTTTTAAACGCTTTAATTCACTTCCATTGAAATTACCTTGAAAACTATTTGCAATTATATCTCCATAATCACTGGCAGAAAGCGGATATTCCGCTTTATCATTTTTATTTCCGTTCTTCACTACACCAAAATATAGCGCAACACCATTATAGTCTCCAGATAATATGTAAACGAAATTGTATGAACGATTATCCAATGACATAAGGACATTTTCAAAAGCTTCCTTTTGAGGGAATTCTTCGTCATAGGATAGCTTTTTTATCTGATAAAAACATATTTCATCATTTCGGAGTTCTCCGCCAACGGGAAATTCAGGCCGGACTATTTGTTCCACAATTTCACTTAATTGAACATCGTAGATATTATCCAAAACTCTGGCAACAGTATTGCCAATATCAGCAATTGGTTTTGTGGTAATTTTTTGCAGTTCCTTACTCATAGACAATACCTCTCCTTTATTATCAACCGTTTGAGCAGAGACAGCCACCAAAGTTCCTTCAATTGCCTCACGCCTAAGCCAAAGCTAAGGCGTTTGGTATAGTAATTTTCTCCCTATGAGGGAATTAAGAAAGTGGTGAATCGTAGATGCGAAGCGTTCCTGCGGAGCTTCTTAGCCTTGCCGCAAATTGCGTCTTATCGAACTACAGGCTTATCGAAGGATGAATGGCGATAGCACGGTTTCATGATACGTACTGGCGTAGAAAATGAGAC
>CACXCB010000264.1 GCA_902766005.1 uncultured Erysipelotrichaceae bacterium | reverse complement strand
TCTGATGAGTCGTCTCGCCGATGTAAAACGTATCTGCAATGCAAAGATCACAAAGATTTATGAAGATGGCATTGATTATGAAATTGACGGAAGTGAAGAAACATTACGTGGCTTTGACAATGTTATTCTTGCATTAGGTGCAGCTTCCTATAATTCATTAGAAGAAAAGATCAAGGATCTTGTAAAAGAGGTATATGTGATCGGTGATGCCAAGAAAGCCGGCAGAACCAATAACACAACAACTGAAGCTGCTTATTGTATCAAATGAATATGAAATGAAGAAGCCGGAGATTCTCATGTTATAATATTGTGGAAGACACAAATGACAGGGGTACAAAACTATGCTGAAAATCTATTATGGTGATATGCCTGAAGCTATATATAATACCGCAGTATACTTTAAGAATAATTATTTAGATGAATGGATGGAAGATCCTTTTGTGCAGAAGATGATTAAAGATGTTGATAAATCAGTCGTTGTGGACAGAAATCTGATTGAAAGTCCGGCATTAGGGAAAATACCTCCGACATTATTATCCGGCGGAGTCAAAACATTAATACTGATGTACTTTGAACCGGAAAATATTTTCAATGCGTCTACATGTGGGGATAATTGTGCGAAGTGGATTCTTCGCATAGCCAAGAAGAAGGATATTACGATTAACCTGAGACATATTATGAATTTCGGAAAGGGTAATTTTGAGGCATTAATTCTTAACAATAATCAGATTGTTCACAATATGAAAGAGATGGTTCCTGTTGCGGGCTTGAGTTTAAGAGGTGAATATCTATGAAGGGATCGTATGATATTGTGGTCCGGACAAGAAGACTGCAGATCAAATTCACCGTAAACAGGAATATCACGATTCTTTGCGGTGATTCTGCTACAGGCAAATCTACCTTGGTTGGACTGATTAATGAATATGTTCAAAACGGCAGACAAAGCGGTGTTGAAGTGATTTGCGAAAAACCATGTACTGTTCTTGAAGGTGTTGAATGGAAAATACTGTTGCAGAACCGTAAACAGAATATTATTTTCATTGACGAAGGAAATGCATTTGTTTATTCCAAGGACTTCGCAAAGGCAGTAAAAGGAAGCGATAATTATTATGTCATTGTTACCCGAGAAAGCCTCCACGAACTGCCATACAGTGTCAATGAAATTTATGAATTGAAAAATACAACCAGATCTAAATATCCGCCTGTAAAGCGATTATACAGCCGGTTCTATCACTTGTATGGGATGAACAAAGAAATCAGAAAGCCAAAGAGGATTATCGTTGAGGATTCGCATGCCGGCTATACCTTTTTTAAATACTGGTTTGAAAAGCAGGGCATTCCCTGTGTGTCTGCGCATGGCAGAACCAGGATCTTCAAGCTGGTTCATGAGATGAAAGAGGAACCGGTTCTGGTAATTGCTGATGGTGCAGCTTTCGGAGATCAGATGAAAGATCTGTATGAATTGCAGGTTTCAAAAGAAGTATATCTTCTGTTGCCTGAATCATTTGAATGGCTGATACTTTCATCCGGACTGATACAGGAAAAAGATATTCCTTCTATATTAGCCAATCCTTCAGATTATATTGATGGAAAGAATTATTTCAGCTGGGAACAGTTTTTCACTAAGCTTCTCACAGATTCAGTTAAAGGTACTTATCTGGAATATACAAAGACAAAGCTGAATTCTGCATATTTACAAGATAAGGAGATGGGAAGCATCATTGATGTCATACCTGAAGTAAGATTTGAAAACGTATAAGCAAAAGCCTATACGTTTTTTTCTCTTCTGTTTTGAATGACTGTAATGATGATGAAACATGACAGGAACAACATGGCAGGAACATAAATGGAATGGGCATGGAGAATCTGCGTCAAGTGTGTGCCGAGCCATGCCCCGAAGATAAAGACAAAGACAATGAAGAGATACTGCAGACTTAATTTGATATGAGATGGATCATGATTCTTGATACCGGAATACATGAAATCAATAGCCTTGCGTAAATTGCCGGTTGATACCGTTGTCGCAAAGACCTGTCCGATAAACGTTTTGAAGCATTCCATCTGCATGGCACAGGCGAAGGATACAATTGTGTTAGCAATGATATTGGTCTCTTCTGCTTCAGGGATAAAAGAAACAATAACACAACATGCAATTTCAATTAACAGAACAGATCTGCGGATAAAGGTGATCTTCTTCCTGTGCATGATGGTCTGAATTCTTAATACGACCAGGATGCCCAGAGAAAAGGAGAGAATCGGAATCATGTACTGAATGACTTTTTCCATGTTTCCCAAAGCCAGCTGTATGCCCAGTTTGATGATGTTTCCTGTTTGTGCATTGGCGAATACACCGCCTCTGGAGAAATAGGTATAGGCATCGAGATATCCTCCTGCAAGGGTCAGAAGAACAGCGATCGGGAATGTTCGTGATGGTTTGATATAGTTTTTATTACGCATAACAGCCTCCGCTTTATGTAAGAAATATATAGAAACAAAAGGTAAAAAACAACGGATTTCCAGAAGTTGGAAATTCGTTTACTTCCTGCAATACGACAGCTATAGTATATATGCACATGGAGGTGACAGGATGAAAAAAGCAGCAGTAATATTCGCTCCCGGATGTGAAGAGGGAGAAGCATTAACCATAGTAGATATCATGAGAAGAGCAGAACTATCCTGTGATATGGTTGGATTGGAAAGCCTTGAGGTAACAGGTGCCCATTCCATTACAATGTTATGTGACAAGGTCATGGATGAAACGTTAAAGGATTATGATATGGTTGTTCTGCCGGGCGGATATGGCGGAGCAGATGCCATGAGAGATAATGAGATATTTCAGGATATTCTGAAACAGATGAATCAAGAAGGCAAATATGTTGCAGCAATCTGTGCAGCTCCTGTTGCACTTGACAGAGCAGGACTGTTGGAAGGAAAACAGTTTACATGTTATCCGTCAACTGCAGAAAAGATTTCTTCCGGAACATATCTTGATCAGAAAGTTGTTGTTGATGGAAATATCATCACAGGACAGGGACCGGCTATTGCATGGGCATTTGCCTACAAACTGGTAGATGTACTAGGCGGAGACAGCCTGACAGTGAAGAAGAGAATGGTATATTTCAACGCATTTGACGTGAAGGAGGATGAATAATGACAAAGAAAGCAGCTGTCATGATGATTGACGGATTTGAAGAAAGTGAAACAATGCAGATTACTGACCTTCTCAGAAGAGCAGGCGTAGAAACATACACATACCGCTTCCAGGAAGAGGAATATGTACTTGGCATGCAGAATATCAGAGTAAAGTCCGACAAAGTTTTCTCTGAAGAAGTTAAAGAAGCAGATGTCATTGTTGTGCCGGGCGGAAGAACTTGTGCGGCAAAATTCATTGCCAATGAGGAATTTATGAATACCTTGAAATGGTTCAACGAAAACAATAAGCTGATTGCCGGCATGTGCTCCGGAACAACTGTATTAGAAGCTGCAGGTGTTCTCAAAGGAAAAAGGGCAACAGGGTATACCGGATATGAAGCGAAGCTGACAAGTGTATCCGAATTCGTACACGAAGTGGCTGTATACGATCAGAATGTAGTGACTTCACAAGGACCGGCAACACCGTATCCATTTGCATTCAAGATTATGGAAGCACTGGGTATTGATCCATCTGAAATTAAAGGAAGATTGTTATATAAAGCGGCAGGCGGAAGATAAGAAGGAATTTCCTTCTTATTTTTTTTCTGTTATTCTAATAAAGGGGCCCTATGATTTATCAGAAACTGCCGGTTGTTTTTCTCAGCGAGCTTGCAGCGGAGAAAAAAGACTCTACAAATTATGTCATCGCAGATTATATCCTTACACATCAGGAACAGATCATGCATATGGGAATTAAGGAGCTGGCGAATGCATGCCATGTAGGAACCGGTTCAGTTTCCCGTTTTGTTCGTGATATCGGTTTGTCTGATTTCAATGAATTGAAACAGATTCTCTCAGACAATAAAAGTCATTTTGAAATACAGGAAGGGGAAGACTATACAAAGGAATGGACGGATTATGTCAGTGCATCTCTTTATCAGGTACAACATTCCCTGCAGGAAGCAAAGATCAAGGAACTTTGTGAGGATATGCAAAGATATGAAAAAATATCTGCTTACGGAATGTTAAAGGCAGAATCTGCCGCAATCAACCTGCAGGTGGATATGCTGATGATGGGGAAAAGGATTCATACCTCTATTGCCTATGTTGACCAGATGGAGGAGATCCTGCATGCAGGAAAGGATGAATTAATTATCATCTTCTCTTATACCGGATCATTCTTCAATTACCGCAGTTTCCGCAACAAGGAACAAAATCTGATGAGACCGAAAATATGGATGATCTGTGGCAGTCAGAAAGCGATGCCTGCATACGTGAATGAAGTCATCCGTTTTGATTCGGATCTCGATCAAAGAAGCCATCCATACCAGCTGGAAGCAGTAGAAAGCATCCTTGTACAGACGTATGCACGCATGCATTAATAAATGTAACCGTTTACTTGTGAAAAAAATAACAAATTAACTTGAAAGCACAGAATTTCTGTGCTATTTTTATTTCAACAGGAGGATTGAAACATGGCTAAAGAGAAAAAAACAATGGAAACCAATGAGAATGTGGCTTATCTGGAAGTCGATGAAAAAGTGCAGAAGGCATTGAAGGCTTTGGATGAGTATGCAAACTACGACCAGGAAAAAATCGACTATATTGTCGCAAAATGTTCTGTTGCGGCATTGGACAAACATGGTGAACTGGCCAAACTTGCCATAGAAGAAACAGGAAGGGGCGTCTTTGAAGATAAGGCAACAAAAAACCTGTTTGCTTGCGAATATGTGGTAAATCACATGCGCAACCAGAAGACAGTAGGCATCATTGATGAAGATCCTGTCAAGGGGCTTAAGTATGTGGCTGAACCGGTTGGCGTTATTGCAGGTATTACCCCTGTAACGAATCCGACATCTACGGCGATCTTTAAATCATTAATCTGCCTCAAAACAAGAAATCCGATTATCTTCGCATTCCATCCGAATGCACAGAACAGCTCTGCTGAAGCAGCAAGAGTTGTTTATGAGGCTGCTATAGCTGCAGGTGCTCCTGAAAACTGCATTCAGTGGATTGAACATCCAAGCATGGATGCTACTTCAGCATTAATGAATCATCCCGGTGTATCAACCATTCTTGCGACAGGAGGCAATGCCATGGTAAGAGCTGCTTACAGCTGCGGCAAACCGGCACTTGGCGTAGGTGCAGGCAATGTTCCTGCCTATATTGAAACCACTGCAGATATCAAGGAAGCCGTCAGCGATATAGCACTGTCCAAGGCATTTGACCATGGCATGGTCTGTGCTTCGGAGCAGGCAGTCATTGCGGATAAAGAGATTTATGACGATGTCAGAGAGGAATTCAGGCACTACAACGTACACTATGTAAATGCAAAGGAAAAGAAGCTTCTTGAAACATTCATGTTTGGCACAACCGCATACAGTAAGGATTGTGCGTCTGCCAAACTGAACGGAACAGTCGCAGGGAAGAGCGCATACTGGATTGCCCAGCAGGCTGGTTTTGAAATCGATCCATCCACTTCGATCATCATTGCAGAGTGCAAGGAAGTCGGACCGAATGAACCTTTAACAAGGGAAAAACTCTCTCCAGTATTGGCTATGCTGAAAGCGGAGAATGTAGAAGACGGTTTGAACAAGGCAGAACAGATGGTCATGTTTAATGGAATCGGACATAGTGCTGCCATTCATACTTCCAATGAGGATCTTGTCAGAGAATTCGGCAGACGCATTAAAGCATGCCGTATTATCTGGAATTCTCCGTCTACATTCGGCGGCATCGGTAACATCTATAACTCTTTTATTCCTTCCTTGACACTTGGCTGCGGATCCTATGGTCATAACAGCGTATCCGACAACATCAGCACAATCAATCTTTTGAATATCAAGAAAATCGGACAGAGGAGAAATAACATGCAGTGGTTTAAAGTGCCTTCCAAGATCTACATCGAAAAGAATTCCATCGAATACCTGCAGGACATGAGAGAGATGAATCGTGTGTTTATCGTTACCGATCAGTCCATGGTTCAGTTGGGTTATGTAGAAAAAGTAACTGATCAGCTGGCATTAAGACAGAACAAAGTCACATATGAATTGTTCTGTGATGTTGAACCGGATCCTTCCATTCAGACCGTCAAGAAAGGTCTGACATTGATGGAGTCCTTCCAACCGGATACCATCATTGCTTTGGGTGGCGGATCTGCAATGGATGCAGCGAAAGGCATGTGGTTATACTATGAACATCCGGAAGTCAATTTTGATGACCTGAAACAGAAGTTTATGGATATCAGAAAGCGTGCTTTCCGTTATCCGGAATTAGGCAAAAAGGCAAGTCTTGTATGTATTCCTACCACATCCGGTACAGGTTCGGAAGTCACTCCGTTTGCGGTTATCACCGACAGGGAGACACATATCAAGTATCCGTTAACCGACTACTCTTTAACACCGACGGTAGCAATCATCGATCCAGCACTGACAATGACATTGCCTGCATCCATTACGGCAAACACAGGTATGGATGTACTGACACACGCTGTTGAAGCTTATGTTTCCGTCATGGCAACAGACTACACTGACGCTTTGGCATTAAAGGCTGTACAGATGGTATTTGAATATCTGCCGAGAGCTGTCCATAACGGCGCAAATGATCCGGAAGCACGTGAGAAGATGCATAATGCTTCCTGTATGGCAGGCATGGCATTTGCGAATGCCTACCTTGGCATGAACCATTCCATGGCGCACAAAGTCGGCGCTGAATTCCATGTGCCGCATGGTCTTGCAAATGCAATTCTTCTGCCGTATACCGTCAGATACAACGGCACCAAGCCGGAAAAACCGGGTATCTGGCCGAAGTACAAGTACTATAACGCAGATCTGAGATATTGTGAGCTTGCCAAGGCAATCGGACTGGAAGTCGAATCCCTCGAACAGGGTGTTGAAGCATTTGCCCAGGCAGTATGGCAGCTTGGTGAGGATTGCAACATCACGATGCGTTTCAACAGCCTGAATTATCTGAATGAAGAAGACTGGATGAATGCAGTTGAGAAACTGTCCTATCTTGCTTATGAAGACCAGTGTTCCCCGGCTAACCCGAGAGTCCCGATGGTCAAAGATATGCAGGAAATCTTAAGAAAAGCATGGACCGGTGAAGTTATCAAATATCCGCATCATTAATACAGAAGGAGTGCACAAAAACACTCCTTTTTTTGGGGAAAATCTGTTATCCTATACATGTAGTTAAGGAGTAATTATGAACACGACAATTTCTTATTTCAATGACAATGCAGAAAGAGCTTTTAAAGATGCTTTTACCATCACCGAGAGAACAAACCAGGATCGTTTTCTTTCCTATCTGAAACAGGGCGATACCATATTGGATTTCGGTTGCGGATCCGGAAGGGACAGTGCTTACTTTCTGGAAAAAGGGTATGAAGTCGTAGCGACAGACGGTGCTGAAAAGCTGTGCAAGCTTGCTTCAGAGTATTTGAAAAGACCTGTCAAGGTCATGGAATTCAATGAACTGAATGAAGAAAATCAATATGACGGTATCTTTGCATCAGCTTCAATCATGCATCTGGAATATGACAAACTGGTTGAAGTATTCCCGAAAATGATCCGTGCATTAAAAGATAACGGCGTCATCTATGTTTCGTTCAAATATGGTGATCAGGACGGATATCTTGGCAAAAGATATTACACGTATATGAATGAAGAACGATTTGCCAAGTTTCTGGAAAACTATCCGGAACTGGAAGTTGAAGAAGAAGGCATCTTCGGCAATGAGCATCCCGGACAGATGGACTTCCGATGGCTGTTTGCGGTATTACGAAAAAAGTAGAAATTGAAAAATCCTTGTATCGGGCAGATTAACCCGGTGCAAGTTTTTTTTCACTTCAGAAGAAAATCAATCTTAAACTTTTCCATATTGACTCTTTCCAATACAGATAATACACTTAGTACAGATAGTACAGATGAGAGGAGGGAAACATGTTCTTATTGAACCTGCAAAGCAAGATTCCGATTTTTGAACAAATACAGAATCAGATGATCCGCTTTATTGAAGCCGGTGTTCTGCAGCCGGGTGATAAACTGCCTTCCGTCAGACAGCTTGCAATGGATAACGGAATCAATCCGAATACCGTTGCCAAGGCTTATGCTGAACTGGAAAAAAGCGGCGTTGTATACAACCTTCCCAAAAAGGGAGTGTATGTTGCAGAAATCAGTTTTGAAAACACAAAAGAAAAACAGATCCTGTCTGTTTTACAGCCACTGAAAGACAGCGGCATCACAAAAAAAGAGATTGAGCATGCGTTGAATGATCTCTATAAGGAGGAAGCTAATGTTAAGGATTGAACATTTATATAAGAGTTTCGGAGAAAAAGAAGTTTTAAAAGATTTGAATCTTGAAGTCAATGAAGGATCGATCTTCGGACTGGTTGGCATAAACGGTGCGGGAAAATCCACATTATTGAGATTAATCTCCGGTGTTTATCAGAGTGACAGCGGCACAATCCGTTTTAATGAGAAAGACACCTATGAGGATGAAACCATCAGAAATGAGATTTCTTTTGTATCCGACAGCCAGTATTATCCGATCGGATGTACAGTGGAATCATTAAAGCTGTTGTATGAATCCATTTATGACTTCGATGAAGAAAACTATCAGAAATATCTTGAATTATTTGAATTGAAACCGAAAATGTCCGTCAATAATCTTTCCAAGGGAATGAAGAGAAGAGTTTCTCTTCTATTCGCCTTATCCACACATCCGAAGCTGATTCTTCTGGATGAAGCATATGACGGATTGGAACCGCTCGCAAGACTGCGCTTCAAAAAGGCATTGACGGAGTTAATTGAAGACGAGCAGGTTTCCGTGATTATCTCCAGCCATAACCTGAAAGAACTGGAAGATATCTGTGATTCCTTCGGTATTCTTGAAGACGGCAGAATCATCAGCTATGGTGATCTTCTCGAATCCAAAGATCTCATCAACAAATACCAGATTGCTTTTAAAGAGGAAAAAACAAAAGAAGACTTCAAAGATTTTGACTTGCTGCATTTTGAACAGGAAGGCAGAGTATTCAAACTCGTCATCCGCGGAAAACAGGAAGAAATCACAGAACAGCTGAAGGCGATGCAGCCTGTATTGCTGGATGTTCTGCAGGTCAACTTTGAAGAATTGTTCATCTATGAATTAGAGAGCAGAGGTGAAAAAATATGAATGAGAAATACCTTTTATATCTGATTAAAAACAGAAAAATAGCTTTAATATTCTTCTTTGTGATGTACCTTGCTTTTACACTGGTGCCATGGATTACCGTACATGATTCGGCGCATGATAAATTTATCGCTTCTGCAGGTACCGGTTTCTTCATGAGTGTTGCATTGACATTCATGCTTCCTGTTATACAGTTCTCTTTTGTCCACAAAAGAAACAGTGCAGATCTCTACTTTTCCCTTCCGGTGAAAAGAAGAGACCAGCTGATCACAAATATACTCTTTTCTTTCCTGATTGCCTTTGGCTATTTCCTTGTATCTATATTGATTGTCTATATTTTTATGGCACATTTCGCTGTAGGGTTTGGCTTAGTAATATCACTGATACTGGCAGCAGCTTTAGGCATCATGGAATTGCTGATTATTCACAGTGCAATCTATTTGATCGCCAACAATGAATTCGATGGGATTGTCATGTTGGCAGCATATGCCTGCATTCCGCTTCTCGTGACAATCTGTGCGAATATATTTGCCTATCAGATGATCGCAGGAATCACATCATCTTCCATGGATTTCAGCAATATAGCTCTTCTTTCACCGGTTTATATGATCTTCAACAACTTTGTCCATTTGGTGGAGGGAAGTCCTTTGAAGATATCCTACTATGTCATGCCTGTGCTCTTTACAATCGCTGCATGTTATATCGCATGGAAGAATTTTACGGAAAGAAAAACAGAAAGAGCTGAGCAGTTATCCGATCAGTTCCTTGCTTACCCGTTTATTATTCATATCTATGCGTTCCTCATACTTGTTGTCTTGGCAGCAAGCGTCATTACCGACGGTATCAAAGATATTCTGATCTTCTATCTGTTACTGACATTTATTTACATCGTTGCAACATTTGTTTACCGCAGAAAAATTGAAATCAACCTGAAGTATATCTCCATTTATGTCATATCCATTATTGCATCCTTTGTCCTCGCATTTGCCTGCTGGAGCACAAAAGGATTCGGTATTGCGGAAAACTATTCTGTTGATAAGACAGATTACCTGAGTGTAAACTACAATGCTACATGCAGAAAAGATGATCTTTCAAAACAGATAAACTATAACAATGAAGATTATCTGAATACGGTAACCGTGGGTTTCGACATGCAGATTCCATTAAATGACAGTCGATATGAAGATGTATTTACGATTATTGATCAATACAGGAAAAAGGGAATCAACGAATTCTATCAGAATCATGATGCATTTGGTTCCAACAGCTATGCAATGATTCATTTCAACAATACCGAAGAGAGCGGTTATGTATATCTGAATAATTACAACTATTCATTGAATACATTCCTGACAGAGGAAGAACTGTTAAAAATCAATCAGTTTACGCCTGTAACAATCTATGATAACAACGGCAAAGAATATACATTGGATACATTTTTAAAAAAGAGAAAGGGTTAAAGTATGAATCTGATTCTGGATGAAAATGAAATGAGCGTCAAAACAGATCACAAATACAGTCATCTGACACCGAAAGAATATGGCATTCTTTCTCTTCTGACAGAGAACCCGGGAAAGACATTCTCTGCAGAAGAAATCTACAGATCCACATGGAATGCAGAACCATATGACTGTCATCTGATCATCTCTGTCCATATCCGCCATATCCGTGAAAAGATAGAAAAAGACCCTTCAAAGCCTGAAATGATCAAGGCTTTATGGGGCAGAGGATATCGTTTTACCAAGGAATCACAACTAGCGTAATACTACCGCATCCCGCTTTTGACAGTGACTTCGAAAATCCTGTTAAAAATCAAGGGATGCTTTTTTTTGACTAGCGTAATGCTTATTCATTTCAGTAAAATCGGTAGGGACAAGCTGAATTCAGATATGAAAAATCCCTATAATCAGCGATGGTAAAGCTATGCAGAACAAAGCGTAAAAGCGCTTACATTTTTGCAACCAAAGATTCAAAATCATGTAATTTTAATGTGAAAAAATACGAAAAGTATGTATCAAAACAATCATTAGATTCATAAGCTATTGATACCGCAATACCGGAATCCCTAAAATAACGTTGAAAGGGGAGTTTCAAAACTTATGAATGAAAAATTTATGAATGGCCTTCTTTCCTTCGCAGGAAAGATGCAGTCCAACAAAGTTTTG
>CACXCB010000263.1 GCA_902766005.1 uncultured Erysipelotrichaceae bacterium | reverse complement strand
CTATTAATACATTATCATCAAGCCCTTCAGGTCCTCTATATCCCACAACAGCACCACCACTTTCCCTTATTACAACAGTTGCAGCTGCTACATCCCAAGTGTGTATTCCTATTTCAAAATAAAAATCTGCCCCTCCTCTTGCAACTTGAACCATATCTAAAGCGCATGAGCCCAATGATCTAATCCCATGAACAGGAACTGAGAGCATGGCTTTAGCATTTCCGACTTTAATATCCAATTTTTCTTGACCAAGGAAATATCCATATTCAGTTATAAATAAACTTTTTTGAATTGATTTCTGAATCGCCAGCGTAATATCTCCTGCATTGGTGTTATTGACTGTACTTAAAGTAGACGAGATAGTATTCTTCATGTCTGTGAGCTTACTCGCCAGATAGCTTTCGTAGAATGTCTATACAATGGGCTTGACCGTCCCGTTGATCCCGTTAATGATCCCGCGGTCCTTTTGATCTGCCAAATCAATTATCTCGTTTGCACAAGCAGCGGCCTTTGAGGCGACATCTTTACCATGCTTAAAGTATTCATCAATCTTCCCGACTGCGGCATCTTCAAAGGCGGAAAATGCGTTGCCTACAAGATCGTTGATCTGGCCCTTGATGGCGATTGTCATGTCGTTGATATAGTCATCCACCTTTACCTGAACCTTTTCGGCTCCAGCATTGATCAACTTCGATACGGCACCCTTCACCTCCTCCGCTCCGGCTTTAACGACTTCTTGCGCCTTTTCGCCAATATAGTCCTTCGCTGCATTCACTGCGCCTCGCGGACTCAGCACCCAGGTATCTGGGGTTTTCACCAAGGCAACTTTCTTGCCCTCCTCCATCAGTCTGAGGTCGTTCAGCGACTCACCCAAGGCGAGGCAGAGCTGCACCACTACCTGCGTCAGCTTATAAGGCACCACGCCAAGCGTTGCCGCCTGGACAGCAAGCGCAGGAGGGAGCGTGATCGATTTAATCTCGGAATTGGTCAAGGCATATACGGAGTTTGCCAAGAAGCGAATGCCAAAAATCCATCCCTTGGCAGTCTTGATGTTGCCTGCCGCATCAAATCCTCCATAGATGATATACTCGATTTCCGCCCCATACATATAATTGTTCCCTTTGCTGATTGCGACACCGCTTGGGGTTTCAATGACCACCTCTGCGTCTTTTCCATGTTCCTGTTTGTACTCTGCCTCCATGGTGTTGTAAGAGAACATGTCAAATGCGTATTGCGTCACATACAGGTTGTCCCTTCCGGCTTTTGCCGCTGTTTTCATTCCCTCCAGAAGATTGGACATCATATTGGATATCTTATCAAAGAGATTCGAGAAATTCTCTCCGCCGTCGTAGTTCGGATCGCCTTCAGGCGCTGTAAAAGAACCCTGCGAGGGAAGCAACGCAATCACTTCAGCCGGAACCGTAACATTGTTGAACGGGTTGGTCTTTCCAGTGGAAGCTGTATCCTTTGCCGCCTCCTTCATATTGTCCTTGTCTTTTTTCACCTGCTCGTCCTCATCTGTCTTGGTCACACCGTAGGCTTTCTGCAAATATTGCCAGAATTCATCGTCATCAATAGATGTTTCTCTTTTGCTGGGGGCGGTTTTTTCTTCATGATATTGCTGTTTCATGTAATCTGCAATACTGGAGACGCCTTCTCTATAATGTCCCTCGACGTACTCATCAACAGTTGATCCATTCGTTGTTTTGTGGCGCCTTGTCATCATCACCATGTTGCCAAGTGTATTGCATTCCTTCAAGGAAACGTCCGTGAATTTCAATCCTTCCAGATAGGCCTTTACCTCTGTATAATAGTTTTTCAACTCGGTCAATTTCGTTTTCAACGCGGCAACCTTTTGCGGATCAATATTCTCCTTATAATATTCATATTCCTGCTGCATCTGGTTGCTGAACGCATCACCTGAATCGTTACCATTGTATTCTTTTATCTTGGTAGCTAGGTTGTCGTTCGCCGTGTTGAGGTTTGTTATTTTCGTCTCCAGATCGCCTATTTTTGTTACCGCCGTTTCAAGCATCTTGACGATGTCATTATCCGCAAACCATTTGAGATCTTCCTCGATCTCTGTTCCCATCGAAGTCAGAAGATAGCTTCTGTAGCGGGTATAGCTATTAAAATTGCTTTGGTAATTCTTCAGACGGCCCGAAATACTCTTTGCTATTTCCATCACGTCAGTGACGTCCTGGGACTTTATAGTCTTGCTTTCTTCGTTGATTGTCACAGTGGCAGAAAACTCTTCGGGAACCGCTTGCTTAATGTAGAGCTGATAAAACGCATACATGTTTAGGACTTTTTGCATATACTGAACATATGCCGTAGAGTAACTTCTCTTTTCAGCCAGCGACAGATTGCCCACATCTGCAATAATTATTTTAAAATAATTAATTTAATAAAGTTTTTATATTCTATAAATATAAATATAATTATATTTAGCTCTTCTCATATTTTTGCATCCCATATATGAATATCCTCTCATTGCTGCTAAATCTAAATCATAGCTTCTTATACTCTTATATGAATTTTGAGCAACTTCTTGACTATTAGTTCTTGCAGTTTTATAAGTAGCAAAAACTAAATCTTTAATAGGATTTTTGTTGCATGAATCTCTTGTATAATATAAAAAGCAATATACTCCACCTTCATCTCGATGAATATCACCATATCCATCAATATCTCTAACTTTATAATATGTGCAACCATCTTGAGTAAAAGAGTCTGGTTGAGTTTCTTCGCTTATTGTTCCTATAATATTAGTAATAGGATCTCTTTGA
This sequence comes from uncultured Erysipelotrichaceae bacterium, assembly GCA_902766005.1. Taxonomy (GTDB): domain Bacteria; phylum Bacillota_I; class Bacilli_A; order Erysipelotrichales; family Erysipelotrichaceae; genus Bulleidia. The sequence continues at coordinate 343 of CACXCB010000263.1, read as the reverse complement.
TAATCTTTATATTTTTTTACTCCTAAAGCACCATATTTTCCTCCACATGATTCTCTTATATCCCCATCTATTACTTGATAATTATTTCTTTTTAATCCATTATAACAATCATCTAAAGTTTTTCCAAGACTAAATGTAATTTCTGTTATTGGATTAGAATTGTAATAATCATCTATTCTTAGATTTTTAATTTTTTTCAATTCATAATCATTAATATTACCCATTTTTTATTATTATTATTTTTTTGTTTATATTTTATATTAAAAATTAATTTATTTTAATATTTAACTATTTTTGATTTTTTTAAATTTGGATTGGGGATTGGGGATTGGGGATTGGGGAT
>CACXCB010000262.1 GCA_902766005.1 uncultured Erysipelotrichaceae bacterium | reverse complement strand
TTTTCTCTTGCTTGGTTGGTATGTTCTTTTCATTTCATGCCACCTCCAATTTTGATACTTTTGAACAAACGCGTATATATATTACGTTTAAGGAAAAAAAAAGTCAATAAAAGGAAGCAAAGGTTTTTCATATTTTGTTTGTTTTTTATCATAATTCATCATAATATATAAGGTATGACTGTCAAATAAGGAGGAAATATGCTGTTTAATATATTAATGTATGTGTTCATGGCATATATGATCGTCAGAGTGATCCTATTGTCAAAGTCCAATAAAAAGAATAATAAAATGATCAATATTATTAAATCCATATCCGATAAAGATTATGTTTTTGAAAAGACAGAGGAACTTCTTGCTGAGCTTCCGGAAGAGGATGTTTATCAGGACAAGGTCAGAATCATCAAATTATGGGCACATTGCTACCACGGTATGTATGAAGGATTTTCAGACACTTTAAATGAGATCCGTGTTGAAAAACTGGTCACATATAAAAAGAACAGACCATCTATTGCCCAAAATGAAGACAGCTTCTTCTATCTGTATCTGACAATTCCGAATATCTTATATAAAGATAAGGAAGAGGAAAATCGTAAACTGATCATTGCCAAGATGAAAGAGTATGAAGATCTTCTGAAAGATGAGCTTCTTGTTCATATTGCAGAAGCATGCAATATGTTCTATGACAACGAAGGAGATCTTGGTCAGTCATTCTTTGAAAAAGTGCTTGAAGGGGATTATGGTGAATTCTACTACAATAAGCAGATGATCGGCTTCTATAAGAATATCTGTGGTACTATGCTGACAAAGATTTATGAAATGCATGGTGAAACAGAAAAATATGAAGAGATCAAATACATGGCTGAAACATTCAATAAGACACATCTCGGACAAAGATGGGTTAAAGCGATTGATTTGGACATAGAAGAAACTGAACAGGAAATTGAAAATGAAGAACCTGTTACGGAAGAAGATGAAGCAGTCTCTGTAACAGAAGATTCAGAAGAAAACAGTGAAGAGTAAAAGAGAGTACATGGATTGCCATGTATTTTCTTTTTTGTGAAGAAAGTATGATAAAATACGGAAAATAACAATTTGGAGTGTATTATGAGTTATCTGGATCAATTTACAGAAGAATTACATAACTGGTCATTGACAGGAAAGGAACCTTCCTGTGCAGCAGGGGAATTGCGTTATTATCTGAATTGTCAGGAAAAGCGCTTAAAGGATAATGAAATTGAAAGAGAAGAAGACTATATTCATGTAAAAGATGAAATCCATGGTAGTGTTGCAAGAAATGAAAACGGATATACTGCCAATATGCTTTACCGTGAGGCAAATCAGACGATCATATATCGTAAAAACGGAAAAGAAATAAAAAAGATCAGCAGGCCGGTAACAATTTATGCAACCATGCTGGATAAAGAAGGATATGAAGAAAGAATGTGTACTTGTCCAAACTGCGGACATACTTTCTTGATCAGAGAAGCAAGAGATGGTTGTCCATATTGCGGTACATTTTTTGAAATGGATGAAACGTATCCATGTTTTACAAGTTATTACACTGTTCCGGGTATTACCGAAAGAGGAACCTTGATGGACAGGCTCAAAAAAGGGATGATCATTGCAGGATGTATTTCCGGTATTCTTCTTGCAGGAATAAGCTTTTATGCATGGGACGAGATGCAAATGATCTTCCGAATACTTGCATCTTTGTTCATGGGAGCATTCTATGGTCTTGTTTTTGCTTTTTTATGGTATATGGGGCAAAGCATGATTTTATTAATGAAAGTATTCTTCGAAGCTGGCAGATCATTACCTTTATTAAAATCATTAAAAAACAGAAAAAAGATGAATTCTTTTATGGAAGCATATGATCCCGGATTTCAATATGATGTTTTTGAAGGAAAAGTGATTTCCATGTTACAGACAATTACATTCTCTGATCATCGAGAATCCTTAAGCGTATGGAATGGTGACAGAGATCTGCATTTTCTGGATTCTATATCTGATATGCAGTATCGAGGAGCGATATATGTTCAAAAATGCAAGGAGGTCGATGGAATTCTGCATTTGGAAGTGATTGCTTATATGACGGATACCTATATAAAAGGATCTGTACATGAAAAAGATGAAGCATTTAAAATCATTCTTGAAAAAGAAGCATCTGCATTATTTGATCCGGGATTTTTGATTCAGAAAGTATCGTGTACCGGATGTGGTGGAAGTTTCGACGCAATTCATCAGAAAACATGTCCATATTGTAAAAAAACATATGATTTGAAGAAGAAGGACTGGATTGTAAAAGACTTGGAGAAAAAATAATAAAATTAATTAAGTTAAATCTTGACTTAATTATAATATAGTGAAAAAATACTGTATATGGCAAAAGTAAGTGACCTAAAAAAAGAGAATATTAAAGCGGTCAGAAAATGCTTCTTTCAGGGAAATACATGGTCCAGCAATGAAATCACTGCAAATACAGGCTTATCCCATGGATCGGTGATCAATGTATTGAAACAGATGGAAGATAATCATGAGATTCTGCTGTTTGAAAAAACCGGCACATCTGTAGGAAGAAAAACAAACCGCTATATTATAAATAAGAATTATTGTCACTTCTTAACCATAGATACAAAAAGAAACAACGGAGAATTTCTGTCAATTATCAGAAGGGTTAATCTGATGAACGAGACAGAAGATACAATACGGTATCAGTTTAAAGAACGTGATGAAAACTATCTGCATTATGAAATTGATACAATGATGGAAAAATATCCTGATACATGTATGGTATTGATCAGTACACCGGGAATGTGTACAGATGGAAATGTAATGATCAGTGAAGAAATGATCTTTCCTATCGGTACATACATAAAAGATAAATGGCATGTTCCATATGTGGTGGAAAATGATGTCAATGTCGCATGTATAGGTTTTCATCATGAAAACAAGGCAGAAAATATAGCTATTGTTTATCAGGCAGATAATACAATCTTCGGATGTGGCATTATGATACACGGAAAACTGTATAATGGTTATTCTCATGCATCGGGAGAATTACGTTATTTTCCGTTCATGAATGATATTAAAGAGAAAAATATCAAAGAACTGTTAAAAGAACAGATCATATCTGTTTGTGCAGTATTAAATCCGGATATTATCGGATACTATAGTGAAGTCATGAAAGAAAAACTGAACTTTGAGGATATATCTATTCCTTACCGGCACAGACCTTCATTTATGCAGATAAATGATTTTGATATGTGTATATCAAATGGATTGTATTCCATTGGTATATATAACTTAATTGAATTGACAGGAGGAATCAAATGAAAAACAAGTCAACCCAGGTAGATCTTCTACATGGCCCAATCATGAAGTCAATGATTATCTTCATGATTCCAATTCTTATTTCAAACGTCTTCCAGCAGCTGTATAACGCTGTTGATACGGCAATTGTAGGAAATTATCTTGGCGATAATTCATTGGCGGCAATCGGTTCGGTAGCAGCGGTTTTTGAAATGATGGTTTTCTTTTGTAACAGTCTCGGTTCCGGATTTGCGATTGTGTGCGGAAGAAGCTTCGGTTCAGGTGATGAAGACAGAATGAAACAATCTGTAGCCGCTTCATTGTTCATTGGTTTAGGAACATGTATTGTCATTACATTGATAGCGATGGTAGGACTGGCTCCTCTTCTTAAACTGATCAACACACCGGAAAATATTTTTGCGGAAGCTTATACCTATATCCGTATTATCGCTTTGGGTCTGATTGTTACTTTCTCCTATAACCTTTGTTCAAATATGTTAAGAGCAATCGGCGATTCCGTCATGCCTCTTGTTTTCCTGATTATTTCATCATTACTAAATATAGTGCTGGATATCATGTTTATTACCGTATTTCACATGGGTGTTGCCGGTGCAGCAATTGCAACTGTTATTGCCCAGGGTGTATCAACTATCCTCTGTCTGATTTATATTTTCAATAAAACAAAGATATTAATTCCTGAAGCAAGACATTTCAAATATAATGCAGAGTTATATAAAGATGTCAGCGGACAGGGTTATGCTATGGCTTTGATGGGATCCATTGTTTCTGTCGGTTCCATTATCTTGCAGTCAGGTATTAACTCTCTTGGATCAACAATCATTGCCGGCCATGTTGCTGCAAGAAAACTCTATATGTTCGGTAACATGCCGTTTACTTCCATGTCTCAGGCTGTTTCCACATTCATCTCCCAGAACAAGGGTGCAAACCAGGGTAAGAGAATTCTCAAAGCTATGCGCAGTGCATATCTCTATGACTTTGTATTAGCTGCAGTCGTATCCGTATTCTTCTTCACACTGGCACCGACAATGGTTCATCTGATTTCCGGTTCTACCAATCCGGTTATTATCAGTAATGGTTCAAAGATGCTGTATATCGTCGGTCCATTCTATGCTGTACTTGGCGTATTGATGCAGACAAGGTTTGCATTACAGGGTATCGGATCCAAACTGATTCCGATGATTTCTTCCATCATTGAGTTAATCGGTAAAATACTCTTTGTGGCAATCTTTATTCCGAAATTCCAATATGATGCAGTTGTATGGTGTGAACCGTTGATCTGGGTTGTCATGACAGCTCAATTACTGTATGCATTCAATACAAATCCATACATCAAGAGTATTCGCAAGGAAGCATAAAGACAAGAACATGTTCGATATCGAACATGTTTTTTATTGTTGTCGAACTTTATAAATATATGGTATATTCTTGCATATCTATGAGGTGTTTATGAAATTATCCGGACTGATTAATAAAGAAAATCCATCAGCTTCAATCAAAAATCTTCTTATACTAATAGCTTTGTATCATTGTATTTTAGCTTTTGTGGCAGGTTCTTTTCATTTGAATGATCTGTTTAAAATATGTATATCAGAATGCGGATTGGTTACCGATACGATTATTACAGGTGGATTATCTGCTACTATATTTAATATAGGTTTAGTAACAATCATTGCCATAGCTGCTGTATATTACAGTGGTGCCTCTTTCAGCGGTAATTCACTTGCATGTATCGGAATGACTGCAGGTTTTTCAGCATTTGGCATTAACCCTGTCAATATTATTCCTGTTTTGGCAGGAACATGGATGTATTCATTACTGGCAAAAGAACCGTTTTCCAAAAATGTCCATGTTGGAATATGGGCATGTTGTACAGGACCGATTGTACAATACATGCTGGTACATGGCGGATATTCACCAATAATCAATATGATTTTAGCAGTATTAACAGGGATCATCTGTGGTTTCCTTGTTCCTCCTTTTTCTGTTTTTACAGCGAAAATGCATGAAGGAATGAATTTATACAATGTTGGATTTGCCTCAGGATTTGTTTTGATTTTTGTGTCTGCAGTATTAAAGGGGTTTGGATATACATTTGAAGCTTTGTCTTCATGGAATACAGAGCATCAGTTATGGATCATCATATACCTTGAAATTATGTTTGTTTTATGGTTTATTGCAGGTTTTCTTCTGAACGGCAAGTCGTTTCATCATCTGAAAGAGATCGGAAACAGATCCGGACAAAAATGTGATTTCATTCAGACAGATGGTTTAGGTGCAACGATGATGAATATGGCCATTGTAGGTGAAATCGCTGTTATATATATTCTTGTAATTAAAGGTAATTTCAGCGGACCTGTTCTAGCAGGTATCTATTCCATGTTTGGGTATGGTGCATTCGGCAAACAATATAAAAATGTAGTATGGATTCTTTTGGGCATTGTCGTATTATCCTTTTTCTCTGTCTGGTCCTTACAGGATCCTGCAGTACAGTTTTCTGCTCTATTAGGAACATGTATCAGTCCTGTAGGAGGAAAATACGGCATATTGTGGGGAATGTTTGCAGGAATGGTACATATCAGCATTGTCAGACAGACAGGTTCTTTCCATTCATGGTTAAATCTTTATAATAATGGTTTTGCAGGCGGAATCGCAAGTACAATAGTTTTAGCTGTTGCAAAAATATTTCATAAGGAATAGAAGCGGTAAATATAGCATTGGAAGTTACATAGAAAGCGGAAAAATCCGCTTTTTCATTTTCAAATATTATTTCTATCCCATGATGTATATATTTCATTACAGAATTGAATATACCGGATAGTATTTTCTACAGGTGTAACAGGACTGGATAAAATACCATTCTGAATACACTCATTATAGTATTGTAATTCATATTGAAATTCATACTTACAGGGAAATGAAAGAGTATCAATTAACTGATTATTCAGATAGATATATGCAACAGTTGCTTTCCAGAAATCCGGTATCTCGATTCTTGCATGATCAAAATAAATAGTTAATCCGTTATTGAATAGGATTCTTGTGGAAACATTCATTTGTGCAAGAATATCATTTTCCAAAAGAGATGTAACACAACATTGGTCCTCTGTACCATTCTTTCCAAATGTTGCAGAACCATTGCAGGAAAGAACCTTTCCGCCAAGAAATTCAGCCATGGTGAAATAATATGCTTCATTGGCAATGAATACACCACCGCCATATTCTTTCATTGTGTTCCATCCGGTAATATACGGACCGCTGGTATAGGATTGTCTGAAATCCATATACCGGATATTTCCATAGATTTTCTGTTCAATGATTTCTTTGATTTTCTGATAAATAGGAAGATATGGTGTTTTGACAGCTTCGCTTAAAAATAAATGTCTTTCTTTTGCAATTTCAGCTAATTCAACAGCATCCTCCGGATGCAATACAAATGGTTTTTCCAAAATAATATGCTTGTTATTTACCAAAGACTTTTTTGCATATTCATAATGTAAACTGTTAATCAATGGAATATAGACTGTATCAATATCCGGATCCGATAAAAGATCTTCATAACTGCCATAGGCTTTTTCAATGTTATAATTCTGTGCAAAAGCTTTCGCTTTTGTCATATCACGGGAAGCGATAGCTTTTATAGCACCATTATTTGTTAATCTCATGCCCTGAATGAATCTTGGTACAATGGATGCAGTGGATAAGATACCGTAATTGATCTTTTTCATAGGATTACCTTCTTTATGTAAAGTCTACTATGTTTTAGGAAAATAGTCATTTGATATACAAAACAGATTCTTTGCTTAAAGTATGAAAAGACAAAAGGGTAGATTTTCCTTACATTATATTTACAGATAAAAATCAATCGTTCCTTGTAAGATATGATAATGCAGGTTATTTCAAGCATGAAACTTCCAATTCCGGGAATATTTGATACTTTTCATACAGAATTAAGAAAATCTAAGCTATAATAATTACCCATGAGATGAGGATATGAAATGAAACTGATTGTTGGTTTGGGAAATCCCGGAAAAGAATATGAAAAAACAAGACATAACAGCGGATTCATGGTAATGGATCTGCTTGCAGAAAAATGCGGTGTGTCTATCAACACAAATAAATTCAATGCATTAACCGCAAGTGCGAGAATTGAGGGACAGGCTGTATTGCTGATGAAACCTTTGACATACATGAATGAATCCGGTAATGCTGTTATACAGGCTGTCAATTATTACAAAATTGAACCGGAAGATATCCTGGTCATTCATGATGATATGGATCTTCCTACCGGGTCATTGCGTATCCGCAAGAAAGGATCCAGCGGTGGACAAAAAGGAATGAAATCCATCATTGCCCATCTTGGAACGGAAGATTTTGCCAGAATCAAAATCGGTGTCGGCCACAGTGAAAAGGGAAATCACAAAAAAGTACCTGACTGGGTATTATCACCTGTTCCCAAAGCAGAAAAAGACGTATTTGATTTTGCATTAAAGCAGGCTGCAGAAGCGTCATATGCATGGGTATATGATGACATGAATCTTGTCATGTCAAAATACAACATTAAAATCAAAAAGGAAAAGGAGGAATCTTGTCCGACAGAGTAAGTCAGATGGCACCATGGCTGTATGATATATTAAAGGATAATAAAGCAGTTAAGACACTAAATAAGGAAAAAGGAACACTTCCTTTAACTTCCTTTATTGAGGAAGCACTTGTCATAGCTGCATCCTACATCAAAAGGCCAAGGCCGATCTTAGTCATCAAACAGAATTTATATAACGCACAGCGTCTTTATGAAAGAATCTCAACACTTCTGGATGAAGACAAGTGCGCTCTTTTTGGTGCAGATGAATCTCTTCGCGTTGAAGCAATTGCTTCAAGCCCGGAAATGACAGCTTTAAAAGTCGGAACCTTGGCATCACTGCTGGAAAATCCCGACCAGGTTGTCATTACATGTCCTTCGGCTCTTTTGCGTTTTATTCCTTCTCCTGAACAGTTCAAAGATGGTTGTATTTCTTTACGTGTGGGTGAAGAGATGAGCATGGCGGAACTGAAAAGAAAATTGAGTGCGGGAGGATATACGCAGACATCCCATATCGATCAACCTCTTTCTTATGCGGCAAGAGGCGGTATTGTTGACGTCTATTCCATCAACTATGACAATCCTATCCGTATAGAATTCTTTGATACGGAAATTGATTCCATCCGTTTCTTTGATGTCGCAACGCAAAAGACGATTTCAACAGTGAATGAAATACGAATTGTTCCTGCTTCAGATGTCATCTTTACCGATGAACAGATTGCAGAAATCAGACAAGAATCCGTTAAACTTCTGGAAGATGCGAACAATACGTTTTTAAACGGAGAAGTGGAACTGGATCTTTCTGCCATGGAAGGGCATATTTTTGAAAAGAAGATGTATCCATACATGGCTTTATTAAAGGAAAAGTACGGTATATGGGATTATATGGATCATCCTCTTCTGATATATTCCGATCAGCAATTGATTGAGGAAAGCATTAAAAGGATGATGGATGAAACCATCAAATATGTACAGGAGATGGTACAGGAATCCAAGATGCTTCCCAAATATACGCTCTGGCATGATTACCATCATATCGCCAAAGGATGCAAAGTCATCAAGGAAGATCCATTTGAAGAAAATACAGCAGGCATAGAGGAAATTCATCTGCCGAATGAAACACTTGATCATAAGATCAAGATGATCATGACAGATCATAAGGCAGTTCTGGTTCTTGAGCCAAAAGAAATGGAAAGAATACAGAGTGCATGCAATGAAAATCATCTGACTGTAAACAAATTAGATCATGACAGTGAAATACCGGAGGGTATTTCCTTATACAAAGGAAATCTTGCCCAAGGCTTTTATCTGGTGAATGAAAACATACATGTCTATTCTGCAGCGGAACTGTTTGAAATTCATCACCGTATTGGCAGATATGAGAACAAATTCAGAAATGCAGAAGTCATTCACGGATATGATGAGCTTCAGCCTGGTGATTATATTGTCCATGCACAATATGGAGTAGGACAGTTCCTCGGCATTGAAACGAGATCCATTCAGAATGTCAAAAGAGACTTTTTGAAAGTTGTTTACAGAGGCAATGCCGAACTGCTTGTACCGTTGGAACAATTCCGACTTGTACGCAAGTTTGTCTCCAGGGAAGGTGTCGTGCCGAGATTAAATAAACTGGGTACAAACGAATGGGAAAAGACAAAAGAAAGACTGCAGAAGAATGTAGAAAATATTGCCGAGAGACTGTTAACACTGTATGCAAGCAGGGAGGAGCATATAGGTTTTGCTTTTTCTAAGGATTCTGAATTAACCGAGAAGTTCGAAAATGCATTTCCTTTTGATCTGACACCGGATCAGCAAAAAGCGGTGGAAGAAATTAAGAAAGACATGGAATCCAGCAAGCCGATGGATAGACTCGTGTGCGGAGATGTAGGTTTTGGCAAAACAGAAGTAGCAGTCAGAGCTTCCTTTAAAGCAGTAGCAGATGGAAAACAGGTGGCTGTTTTATGTCCTACTACTATTTTGGCAGAACAGCACTATCGTACTTTTTCCAAAAGATATGAAGGATATCCGGTGGAAGTCAGGGTTATGGACAGATTTGTAACCCCATCCCAACAGAAACAGAATATTCAGGAGCTGAAAGAAGGAAAAGTAGATATTTTGATCGGCACGCATCGTATTCTTTCCAAAGATATTGTGTTCAATGATCTGGGTCTTCTGATCATCGATGAGGAACAGAGATTCGGCGTGGAACACAAGGAGAAAATCAAGGAATTGAAAAATAATATCGATGTACTGGCACTGAGTGCCACCCCGATTCCACGTACATTGCAGATGTCACTGGTAGGCATCCGTTCTTTATCCCAGCTGGAAACCCCACCGTTAAACCGTTACAGCGTACAGACGTATGTTGTGGAAAAGAATCAGAATCTTGTGGTGGATGCAATACAAAAAGAACTCGCCAGAGACGGACAGGTTTTTTACCTGTACAATAACATCGACAAGATCTATAACACTGCAAGAACCTTGCGTCATCTTCTGCCTAAGGCAAGAATCTGTATCGTGCATGGAAAGATGGACCGTAACGAAATCGAAGATACAATGATGTCTTTTACAAACCATGAGATTGATGTCATGGTCTGTACGACCATTGTGGAAAACGGTATTGATATTCCCAATGTCAATACAATATTAATTGAAAATGCACAGGACTTTGGCCTGGCTCAGATTTATCAGATTAAGGGCAGAGTCGGCAGAAGCAGCAGACTGGCATATGCATATCTTTTAATACCACCGAGAAAGCAATTGTCAGAAGTAGCACAGAAACGTTTACAGGCAGTCAAGGAATTTGCAAGGCTGGGAAGCGGTTATAAGATTGCCATGAGAGATTTGACCATACGTGGGGCAGGTGATCTTCTTGGTGCAAACCAGTCCGGTTTTATTGATACAGTCGGTATTGACATGTACATTGAAATGCTCGAAGCGGCAATTGAGGCAAAGAAAACCGGAAAAGCTGCGAAGATTGAAGAGCCAAAAGCTCATGCCAATATTCAGAAAACCAGTTATATTCCTGCCAATTTTGCAGCTAATGATTTTGACAAGCTGGATATGTATCAAAAGATTGATAAGATTTATACACTTGATCGCTTAAAAGTATATAAAGATGAAGTCATTGACCAGTATGGAAAACTGCCTAAAGAAGTAAAGATTCTTTTTGACAAAAAGGAACTGGATATTCTTTTAGATGATCCGATTGTACAAAGGTACAGAGAGATCAGCGGACAGATTGAAATTACCTTCTCAACATTGTATTCAAAGAATGTTGACGGTGTCAGACTGTTTGAAAGTTTTACAAAGATCTCCAGAGATATTACAATTAGATATACCAATGGATCAATCATCGCATTGATTCCGAACAATAAAGACAATCTTCACATGGCAATTGAAGTTGTAAAAAAGGCAAAGGAGGCACAAATAAATGCGCATAGATAAATATTTAAAAGCTTCCCGTATTCTCAAAAGAAGAACAATTTCCAAAGAACTGGCTTTGAATGATCGTGTAGAAATTAACGGACGTGTGGTAAAACCAAGCCACGATGTCAAAGCCGGTGATATTGTTACAATTACTTTCGGTAACAGGCAGATTGAAATTCGTGTATTATCAATTCAGGAGCCCAAGAAAAAACAAGAGGCTTCTGATATGTATGAAATTCTTAAGGAATCCAGAATTGAACAGACGGAATAAAAGTGATATATATTAATAGAGGCTATTATGACAACAAGAAAGAAAGTAAAGAAGAAAAGAAGAAAGCTGACACCGATTATGAAGCTTGTCTGCATCATAATGATCGGTGCATCAATCTGGATGTTATATAGAGTAGGAACAGAAATATTGACAACGATCCGTCTGCGTGAAGAGCTTGCGGAAGTGCAGGAAAAACTGCAGGATGTACAGGATGAAAACGGCCGCCTTGTAAAAGAAAAGGAAAAGCTGACGAATCCGGATTATGTGGAGAGCTATGCACGTTCGAACTATATGATGTCAAAAGACGGAGAACAGATTTTCTATCTGCCAGAGGATGAGAACAAGTGATGAAAAAAGTAAAACTGATTCTTTTAACATGCACCTGTCTGATGCTCGGCGGGTGCCAGCAAGTGATTAATTATCTGGTGGATCAGCCGGAAGTTACTCCGACACCGACACCTGAAGTTGAAGCAACACCTGTACCGGTGGAAGAAAGCCTGCATCCAAACGAAGTGACAGATTATGACAGAAAAGCAATCACTTCCCTGATCAACCAGGATCTGAAGACAAAATACGGTAAAGGCAACTATACAACGTTATATGAAGATGGCATCTATTTTGAAAAAAAAGATGGCATCATCACCGCTTCCGGCGAATATAACTACAGACAGAACGGTACATCGGATACCATGCCGTTTACCTACACCTATATGGACCAAAACAAAGAGTATGTATTTGTCAGTCTGGATGATGAAAGCAATATTACACCGGAGATGATGGAGGAACAGGCAAAAGCCAATCTCAGCGGAAGACAGCCTGACAGAACCTATGATGTCAATGTCAGCAGTGGTATTAATCTGGACCTGAAACATAACGGTGAAGGAACAATGCTGGTAAGAATTGTGGATTCCAGTGGAAAAACCGTAAAAGAAGTTGTTAATAAATCCGGATACTTTGATGAATCCTACAGTGTGGAATTAAAATCCGGTGCATATCAAATTCAGCTAATCTGTGATGACGGAGGATGGAGTCTCTACTACAGTTCATATTAATCCTAAAAGCATATATCGATATAGATATATGTTTTTGTTTCCTCTATATTGTTTGAACGTTCCGTAGGGAACGGATGTATAATAATGCAGGGAAAATGAACAATCATAAAAAATAGGGGATTATATGAGCGAAAACAGATTTAATGAAGAAGAATTTTTGAAAAAGGTGGAAGATGCGGCAAGGAAAGGAGCACGATCCAAAGGTATTTTGGATTGGTTCTTTCAACTTCTTCCGGTATTTTTAATTGCCGGATGTATCTGGGTTGTCGGTTCAAAGGTGAATGCCTTCGGATCCGATGTCAGTGATATTTTGCATTTTGATAATCATGCAGAAGACAATGATCTTGTATTAGAAGATCGAGGATTGTTCGGATACACCGCAGCCAATTTCCAGGAAGCAATTTTAGGGGATTCAGAAAAGCTGAAAAAACTGGAAGTCTTTGAACAGGAAGTATCAGATGTAGGTACAGCTATAGAAACCGGTTTTGCCAATCTGAAGGTATTCTCAAAAAACCAGCTGATTACCTACAACGGAACAGCAGTATATACAGTTGATTTAAGCAAATTATCTGAAAATGACATTCTCTTCGACGAAGAAGAAAAGATGATTACCATCCTGATTCCACATGCAGTTCAGGAAGAAATCAACATTCCTGAAGATAAAATCCAGTTTGGAGACACAAGCAAAGGTTTGCTTGCCTTCGGAGATCTGAAAATGACAGCTGAACAGGCATCCCAGATACAGACAGGAGCAAGAGAAAAGATGGAGGCGAAGCTGGAAGAACAACATGCACAAGAAACAGCAGACAGGTTTGCCAAGCTTGTTGTGTGGGAGATGTATTCTCCTATTGTAAAGGGTGTCGCAAAGGATTATTCCCTGGAAGTAGAATTCAAATAGTCATTCAAAGTACATGTAAATCGCATGTACTTTTTTGTTTGGAAAAGAAAAAGTGAATTTATATTTTTCGGTGAACGATGTTTTTTGCCCACTTACCGAAAAATATAAACATAAAAAGTATATATAGATATAAGTGTGAATAAAAAGACAAAGAAATAGACTAAAAAAACCGCATTAAAAACAAGTTGCATAAAAACAAGAATAAATAACTAGCCTGC
>CACXCB010000261.1 GCA_902766005.1 uncultured Erysipelotrichaceae bacterium | reverse complement strand
GTTGCGTTTCATCTTTCTCCCTGCGTTTCTGTATATTTTTTGTGATCTGAAAAGAATATGCACATGACCAGTGTCATGGTTCCATTCTGTCAGAGTGGTATCCTATCACTAAATACTTTCCGACGGCATTTCACAACAAGCATCAGATGATAATGCATTGCGAATGATGAATGGTTATTATTTTCAAGAGAAGGATTATGATAAGAAACATTATCATTTTATTTTCTGGGAATGAATCCATTATACATCATTCCGGCACGAATTCATCCCCTTCTTTACACTTCGTAGGAAGAAGGGGACTTCTTCGTTAATATTTGTTAAATGAATAAATCAAAAAACATCAGCTTTTCAGGCTGATGTTTTAAAAACTACCCACAGTGATACGATCATCCAGTGATGTGATAATATTTTTATATTCCTCAAACATGGCTTCATGATCCGGAAGTATATCATCTGTCAGCTGTTCAAACGGTATGACTTTGAGATCTGTACGAAGAACATTTTCATCACCGACATAATCGATGAAGTTTAATTGTGCCCTTGCATTGGATATCGATATAACCGGTTCGCCGTTTTCAAATGTTTTTGTGATGTCCAAAGCACCGGTGATGCCGATTCTTCTTTCGTAGCCGATCTGAGATCCGATCAGATTTCCCATGGCATAGAAAACCGGTTTTCCTTCAATCCATTCAAAAGGCTGAACGACATGAGGATGGTTGCCGATGATGATATCGGCACCTGCATCCACAAGCTGTCTTGCAAGCGATGTCTGCTCTTCGCTTGCAACATGGGAGTATTCAATACCCCAGTGCATGGAGACGATTACGACATCACTGATCTCTTTTGCCTTTCTCACTTTTTCCAGCATTTCCTCGACATGTCCCGGATAATAATTGACCTCATAAGAATAGGCGGGAGGAATACCGTTTGTATCATGACAATATGCAAGGAAAGAGAAGGTAATACCGTTTACTTCGGTAACAGGGATTTCATTGAATTCCTCTTCCGTAATATTTGAACCCTGCATAATAACATTTTCCTGTGCATTCCAGAATTCACGAGAGGCTGTAACGCCCGCAGTCGAACGATCCAGGATATGGTTGTTTGCGGTAGAGACAAGATTGAACCCTTTGGAGACCATATATTCTCCATATTCCTGCGGACTGTTGAAAGAAGGATATCCTGCAAGACCGAGTTCTGCTCCGCCAAGAACGGTTTCCTGGTTGTAAAAAGCAAGATCAAAGTTCTTCACATTGTCCAATACAAGATCGAGCTGCTTGCCGAAATCATATGTGCCGTCATCATTCTGTGCATCTTTATAAACCGATTCATGAAGCAATCCATCTCCGGCAATGAACAGGCTGGCTGAATAAATTTCAGGAGTCGGTTCGGGAGTTGGCTCCGGTGTCGGTTCGGGAGTAGCTTCAGGAGTCGGCTCCGGCGAAGGCTCTTCAGAAGCCAGCACGGTTTCCATTGTATCGTGTAAAGACGTAACCTTCTCTTCAAAAGCATTGCATCCTGTCAAAAAAAGAAGTGGAATCATAAACAGTAGTTTAGTCTTCTGCATAGTCACCGCCTTCAATATTATAGTATTCTTCAAATGACATGTTTTCTCCGGCATCGTACAGTGCAGCTGCTTCTTCTTTGCCGATAAAACGATAATGCCATGGTTCATAGGAATAGCCGGTTATTTCTTCTTTTCCATTGGGATAACGAAGGATAAAACCGTATTCATGGGCATGTTCAAACAGCCATTGTCCTTCAGGTGTTGTTTCAAAAGAAGTGCTCAGATCATAAGAGGCATCCTGCCCGCATAAATCTGTAGCCAGGCCTGTCTGGTGATCGGAATAACCCGGTCTTGAGCTGATACTGTCTGCATATTCAACACCGGATTGTGCAACATAACCATCATACAACGTCTTCTGGAATGCTTCCGAACGATATCCGGATCCAACCACCAGGAAGATATTATCTTCTTTTGCGGCAGCAAACATTTCTTCCATCGCTTCTGCAGCAGGCTGTCTCAGCTGCCAGGTTTCATATCGCATTTGTACGTCCGGGGTAGTCAGATCCGCAGGAACATAACCGTCAGGAAGCTTGTGCTTTTTATTTGCACAGACCAACAGGCTGTCTGTATCGTAAAAGCGGGATAAATCCGGTGTTGGTGTAGGAGTTGGCTCCGGCTCTTCTGTAGGTTCCGGTGTTTCTGTTGGCTGTGGTGTTTCAACCACTTCCGGAACCTTATGCAGGAAATCATTTTTGATTAGTATTGTCCCGGTTAATATTACTAAGATTGCACACAATATTCCGGCAATCATTACAAGTTTTTTTGTCATCCAATATCTCCTGTTTCATTTTATACCCCAATATAATAAGGCACGAATTACATTATGACAAATAAAAAATCAAAGGAAAATAATAATCTGCTTTCAGCATTTTGCAAGGAGTAAAAGCAGGAAGGAGAGACTGATACATGGCCCGAAAGGAATGTTTTTTCTTTTTGTCACCAGCATGGCAAACAATCCGAAAACACAGGAAAGAAAAAGACAGGACATTCCTCTGTAAAAGCCTAGATACAGTCCTACAGAGAAAAAGAGCTTGATGTCACCACCGCCCATCATTTCCGCATGCCTGATTTTCGAAAGGACAAAAGTCAGGAAAAACAGGTAAAACGAAAGTATCAATCCACTGAGAGCCTTTCCTAATAAAAAAGGAAGAAATAATATTTCTTCCTGAAGAATTGTATGTTTTATCAGCCATAGTGTTATCAGCATGACATGAAACCTGTCGGGAATTTCATATGTCAGCAAATCCGTCATAGAAAGCCCCATCAGGATGCATCCGACTGCCATTGCATAGAAACAATCCATATTATGTACTTTGTGATGATAAAAGACGGCGAGGAATAAGCAACCGCCAAGAACTTCACTCAGCAGATAGCGGATATCAATTTTGCGGTGACAATATCGGCATCTGCCTTTGTGCATGATATAGCTGAAAACAGGAATCAGATCAGATATGCCTAGGACATGACCGCAGGAAGGGCAATGACTGCGTCCAATCAAAATGCTTTCCCCTAGGCTGTAGCGTTCGGCAAAACAAAGCAGGAAACTGCCAAAGGAAGCTCCTGTCATAAATAGGATAAAATACACCATGATGACCTCCAAAACAAAAAAGGAACAAACATGTTGTCCCTTTCTCTTCGACTCTATCATAACACGATGGAAAACCCTGTCAATACCTGCGCAGTGTGCCACTTTCACACGATAGCAATGAAAATGTTTACATTTTAAGAAAAATATTTTCATTTCAAGGAAAAAGATGTAAAATGGTTTGCGTGAGATTTTTGAAAGGGGTTTCCCTTCAAAATATCGGAATACATATCGTAATGACACAAGGGAGGGTTAATATGAGCGATTATGTAAAGAGAGTCATCGAACAGACTAAAGCAAAAAATGCGAATGAACCGGAATTCTTGCAGACAGTTGAAGAAGTTCTGACATCTTTGGAACCGGTTGTTGAAAAACATCCGGAGTTTGAAGAAGCAGCATTACTGGAAAGACTTGTTGAACCGGAAAGAGTCATTGAATTCAGAGTCGTCTGGACAGATGACGAAGGCAAAGTCAATGTCAACAGAGGTTATCGTATTCAGTTTAACGGAGCAATCGGCCCATACAAAGGAGGCTTGCGTTTCCACCCTACAGTCAATTTATCCATATTGAAGTTCCTTGGATTTGAACAGATTTTCAAGAACAGCCTTACCACACTGCCGATCGGCGGTGCAAAGGGCGGATCCGATTTTGATCCTCATGGAAAATCCAATGCTGAAATTATGCGTTTCTGCCAGGCTTTCATGACGGAATTGCAGAGACATATCGGACCTGATACAGACGTTCCTGCAGGCGACATCGGTGTCGGCGGCAGAGAAATCGGTTATCTCTATGGCCAGTACCGCAGAATCCGCGATGCATATGAAAACGGCGTTTTGACAGGAAAAGGCCTTGTTTACGGTGGTTCCCTGATTCGTCCGGAAGCTACAGGATTTGGCGTTATCTACTATGCACAGCAGGTATTCGCACATGAAAATGATGACATCAAAGGCAAGACATTCGCTATCTCCGGATATGGAAATGTTGCATGGGGTGTCGCAAAGAAAGTTGCTGAGCTTGGTGGCAAAGTTGTTACAATCTCCGGACATAACGGATATGTTTATGATCCTGAAGGCATCACAACCGAAGAGAAGCTGAACTACATGTTAGAAATGCGTTCTTCCAGAAAAGCTAACATTGAAATGTATGCCGAGAAGTTCAATTGTGAATACCATCCTGGTGAAAAACCATGGGGTGTCAAGGCTGATGTATATATTCCATGTGCTACACAGAACGAAGTTACAATTGAAGAAGCTAAGAAGATTGTCGCTAACGGTGCGAAATATTACTTCGAAGGTGCAAATATGCCTGCTACAAATGAAGCAGTACAGTATCTGCAGGAAAGCAATGTTATCGTGGGACCTGCTAAAGCAGTCAATGCAGGCGGCGTAGCAGTCAGTGCTCTGGAAATGGCACAGAACTCCGCAAGATATTCTTGGACAGCTGAAGAAGTAGATAACAGATTGAAGCTGATCATGAAGTCCATCCATGACAACAGTGCAAAATGTGCTGAAGAATACGGTTTCGGTTATGACCTTGTCAAAGGTGCAAATATTGCAGGCTTCCTGAAAGTTGCCGAAGCAATGCTTGCGCAGGGTTTGTTCTAAGATTCATAAAAAGTCCAATTCTGTTGGACTTTTTCTTTTGGTATCTCATAACGTAGTTTATAATAGAAAAAAGGTAATGCATATGAACTGGAAAATACATGTATACGGTACAAGAGGCTCTTTTCCCCATCCCGGTAATGAGTATATGGACTTTGGAGGTAATACATCCTGTTTTTATCTTGATTGCGGGCATCATCTGATTCTGGATGCAGGCAGCGGATTATCTTCGGTAAAGGAAATATACAGGGATTCTGCACCTGTACATATCTTGTTAAGCCATGTGCATATGGATCATGTCATCGGCTTATTCCAGTGCAGGGCTTTTTTTGAAAAGAAACGTGAAATACATATATATTCCAAACAAAGAAACGGGGAAAGTATTGAGGAGCAGTTAAGAAAGATCGTCACTCCTCCGTATTGGCCGGTTGGATTTGATGATTTCAAAGCGAATCTGTTTTTCCATACCATAGAAGATTCTTTTGAGATCGGCCATATTCACGTATCCGTAGCACCTTCTTTTCATCCGGATACCTCTTGTGTTTTCCGCATTGAAGATGCCGACAATTGTACAGGTTATGCCTTAGACTATGAAGCGGCAATGGATCAAGAGGGTCGGATTGCCTCATTTTTACAGAATTGTGATTTGATTATTTTTGATGGCAATTACATACCCGGGGATGAGGTCTATGGATGGGGTCATTCTACATGGAGAGACGCAATATGCATACGCAAAAAATCAGATTCCAAAAAAATCCTCATTTCACACTATGGATATCATTATACGGATCAAATGCTGAAAGAACAGGAATTAATGGCGAAAGCAGAGGATAAACACTGTATATTTGCCAGGGAAGGGATGATTATCGAATCATGAATGCGGAACAGATGAACAGAGTGCTTGAAATAGGCATAGCTTTAACTTCGGAAAAGGATATTCATGTTCTCTTAAACAAAATACTTGCAGATGTGATGGAAGTTGCCAATTGTGATGCCGGTACCCTGTATCTCAAAGAGGGCAATCATTTGAAATTTACCATCATGCGCAATAATACCCTGCAGACTTTCAGAGGTATTCATGGAGAGACCATTGATATTCCTCCTGTTCCGATTGACAGGGATCATGTTTCTTCTCTTGCCTTGTTGGAAGATCGTACGATTCTGATTGATGATGTTTACGATGAAACCTTGAATGATGTTTTCAGAGGACCCGGTCAATATGACAATATTACGGGATATCATACAACTT
This sequence comes from uncultured Erysipelotrichaceae bacterium, assembly GCA_902766005.1. Classification (GTDB taxonomy): domain Bacteria; phylum Bacillota_I; class Bacilli_A; order Erysipelotrichales; family Erysipelotrichaceae; genus Bulleidia. Next base: position 5,275 of record CACXCB010000261.1, on the reverse strand, counting down.
CTGTGCTTGTTGTGCCGATGAAGAATCCCAACGGAGACAAAATCGGTGTTTTACAGTTAATTAACGCAATGGAAGAACATCATATCTGCACTTTTCCTGAGGATACCGTCAAGGTTGTTGAATCCATTGCCTCACAAGCTGCTGTTGCAATTCAAAATGTCCGTTACATGAAAGAGATAAAAGACCTTTTCTCTTCCTTTGTGGAAACAAGCATTCAGGCAATGGGCAAACTGACACCGTATAATGAAAACCATACCCGTAATATGGTGTTATATGAAAAAAGATTTCTGGAATATCTGAATCAGAAGGCAAGCGCAGAAGGAAAAGAGATTCCTTATCCTCCACAGAAATTCGAAGAAATGCTGATGAGCTGCTGGTTGCATGATCTGGGCAAACTGGTCACACCGGTAGAAATCATGAATAAAAATACCAGGCTTTGGCCTGCACAGAAAGAGCAGATTATGCACCGCATGGAAGTATTTGACTTAGAAAGTGAAATACTGTTTTTGAAAGGTCTGATCCAGGAAGAGGAATACCATGATCTTTTAAGCAGGACCAAAGAAATTCTGAAATTTGTTGAAAAGGCAGATACAAATATTATTTCAGATAGAAAAGAAAAACTGGATCATTACCGCAAGTGGCGCTTTAAAAGGGAAGACGGTACAGAAGTGCCATATTTGAATGCGGAAGAAATGCACCAGCTTTCCGTGCCTTACCGTACCTTGACGGATGAGGAATTTGAAATTATGCATGACCATGTTGTACATACAGATGAGCTTCTTGCACAGCTTAAATTTCCATCGGATATGCCTCATGTGAAAACATGGGCTGCCTCGCATCATGAGCTCTTGAACGGTAAGGGTTATCCGAATCATTTGAAAGAAAATGAAATACCGGAAGAAGTCAGGATATTAACGATCATGGATATTTTTGAAGCATTAACAGCTTCCGATCGCGAATATAAAAAACCAAAAACCCCTGAAGAAGCTATTGCCCATCTGCATAGAATTGCAGGTTTTCATGAAGTGGATGAAAGACTGGTGACATTGTTTGAAGAGAGCAGGTGCTGGATTGATGAAAATCAAAGATAAAACAATATGGATTCCATTACTGATAGGGGGTTGCGCCATTCTGCTGACGTTTTTCTCTCTGTTCAATCATATGGATCTTTATCTGTCGGACCGGCTGTACCAGAAAGGGGATATATCATCCGGAAAAATCGTCATTATCGAAATTGATGAAAAAGCATTGGAGGAATTCGGACCGAGTCCTCTGGAATGGGACAGGAGCATTTATGCGGACGTTATTAACTACCTCAATGCTTCCTTTCAACAGCATCCTGCAGTAATCGGTTTGGATATTCTTTTTTCCTATGATAAAAATGCACAGGGAGATCAGAAGCTGGCGGAAGCCGCATCCTTTGGCAACGTGGTTACTGCAGGGAAATACTACTACGGAACAAAGCTGCAAACACAACCTGATGGAAGCTATACTTGGCAGAACCATGCCATTGTGGATGAGATCATGCCATATGATGCATTGAAGGAAGTGACAGAACAGGGCATAGTCAATGTCACAAATGATGCTGACGGCATTATCCGTCATGCGGTTTTTTCCTATGATGGAGAACCGTCCTTTGCACAGGCAATTGTGAAACAATATGCTGCAGAAACGGGAACAGAGATTTCTTATCCAAAGCGCAATATAAGCTATCTGCCATTTACGTATAATGTTTCAGGATATCTTGAATCCATATCTTTGGCAGATGTATATCATCAGAAATATCCCGTCAGTTATTTTGACCAAAAAATTGTTCTGATCGGTTCAACGGTCACTTCTTTACAGGACGAATATTTAACCGCAATCAATCGGCGTGAGGCGATGAATGGCGTGGAAATACATGCCAATACAATCGATATGATGCTAAGAGGAGACGATAAAGCAGAAGTGTCGGATAATGTGCAAAGAATCCTTCTTCTGTTGCTGTTGGGCATATGTATTCTGCTTTATGGAAAGATGAATCTTCCGCAAATGAGCATCATGTGCCTGATCATTGCCGGAGGATGGATCTTTGCAAGCAGCTTCCTTTTTGATCAGGGAATGGTTGTACATCCTTTGTGGATTCCTGCCGGCATTGGTTTGTTATATATCAGTGAAATAGCATTACGGTTTGTTAAAGAGAGTTATCTGCGCAGGCAAATGCGGCAACAGTTTGAAAGATATGTTGATCCTACCGTATTACATCAGATTATCGATCATAAAGAGGCATATCAGGATCTGGATGGAAAACAGTCTCAGATTGCCGTTCTGTTTGTGGATATCTGCGGATTTACAAGCCTCTCGGAAAAGATCAGTCCGAAGGAAGTAGTCAATATATTGAATCAATATCTAAGCATGGTTACGGAGTGCATTATGCACAATGGCGGAACACTCGATAAATTTATCGGTGATTGTGCCATGGCTTTTTGGAATGCGCCTGTGGAACAGGATGATCCGGTTATGAAAGCAGTACAGGCAGGAATGGATATGATTTCTGGGGCAGATCAGTTATCAAAAGATTTAGGCTTTGATCTCGGCTTTGCAGTTGGTATACATTGCGGAGAAGCTATTGTCGGAAACATCGGCAGTGCAAAACGAATGGATTTTACGGCGATAGGAGATACGGTGAATCTTGCCTCTAGATTAGAAGGATTAAAGATTCCGGGATTGCAAAGAGAAGGAAATATCTATATTTCACAGGAAGTGAAAGATGTATTGGAGGGCAGAATTGAAACAGAAGATCTTGGTGACCATATAATCAAAGGCAAAGAAAAGCCTGTTCGTGTATATGCGGTAAAAAAGGTGAAGCTTTGAAAAGAAACAGCTATTTATACAAAGATTGAATAAGGAGAAAAAAGATGCTAGTAAAGTGGAAGAAAGCAATTTGGATCCTGCCGTTGCTGATCGGATGCGGAAGTACAAATGCAGTTGTATCAGAAAGGGATGATTCCGCATCTGCTGTACAAGAGGAACAGACAGTTGAAGAAGAGACAGCTTCTGAAATGAAACTGGAACAGCTGGAAGGAACTGTCGGTGTAGATGACGGTACATCTGTCATAGACAGTTTTGCGGGAATGAATCTGTATAACGGCTATTCTGTGGAAACAGAAGATCAGAGTTTCAGCTGGATCAATCTGGATCAGACAAAACTATTAAAAATGGATGAAGAAAGCCTGACCCGTATTTCCCAGGAAAATAAAAATCTGAAGATCACTTTGGATGAAGGAAACTTATTCTTCTGTGTCACAGAGCCTTTGGCGGAAGATGAAGTACTTGAATTTGAAACTACAAACATGACTTTATCCATCAGAGGGACAACCGGGATCATCCGCCAGGAAAAAGAAATGACAACTGTAATCATGTTAGAGGGGGAAGGAACCATTTACTTCGATAATACCCAAGAACAAGCCATCGGCGGGAAAGCATATGAAATCTTTTCTCCCGAAGCAGATGAAAGAACAATACAATTTGAAAGTTCCATGTCAGGTTCTGAGAACGGATATCATTGCGTGGAAAGAGATATCTATCAAGGCGGAGATGTTACGGATTTTGTGATTGAAGAATTGGAAAATAATCAAATGGTAAAAGCCAAAACAGATTCTTTGAACATCAGCATGGATTATTTTTCTGATGATGAAATAGCTGAAATAGCTGCTTCTTTTGAAGGACATTATGAATTTAAAGGAATGACAGGAACAGGAAAAAGTGAAGATGACAGCCTGGATATCAATGTGAATGATCCGTATCTTTTAGATATACAATATGGAGAAGACGGAACACTGACAGTGGAACTGACAGAGAAAGATGATATCTATGAAATGATTGAGGAATATAACGAAAGAATGATCGCAACAGGACATGATCATTTGCACTTTGATCACATGGAAGGTTTGTTTAATTCAAAATATATCCGTCTGGCGGATGAAAACACATTGCGATTTCCCTATTTTCCGTATGAAATGCTGAAGAAGCAGGAAGATGGAAATCTTGCTTATAGTGATTCAGCCTATTACCATTATGAAAAATCGGAGTAATTCGTTATGAAGAAGATATTTGTTTTATTTATTTCTATCTTTCTATCAGCATGTAACAGCCGATTGCAGGCTACAGAAATGAAGCTGAAGAAAACAGAGGGCACGGCTTCTGTCAAAAATGAATCCTCCCAAGATCAGCCGGTCAGAGAAAACATGAACCTGTATAACGGATATCAAGTAGATACGAAACAAGAAAGCTATGCATGGATTGATCTTGACGCAGTAAAACTTTTGAAGATGGATCAGAACAGTGAAATCCATTTGGAAAATGAAGATAAGCATTTAAAGGTACAGCTGGATGAAGGAGAGCTGTTCTTCTGTGTGAGTGAAAAACTGAATGAAGATGAATCTTTGGAATTTGTTGTGCCTAATCAAACCAATATGTCAATGTCTGTCCGAGGCACAACAGGCATCATTAAAAACCTTTCGGATAATGTGACACATATTTCTCTGATTGAAGGAGAAATGGAGATTCATGCCAAAGATCAGATTGTCACTTTGCATACAGGTGAAACAATGCAGGCAGTCGTAAATGAAAAAGGTGAATTGCATATAGAAGTACGAGAACTCGCTTATGGCGGAGATGTATCGGATTATGTGATTGATGAAATCAACCGAAATGACACAATAAAAAATAAAATCGCAGAGAATAACGGAAATACAGAATATCTGAATCAGGAAGAAAAAAAAGAGGTTCTTATGCGGTTGCATGGTACATGGGAATGGTATAACGGTGATACCAATATCGTGGGAATATACCGGGATGAGAGCGTTGCTATGAATTACTATAAAATCGATATGCAGAATCTGACTATAAGCACTGATGATACGGCGGATTTTAACGGGGAAGCAGATTTTTCTGATGACAGGGGTGTGCCACATCCCATTCCGTTGTTAAGGCTTCCGGATGAATCCGCATTCTATGTGATGGATGAAAACAGAATAGTACTTAACAGATCATTTGAATATACTCTTTCCGACAATGATATGGTTTTATCCATTCATAATTTACATGATGGCAGAACTTCAGAATATCGTCGCATCAGTGAATGAAAAAGAATGTATTTATCTTCTTTTTGAACAGAAAAAATGATATTCTCATTAACAAGGAGTGGAAGTGTGAATAAAAAGACAAAGAAATAGACTAAAAAAACCGCATTAAAAACAAGTTGCATAAAAACAAGAATAAATAACTAGCCTGC
>CACXCB010000260.1 GCA_902766005.1 uncultured Erysipelotrichaceae bacterium | reverse complement strand
GACTGCATCTTTCCTGCGAAGGAAAGAAGGCCATTCATAAATTTTTCATTCATAAGTTTTGAAACTCCCCTTTCGTTCTTCTATTTTACATAGGAGTGTAAGGGTTTGCAACGAAAATCACATCATTTGACATAAATTTGTCGAAATTCCTTCCATAATTTTCCCATTTTTGAAACAAAAGTTTCATTTTCCGCTTCTTAACACGCTTTTATGCTTCTTTTCAATCTTTTTTTATTTTTTCCAGTGCTACTTACACTGCATAATTATGTGAAAAATGTGTGAAGAAAAAAGCAAGTCCTTACCGGACCTGCTTTATCCTTTCCTTGCAATTAAGCCTTGTTTTCAGAACCGAATGCTTTGATCAATTCAGTTGCTTTAGCGATGATTGCATCACAACCCGGCTTGAGGAGTTTACGTGGATCGTAGCCCTTGCCTTCAATGTCTTTTCCAGCTTCGATGTACTTTCTTGTAGCATCAGCAAATACGAGCTGCAATTCTGTGTTAACGTTGATCTTGGAAACGCCCATTGTGATTGCCTTGCTTGTCTGATCGAATGGGATACCGGAACCGCCATGGAGAACCAGTGGTTTGCCATTGACTGCTTCGTTGATTTCATTCAGACGATCGAAGCTCAGACCAGCCCAGTTAGCCGGATATTTGCCATGGATGTTACCGATGCCGCATGCTAAGAAGTCAACACCGAGATCTGCAACAGCTTTGCACTCTGCCGGATCAGCAAGTTCACCATTGGATGTAACGCCGTCTTCTGTTCCGCCGATGCCGCCTACTTCGCACTCTACAGAGATGCCACGGCTGTGAGCCAGAGCGATGATTTCCTTGGACTTAGCAATGTTCTCTTCGATGTCATAGTGAGAGCCATCGAACATAACGGATGTAAATCCAGCTTCGATACAAGCCTTAGCACCTTCATATGTGCCATGGTCGAGATGCAGAGCTACCGGAATAGTGATACCCATGGAATCATGGAGATCCTTAACCATGTCAACAACCATCTTGTAGCCGCCCATGTATTTAGCAGCACCTTCAGATGCCTGGATGATAACAGGGCTGTTAGCGTTCTGGCAAGCTGTCAGAATGCACTTTGTCCATTCCAGGTTGTTTGTGTTGAATGCAGGAATCGCATAATGGCCTTCATAAGCCTTGTCGATCATTTCTTTTGCAGAAACTAATACCATAAGATTATAAATCCTCCTAATTTTCTATAATTATATTCTAGACCTTTTTCGTATTCTTGAAAAGAGAAAAAAGAATCAAATCATGATTCTCATAGATTTGATTCTTTTCAGTATGCGTCTTCACCGCTGGGTACATCCCAGCCTGATTCTTCAATCTGCTCTTCTTCCTCATCGTCCTCAAGTTCAATCTCGCTTGTATCAATGTGAACTTCTTCGTATTTCCGGCGATTACGCAAATCCCATTTGTTCTCCGGAAATGATGCAAATCGATTATCCAGCATCAATTCTGAGTAGAACTGGCTCTTTTTACGTCTTTGCTTCTCCTCTGGAATTTCCATTATGGCAGCCACTTCATTCCATAACTTCAAAAAATCCATCTCCATTTTTTGCTCGGAAAGGCAGTTGTAGGCTACGTCAGTCATTGTTTGGTTGTAACTCATTGTAAATCTTCTCCTTCGATAACCTTTTATGACAAATATTCATATCTCACATTTGCTAAGAGATAATAGTTCATGTTTAGAAACATGTCAATCTTTTTTTATTCTTTCGGACAATTCCCATCGGATTCTTTGGTGAAGCACGACATCGCGATCCGATAAAACACGATACGCAACAATCCATTTATCCTTTGTCCTGGTGATATTTTCCGTTTCCGCCTGCAATACCATATCACCATATTCCGAACGAATCAAGCATTCTGATTTAACATTCGTGCATAAAGTTGTGAAAGTAGATACATCACCATATCTTTCAATCACAACACGATCATCTTTGAAGGTAATTACATGTTTTGTTTTTTTATCATTTTCAAAATACGACAGTTGATCATCTTTCAAAATTCCCACAGTATCCACAAACAGTTCCTGATGATTCTCAAGAAGATCCTGCCGATACATCTTTACTCTGACACGCATGGAAAAAATACCTTTTCGTCATCGAGCATCGGTCCGTGAATCAAACTGTAAACAATATTTGAAGCATTGGAAAGATCACGCAAGGTGCCGTTTTTCATCTGCACGCTGATGGTTTCCGATGATTCATCCGTATAGGGAATGTACGGATTCTGCTGAACAGAATCCATGCCCCAGTAATACTTCAGATCATACCCTTTTCTGCGCAATTCTTTTCTTCTCATTTGATTGTCAGGATCATCCCTGTCAGCATATTCAAATAAATTTCTGTCACGGATTCGCTGTGCCAGGTCCTTGACAACCGGATCTTCATGTTCCGTCAGTACTTCAAAAGCATAGCTGCAGGTATTTTCATCCAGCTTGAAATAAGAAGACAGGGAAATCTTCTTTCTTGTCAGAATCGGTTGCAGCAATGCATCCACAGCAGGATATCCTGTGTTGCCAAGATCCTTCAGGCGGCGAAAGATCGCATGCAGCATGAATTCATAGCTTCTTGCCACGGGGTGATAATAAATCTGCCAATACATGTGATAGCGGGCCATGATGTAGTTTTCCACCGCATATACACCACTCTGCTTGACAACGAGCCTGCCCTCCTGTACACGCAGGGTACGAAGAATTCTTTCGATGTCAAATTCACCGTATTTGGTTCCGGTAAAATAGGCATCACGCAACAGATAATCCATGCGGTCGGCATCCAGCTGGGAGCTGATCAGCTGTGACATCAGCGGATTTTCGCTTGTATGGCGGATGACATCCGCCACTTCTTTTGACAAGCCTTCTGCTGCATTCTCCAAAATATCCGTGATTTCCGTATGCTCTTCAATGATGCGGCAGGTGAAGATTTCATGCGAAGTATTTGTCACGCTTTCAAAGGCATGGCTGAACGGGCCATGGCCCACATCATGCAGCAACCCCGCCAGCATGACGACCATCTTCTCTCTTTCATTCAGATTCTCTTTCAAGCCTTCTATCTCATTAACCATTCTGCGCACAATCTCATACACGCCGAGAGAATGTGCAAAACGGGTATGCTCGGCACAATGATACACCATGTATGCCCCACCCAGCTGGCGGATTCTCCTGAGCCGCTGAAACCAGGAACTGTTGATAATATCCCAGATTACTTTGTATTCCACATGAATATATCCGTGCACCGGATCCCTTAAAACTTTTACTTCATCTGTTTTTTCAAACATATCATTCCTTTTCTTCCAGGAGTACCACAGCTGTCGCCATGACCCCTTCTCTTCTTCCCACAAATCCCAGTCCTTCTCCTCTTGTCGCCTTGATCGAAACACGGTCAATATCACAAGCAAGCGATGTGGCAATGGTTTCCCTCATCTTCTGAATATGCGGTGCCATCTTCGGCTTTTCAATCATGACCAGCGCATCGACATTACCGATCGCATAGCCTCTCTCTTGCATCATCCTTGCGACTTCTCTCAGAATGATTTGTGAGTCAACGCCTTCCCATTTCGGATCAGTATCCGGAAACCAATGTCCAAGATCGCCTAAGGCAAGCGCACCTAAAATTGCTTCGGCGATTGCATGTGTTAAAGCATCGGCATCACTGTGCCCGAGAAGTCCCAAATCGCTCTCAATTTCCACACCGCCAAGGATCAGTTTACGGTTTTCCACAAGGCGGTGAATATCTGTTGACTGTCCAATTCTCATCATTATTTTTCCCCTGATTGTTTATAAATATTATACACAAAAATGTTATAATGGACGCATGGAAATACAGTTACCATCCTATGTCAGCACACTGATGCAGCAGCTTCAAAAGAACGGATATGAATGTTATGTGGTAGGCGGTGCAATACGTTGTGCCCTTTTGCATCTGCCGATTCATGACTATGATTTAACGACCGATGCCCTGCCGGAAGAAATGAAAAAAGTCTTTCGTGGATTCCACACGATCGATACCGGATTAAAGCACGGAACATTAACTGTCATGTCCGATCATCAGCCTGTTGAAATTACCACTTATCGCAAAGACAGCGATTACAGCGACCATCGCCACCCTGACGGGGTAACCTTTTCCAAAACGGTGATGGAAGATTGTGCAAGGAGGGACTTCACCATCAATGCACTGTGTTATAACGAAGAAGAAGGCATCTTAGACTTTTTCCACGGCCGCGAAGATCTCAAAAACAAAATTTTGCGATGTATAGGAGACCCTTACCAGCGCTTCAATGAAGATGCCTTGCGCATTCTGCGTGCTTTGCGCTTTGCAGCCAGACTCGATTTTGCGATTGAGCCTAAAACGGGAAAAGCCGTATTCGATCTCAAAGAAACTCTGAACTATGTTTCACGGGAAAGAATCCATGAGGAGCTGGAAGGCTTCCTGAAAGCAGCACATTGTGCTGTCTTCCTGCAGGAATACAAATCCGTATTTGAAGTATTTCTGCCATGGGCAAAAGAAGCATCTGATGCAGAATGGAAACTTGCATCGGAAAGAATTGAATCCGCCCCTGCAGATCCGTTTCTTCGCATGGCAATTCTTCTTTCATCTCCATCATGCAACCCCAAAGAAACACTGGAAGATTTGAAGTATTCCACCAACGAAAAAAACAGGATTCTCAACCTGATTCAATGTCAGGCAATGCCTGTTAACGATCGCATTGCAATCAAAAAAGTGTTAAACAAAATCAATAATCCTTTCCAAACTTTCCTTTCCTATAAAAAATCCTTATACCCTGATACCGATGAAAAAAAAGCCATGGAAATCTATGGAACGATACTGGAGAACAACGATTGTTTCTCTTTAAAAACACTTGCGATAAACGGAAACGATATGAAACAACTCGGCTTTCAAGGCAAAGAAATATCTGAAAATCTGCAATGGATCTTACTGCAGGTCATCGAAGAAAAACTTCCCAATGACAGGGAAGTTCTGCTTAAAGCACTTTCTGATAGGCAATCCGGGGATCCTTCCCTCTGATATAAACTGTTCCGCATTCCGTAAAACCGTTTTTCTTCAAAAATCTGCGCATGGAAAGATTTCTTTCATGCGTATCAATACACAGATTCTGTAAACCCCTGCTTGCAGCCAGATCACCTGCATATTCCAGAAGGAGAGATGCATAATTCTTTCCTTTTTTTTCTGGTTTGAGTGCAATGCGATGAATGACAATATACGGCTCATCATTAAGCCATTTCCCTTCGATAAAGCCATAATCCGGATCAGCTGTTGTTATAATGGCAGCAATCCCGATGATCTGATTATTTTCTTCCAAAACATAAGAATACCCTTTTCGTATATCATCCAGAATGGTATCTGCATTGGGATATCCATCCTGCCATTGCGGAATTCCGTTTTCTTTAAAATAAGCTTTGGCTTCATCTATAATATTCATCACCGATGGTATATCTTTTTCATCTGTTTTTCTTACTTTGTGATTCATGCATGCATTATAACATCAAACAAAAAAAGAATGATTAAAAAAGCATATGAAAAAGAATTCCATAAGCTTTTATGATATGCAATAAATGAATATGTTCTTTGATCAATTATCAGCCTACTTATAATCAAATCCGCTTGGCTCATTAAATGGTTTTTCAAGCAGTTCAGGATGGGCAAAAATATACTTGATCAGTTTTAAACTTCTGGCAAAGTAAAAACCATCACCGATTCTCTCATCAAGTGTTGCCCCGATATCGATAACATCACGTATTTCCTTATGACCGTCTTTCATAACCATTTCTTCTTTATGCAACGTGCCGATTGTCACCATGATGGAGTTTGTACCATAGTTATTGAGATGATGGTAAACAGACGGACATTTGATACTTCCAAGATTGGAGACAAGAATGGAAGAATAGTTTGGATCTCCTTCTGTGATAAATTCAGGATTCATGCCCCAGAAATCCAGCCAGCGGATCACTTTTACCGATCCTGCCATGACCAATCTTGGCATCGCGGCAAACTTGTCCAAAAGCTCATCCACACCGCCGGTTGCATGTTCGCTCTTGCGCATTTCCTTTACATCACCGATGATCTCTTTTGATATTTCGTTTACAGTATCCGTAGGTTTGGTAATCAGATACATCAATGCTTCTTCCGAACTGTCCTTGAATCTCCTCTTTGCGACAAATGACAAACTGATTTCATTTCTCTCATATATGCGATATCCCTGGATGAAGCGGTTCATGATCGGCCTTTCATACAACATGCGTGCAAGGCCCGTGATCATGCAGTGGAAAATTGTCATCTTCTCTTCGGTTTTGCCTTCATTTTTCTTTTCCAGATACTTCACCAGTTCTGTTGCATCAATCACATCGTGAAGATAAACTTCCGATTCCGTACGCTTGGGAAACAGTGCTGTCATCACTGTCTGCAAGCCGGGTGCTTCTACTTTCTTTCCGTCTCTGCGGTCTCCCCATTTCACCTTTTCTTTTTTCATAACTCCTCCGGTTTGAATCTCCTATATTTTTTCATAGACATGCATGGAATGTCAAACTTCACTTTGACATTTTGCACAAAAGCAGAAGTATCCACGTCTTCGCTTACCGGGCAAAATGCATCATCATAATGATATAACAACACTCTTTTCGGTCTTAGCCTTTCAACAATAGACAATGCATAAACATCCTGATCGCTTCTGCCCTGCAGGGCAAGCACAAGAATATCCGCACCTGTCGGATATGTGGTATCCGGGTCCAGCCCCATGCTTCCGAGAATCTGTATATGTGCTTGATCAGCATGAATGTCAAAAAGAATCATTTCCCCGTTTTCCGGATACTTCCTGTTCATGCCTGCAATCTGAAACAGCCTTTTCGCATGTTTCCATGTTCGTCGTGAAAGCAATTTTCTGATGATTATCCCACTGTCAAACCTGCAGTGCTTCGCTTTGAAAATCCCGATTTGAAAATCCCCGATAGAAAAAGCATCTCCCGGGCAAATCTCATGAAAATACCATTCCGGCAAGCCGTCCCGCATTAACGTCTTCATCGGTGTCTTGGTACAATGAATACGCACCGGATCATTCCGATACAGTTTTTTTATATGGCTGATATGATCAAAATGCCCATGTGTCACAAGAACATGATTTGCCTGATGAAATATCCCGGTTTTATATTCCGCTTCACGAAAAGGCATTTCCAGAAACGGATCAAAAACAATCCGCGCCTGCGCCGTTTCCAGAAATAATGAAGCTGTACCAAGCCACATGATATTCATGATTCCCCCCTTATCTTTGTTGTTTTCATTGTACCCTTAACATGCTTTTTTGCATACAAAAACAATTTTTCAGCTATATCTATTCCTTTACGGAAACGCTATAATATGGTTACCAAACATAAACAGAGGTGTCTATGAAACCCGAACTGAAAAAACAATTAAAACTGGCAGCCGTGGATATCCGCAAAGGTATCATGACATCTACGCACGCTGCCAAAAGCGGACATCCCGGAGGAAGCCTTTCCTGTGCGGATGTTGTAGCGTATCTGTATTTCCATGAAATGCGGATCAAACCGGAAGAACCCGAATGGCCTGAGCGTGACCGCTTTGTCCTTTCCAAAGGACATGCAGCTCCGGCTGTTTACAGTGCTTTGGCTTTGCGGGGCTATTTTCCCGAAGAGGAACTTCTCACCCTTCGCAAATCCGGCTCCCCTTTACAGGGACATCCCAACATGCGTTTAACCAGAGGAATTGATATGTCCACCGGTTCTTTGGGCCAGGGGCTTTCTGCTGCTGCAGGCATGGCAAAAGGTGCAAAATATTTAAACAAGGACATCAATATCTATGCCTTGTGCGGAGATGGTGAAATGAATGAAGGCATCATCTGGGAAGCATTGGCTTTTGCCTCTCATTATCACTTGGATAATCTGTGCATCATGGTCGACATGAACGGTTTGCAGATTGACGGCAAGACCGCAGATGTTTTGAACATGCAGCCGATGGACGAGAAGCTGAAAGCTTTCGGATGCCATGTGCATCATATTGAAGGCCATGATTTTGAAAGCCTGGAAACAGGCTTCAGCCTGTTCCATGAACACCATGGCACGGGCATGCCGACTGCTCTTCTTTTATCAACGGAAAAAGGAAAAGGCGTTGCCTACATGGAGAGCGAAGCAGGCTGGCATGGCAAAGCACCAAATGACATGCAGTATAAAATCGCCATGGCGGAACTGGATGCACACCGCATGGCACTGGAGGTCTTATGAGCACAAAAGCAACCAGAGTAAGCTATGGAGAAGCATTGGTCGAACTGGGCAAAGAACATCAGGAGATTGTTGTTTTGGACGCTGATCTTGCCCTGGCTACGAAAACAGATTTATTCCGAAACGCCTTCCCTGACAGGCATTTTGATTGCGGCATAGCAGAACAGAACATGTATGATGTTGCCGGAGGTCTTTCTACAATGGGGCTTGTCCCTTTTGCATCAACTTTTGCGATGTTTTCGGCAGGAAGAGCTTTCGAAATGATCCGCAATACCATTGGCTATGGCCATCTCAATGTCAAAATAGCAGCTACCCATGGCGGTGTCTCCGTCGGGGAAGATGGCGCTTCTCACCAATGTAATGAAGACTTTGCCTTGATGAGAACTATACCGGGCATGATTGTCATGTGCCCCGCTGATGACATAGAAGCTAAACAAATGGTCTACGCAGCCTATGCGCATGAAGGTCCCGTGTATATGAGATTCTCCCGTGCTGCATCTGAGATCTTCCATGATGCATCTTATTCGTTCAAAATAGGCAAAGCGGAAATCGTCAAGGACGGAACAGATGGTGCGATTATCGCAAACGGCATACTTGTTGCCGAAGCGCTGCAAGCCTGCAGGCTGTTGGAAGAAGAAGGCATACATACAAGGCTCATCAATATGGCAACCATCAAGCCGTTGGATGAAGAAACTGTTCTCCATGCTGCAGAAGAATGCGGTTTTCTGATCACATTGGAAGAGCATACTGTCATCGGTGGCCTTGGTGAAGCTGTATGCAGCCTGGTCAGTGAAAAACATCCCGTAAAGGTTCATCGCTTAGGCATTCAGGATCGGTTCGGCCACTCCGGAAGTGCTAAAGAGCTGCTTGATGAATTCGGCCTAACTGCACCGCACATTGCCAATGCAGTCAGAAAGATGAAATAGAATTCTGCACTAACAGGCAATGGGATACATCCGGAAGAGTTTCAGTTGTATCTTTGGCGAAATAATAACCATCATTCAGTCAATAGCTTTAGCAGATGTCAGATGGTCGTTGATGATTCTTGCTAATTCATCGAATTCTGCAGGGTTATCACCAGAAGCAACAATTGCTTTATGAAGTCCAGCAAATTTTCCTTTTAGAGGACTGTCATTATTCGCATTAGCAGTAATCAAGTCTGCAAGAATACCATCTCCGTCAACGCATATTCCCCAAGGGGATATTAAAGAGCAATCCTTCAGAGACATTCAGGTTACTTTTGAATACCTGATATGCTTCGTAACCAGTGCCATTTGCATCTGTGTTAGAAATGGTAATTGTATGCCCATTGGCAGTACCATATTTATCTGCAAACACCAGAGCCATAATCTTTCTCATGCAAAGCATCATTTTTGCATAATGAAAAAGAGGTTTTTAAGCCTCTTCAATAATGCATTCATGATGCTTTTCGTTATCTTTTTTATATGTGATTCCTACAAGAAGAAGATTTCCTTTATACGCTTCCAATCTGTCAGGGTATCTTTTCTTATGAATTTGATCTATGGCAGTTTCTGCTCTTTTTTCATATTTTAGTTCTATAAGTAAAGCAGGCTTATCAGCTGCTTTTGGAAGTGGTAAATAAGCTATGTCCACATAGCCTTTTCCAGAATCCAATTCCGGGATAACAAGATAATAATTATCTGCAGTATAATATGCATTTCTGATAGCCACAGAGAGATCCTCTTCTGAATTATAATGAAGCTTAGATGATTTATCATGAAAGTATTCTAATATATTTGCTATCTTATCAGTATTTTTCTCCCATGTTGCTTGTAAAAGTTCTTCTGATTTTCGTAGCTTTTTAAAGACAAGATCCCAGCTTTCGCTTTGCGTGGATTTTTCAAATTCTCTTCTTACTTCTTTATTTGGGATGAAGATTTCTCCTGTTAAAGAATCATATCCAAGATATCCAAGATGTATTAACATTGTGAGAACATCATCTGCACTTTTGAAATTAGTCATATCATTCTGATAGCTATCTGTACGGATCTTTTTTCTCATGCCTTCCATCATGGATGAAACAATATCTTTCAACCCTTCGTAGTTCATATTGATGTATGTTTCTAAAGCTTCATATGTCTCTGTTGTATTCCAATAGTTTTGAATTAAGCCCGTAGTTACTGCTTTAACAACAGAAAGAGGGCTATACAGGGAATAAACTCTGGCTTCAGGTGCTTTTCCTGTAGACATCAATAATTGATGATCCGGATCAAACGGTACTATATCTCTAACTTCATATCCATCATACCATTCTTTAATCTGCTCGTAGTCTCGCCCGTATTGGCGGCATAGATCTTTTACTTCATCTGAAGTAAAGCCGGTATACTCTGCCATTTGCATTGGGGATGTCATGGAATACTCATCGAACATATTAAGTGCAGAATGCTTGCCATACTTCTTTATTGGAAGTATTCCTGTCATATAGGCAAGAGCTATATATTCTTTGTCTTTCAGCCAGTCTTCTAAAAAGTCAAGATAAAGCTTCTGACCTTCACTGTCTTCTTTTCTGCATCTGAAAACTTCATCCCATTCATCTATGACAATCACAAAAGGAATTTTAATTTTGTAATAAAGCTTTTCCATGCTGAAAGAGAGATCATCACGATCATACCTGACATCAGGATATTTTTCTTCCAATTCATCTAAAAGGCGTTTTCTGATTATTTGTATTGATTCATGTACAGATTTATCACTCTTTATAAAATCTGTCATTGTAACTCGTATTACTTCGTATTGGTTCAAATACTTATCCCATGAAGGTGTGTCAGCATCAGATGGCATATATTTCCCCAGCTTCTTGTTTTCAAATAAATATCTGCTATCTTTATCAATATCATAATATGCACATATCATGCTAGCGGTAAGTGTCTTACCAAATCTTCTGGGTCTTAATACGCTGGCATACTTTTGCTCCGTACATATTATGGTATTCAAGTATGAGATAAGCAAAGTTTTATCAACATAACTCTTTGAATTAACCGTATCAATGAATTTTCTGTTTCCCGGATTAAGATATATCCCCATATTCTGATGCCTCCTTTCTTTCAAATCATAGCAATAATCAAAAAAAGATCAAGATTATATTGTGAAACTTCATCCAAAGATAAATAGCGTATTGTAATGCGTTTTACGCCTGTTTCCTTCTTCTTGTTGTAATTGAAGCTCATCATATATCCGCTATCCAGATTGTAATAGTCAAGATATTCAAGTATCTGTTTTTCTCCTCCTCGTTATTTCTTTGGCCTCTACAGATCTTCAGCTGTATGACATACTGCTTGATAAGGTAATCAACGATTATATCCGTTCTTGTCCTGTCCCTCGTCTCTGTCTCTATGTAATAGTTGCCTGTCCCATTGATGATCGGCTTCAGGTAAAGAAGGAATAACTCTCTTCCGTCCTTCTCGCTGGACCTTTCCTCTGATGGTCCATAGGTTTCCGTGTATGTCCGCGTTATTCCTAACAACAAAGGAAAGAAAAATACTTTCTTCTGCGACCTTGTGGAGTCTTACCGCAACGAGAATGGTGTTCCCAGACAGCACACTGTAGTAAAGCTGGGGCAATTTGACGCCAAATATGTCCCTTATCTTAATGCCACTTTCGCCAAGGGCAGCTATAACTCCCTGAAGACGACCGACAATGAATGTGAGCGCTTTTCTACAGGGACTGCGACACCGAGATATGCGCCATATACGGGATATTCATTTTTCACAATCTTTGCGGGGTGATCCGAAAACAGCTTGACCAGATGCATGAAGAGGATCTGGCAATATTGATAATTCACAAAAGAAAAAGGACATTTTCATGCCCTTCCATATGAAATTATTCCTGTTCCCATTCCTGGATGAGATTTTCACCGTTGGATGTAACAATCTCCTTATAGAACTCATAGGAATCCTTTTTGGATCTATCCAATGTTCCGCTTCCGTCGTCCTGACGATCTACATAGACAAATCCATAACGCTTTTTCATTTCACCTGTACCGGCGGAAACAACATCGATCGGCCCCCAATACAGATATCCCATGACTTCAACACCATCCAGAATTGCTTCATGAACATTTCTGAGATGTTCTTTGACATATCTTTGCCGGAATTCATCATGAATCTCACCATTCTCATCCGGTGCTTCAATCAATCCGATACCGTTTTCCACGACAAACATCGGAATATTATAACGGTCATACAATACATTCAGGATGTATCTTAATCCTACCGGATCAACAACCCAGTTATACGGTGGCGGAGAAGATTCTTTCAGATATGGATTCTTTGCCCCGGAAGCTCCGCCTGTATGCAATTTCATCGAGACATTCTTATCATATACACTGGACTGGTAATAGCTGAAGGAGTAGAAGGATACCGGATAATCTTTTATTAACTGAATTTCTTCATCAACCATTTCCGGCGTACAGTTTTTCTCCCTCCAGATACGTTTTACATATCCCGGGATGATGCCCTTGCAGAAGGCATCGGCCATGAACAGGGAAATATTTCTGGCATTATTGTAAGCGCCGAGAACATTTTCAGGATCGCAGTTCACCGGATAAGTTGCAACAGAAGAAGAGGAAATCATGCACCCTACTTTTGCCTCAGGATCAATCTCCTTGCATAGTTTTACGGTCCATGCATTGGCAACACAGATATTGTAGTATCCCTGCCATCTTTCCTTTTCGCTGATTTCTGCTGGCGTATCGCGGAAATCCGGATCCAGGGAAAGAATACCGTTTGGCAAAGGCATGCGGCATATATTGTTGACTTCATTGAATGTCAGCCAGTATTTCACCTTTCCTTTAAACCGGTTAAATAAAACCGTGACATATCTCTTCCAGTATTCAATCAGCCTTCTGTCACTCCATCCGCCATACTCAGTCATCAGATGCAGCGGTGTTTCATAATGCGATAAGGTAATGACCGGTTCCATACCCAAGCGAAGCATTTCATCAAAAAGATCCTCATAAAACTTCAATCCCGCTTCATTTGGTTCTTCCTCATCACCATCCGGGAAAATTCTCCCCCATGCGACAGATGTGCGGAATGCATTGAAGCCCATGCCCGCCATCAAAGCGAGATCTTCCTTGTATCTGTGATAGAAATCAATTCCTTCATGGGAAAGGTATTTTTTGTTTGGATCCAGTGCCATCTCCCATTTGCCGGTTTCCTCATTCCATTTCAGACCCGGATTCTTCGAGCCGATACCGATCATAACATCGGTGATATTCGGTTTCTTACCATCATCCAGCCATGCGCCTTCAGCTTGGTTTGCGGCAATTGCGCCGCCCCACATAAAATTCTTCGGAAAACTCATTTTCATTTCACCTCGTATATTTCATTGCTATATATTATTGTAAAAGAAAAATGCTTTATGTCACATTTACATAAAGCATTCTGATCGTAAAGATGCAAAAATTTATTCAATAATCTCTATTTCGTGAGGGTAATGATTCAAAACTTCATGTCCATTTTCCGTAACCAAAATCAAATCCTCGATTCTGCACCCGAGAACAGAAGGGTTATAGATACCCGGTTCAATAGAGAAAATATTACCGGCAACAGTCAGTTGATCAAACCCTTGAGAAACATCACCGTATTCATGATCCTGCAGCCCGATAAAATGGCCCAAGCGGTGTGTAAAGTCTTTACCGAAACCTCCTTCGGTGATAATATCCCTTGCCTTCTTATCGATGTCACAAAGACGGATTCCGGGCTTTACCATATCCTCTGCCTGTTCATTGGCTTCTCTGACCAGATTGTAGACAAATTTCTGTTCTTCTGTCGGCTCTTTTTTGTAGAAGAAGGTCCTTGTCATATCCGAACAGTAATTATCGGCAATACATCCTACATCAAACAATACCGTATCCCCTTCCTGAAGAACGGTTTCATCTGGCATATGATGCGGATCTGCCGCATTTTTACCAAAAGCAACAATCGGCGGAAAGGAATATGCCTGTGCTCCCAGTTCCTTATAGATGCCTAACATCTGATCTGCAACCTCGATCTCCGTAACCCCCTCATGAATCAGGGTTTTGAATCTTGCCATAGCCAGATCATTGATTCTGCTTGCATTGCGCATCTTTTCAATTTCTTCTTCATCCTTGACAGCTCTGGTCCAGTCTACAGCGGATGAACCGTTGACAAACCCAGAAGCAATCTGCTCTTGAATCATCGGTAAAAGAAATTTTGCTTCCAGAATTTTATCTACGCCGAGGATGCTTTTCGGATTGACATACTGTCCAACAAGTTTTGTGACATCATCCGTATCCGTAAAATAGATCTTTTCCATGCCGATCTCTTCATCGAAACGGAACAGGGAATTGACAAACAGAACCGGTTCTTTGTCCTTGCTGATGAGCATTCCTAAAAATCTTTCTCCGGGATAAATCCATTTTTCACACAAATAGAAAATCGCATTCGGATCACAGATCAGCATCTGGTCTGCATCCAGTTTTGCCAGCATACGCTGCATTCTTTCTCTTTTCAACATATTCTCTCCCTCTATGCAAAAAAGGTGTATATGCATACGCACAACACCTGTTATTCTTCTTCTGTTACCTTCTGCAGATCGCTGTAATTGATATCTGTCGGTGTTTCTCTGCCGAACAGCATTGTCAAAACATTGGCAATTTGTGTCTGATCATTCATGGAAGAAACCCTTCCTTCCATTCCGGAGAACGGACCTGTCAGGATTCTGACAGTATCGCCGACCTGGAAGTCCACAACAACTTTCTTGTCGCC
Source organism: uncultured Erysipelotrichaceae bacterium (assembly GCA_902766005.1). Taxonomy (GTDB): domain Bacteria; phylum Bacillota_I; class Bacilli_A; order Erysipelotrichales; family Erysipelotrichaceae; genus Bulleidia. The sequence continues at coordinate 3,644 of CACXCB010000260.1, read as the reverse complement.
CTGGCCTACTCTCCTCAGGATGGATTCCATTTCATCCGGAGAAACAGGGAATGGTTTCGCACCGCCGCCGGATGATCCGATAAATCCGGTAACACCCGGTGTGTTTCTGACGACATACCATGCTTCGTCTGTCATCTTCATCTCAACAAATACATAACCTGGGAAAATGTTTCTCATCTTCTCGACCTGCTTGCCGTTTTTAATCTCAATTTCAGGTTCTTCAGCGACAACGATACGGAAAAGAGAATCCTGGATTCCCATTGTCTCTACTCTTTTTTCCAGGTTATCCTTAACCCTGTTTTCATGGCCGGAATATGTATTTACCACATACCAGCGTTTTTCATTTTCATCATCAATAATCGGATTTACTTTATTTTCAGCCATACTTATGCACCAATCCCGATCATACGCAATACGAAAGTCACAATAAACTCACAGAATACAAAATATAATGCAAAGAAACCTGTAAACAGGAGCACTTCACCTGTGTTCTGGCCTGTTCCGGCTGTGTTGCCTTCTGTCTTCCACTTAGGCCATCTGACACGCTTCGCCTCTTTTTTTATGCCATCGATACTGAACCAGCGTTCTTTTGCCGGCTCGTTTGTCACATTCTTTTTATCTTCTGCCATCTTTTTTCTCCTTATTTCGTTTCTTTATGCAATGTCACCTTTCCGCAATGCGGACAGAATTTTCGCAATTCCAGACGCTTATTTCCGTTTTTCGACTTATGCGTAGAATAATTTCTTGAGAGGCATATTTCACATGCCAAGATTGCTTTATCCTCTTTTGCCATTACGAAAAACTCCTTTAAAGTCCATGTAAGTCTATCACAACAGCCCTTTAACGTCAATCCTGTTAATCATTTGTTTTTTAACAACTTTTCCTGCAGATTTTTCTTAATGCGAGATTTCCTTCCACTGTATGCCGCATATGTCAGATGCAGATGATCTGCAGCATACGGTATAGGCTCATCCCTGATAACGCTGCATAAAATTGAGCGATCCGTCCGGCTCATCTTCCTGGCAATGCCGTTCAACCGGTCATAAGCCTCCTGCATACGCAGATAGTACACCGGATCCTTGATTGTCTTTTGACAATTGTCGTAGTATTTTCCTTCCGTCTCATCAAAACTGCACATGTTGTGGAATTGTATTTCCGGATGGGTACAATACGCCTTGATTTTGCTCAGCAAAATCCGGTGAACAATCAGATAGAGATAGGTAGTAAATCCTGTCTCCTTATCCTCACGATAGTTTTCTACGGCTTCCATAATTCCGATCATTCCTTCCTGGATCAAGTCTTCCCGATACATCTGCAATAACCGGTTTGTACAGATCAGCTTGTCAACAAGATGGACGACCAGACCATGGTATGTCCTGTACAGTTCATTTTCCGCATATGCATCGCCTGTACGAATCATATACAGCAATTCATATGGATTTTCACAGTTCATCTTTCCTCCCTACAAGGGGAAGCGTTTTTCAAATATCGAATACATCAGAATGCCTGCACTGACAGAGGCATTCAAAGATGTAATTTTACCTACCATTGGCAGCGAGATTATAAAGTCACATTTCTCTTTCACAAGGCGGGAAATCCCTTTCCCTTCATTCCCGATTACAAGGACGGTATGGAAATCATATTTCAAAGTCCGATAATCCTGTCCGTTCATATCTGCTCCGACTACCCACCATCCCTGCTTTTTCAGGTCATCAATGGTCCTGGCTAAATTCGTGACAGACGCACATTTGACCGTGCTGATCGCACCTGCACTGGTTTTGGCAACTGCGGGTGTCAATCCGACAGCGTTTGTCTTTTTGAAGATGACACCGTTTGCACCTACCGCATCAGCCGTACGAAGAATTGCACCGAGATTGTGGGGATCTTCCAGTTCATCACAAAGGATAATCAGCCCATATTCGCCATCCTTGACAGAAGAGGTGATTTCAGCAACAGAGTATGTTTTGACTTCGTTGATTTCGACAACGACACCCTGATGCTTGTCGGTTCCGGCCAGCTTCGTTAAACGGCTTCTGTCTCCCTGATAAACAGGAATCTTTTTCTTTTGTGCCATCGTGACAATCTCTTTGTCATTGGAAGATAAATATATGCCTTTGATGTCTTTGCCGTCTTTCAGCATCTGTTTGGCAACGTTTCTCCCATACATATATTGTGCCATAAAAATCTCCTCATTCAGTCCTGACTTTGTCCCAGATTTGTTGGATTCTGTCTTGATTCTGTTCCAGGTATAAAGCACCGATCAAAGCCTCAAAACCGGTCGAAATCCGATAAGTTCCTACATCCGTGTTATGGGGTACGACACCGCTGTGGGCATTCCTGCCGCGACGGAAGATTTCCTCTTCCTCTTCACTCAGAAAGCCTTCTTCATGCAGCTTCTGATAGAAAGATGCCTGTGCCTTGGCGGAAACAGAGGCAATCGTCTTCTGCTGAAGCCTGTTTCCGTCTCCTTCTCCCTTTTTTACCCAGTATTCCCTAACCAGTAAAGACCATACCGCATCACCAAGATACGCTAAAGTTCTTCCGGAATACAGAAGCTGGTGCATTACAGAACACCTCTCTCCATCAGTTTCTGGCGGTACACGTCGGCAGTCGCAAAATCCTTTGCCTTTTTCGCTTCATTCCATTTTGCATATAACTCCCTGTCTTCGGAATTTCCCACATACTTTTCCACCGTAATACCCAGAGTTTTCAACATTTTCTCCACAGAATTGCGATACTTTTCCACATCGGAATAATTGATTTCTCTTTGTCTCATCGCCTGGTTCAGCTTTTTCACTGTTTCAAAGATGACCGCATAGGCATTTGGCGTATTCATATCATCATCCAGCTGATCCAGGAATTCTCTCCATGATGCTTCGTCAAATGCATCCCCGAGTTCAACTTCTGCCATAGCAGCCTTGATATCCGCCTGACGGATTGGATTTAATACTTTGTCCAGTTCCTTTCTGGCTGTTTCAATCGTCTCATCGGAGAAATTCAGCTCCTTGCGATAATGCACGGAAGAGACAAGCCATCTGGTCAGGTTTGTGCCAAGCCTTTCCACAACATCTTTTGCCCATAATGTATTTCCTAATGACTTGGACATCTTCTGTCCGTCGATATTGACCATCGCATTATGCACCCAGTAATTTGCCAAAGCATTGCCATGCAGTGCTTCCTGCTGGGCAGCTTCATTTTCATGATGCGGGAACTTCAGATCCATTCCCCCGCCATGGATGTCGATCATTCCACCGAGGTTTTTATTGATCATGACAACACATTCCGTATGCCATCCGGGTCTGCCTTCTCCCCAAGGGCTGTTCCATTTGATGCCCATGTCTGTCTTCTTCCAAAGGGCAAAGTCATATGGATTTTTCTTCTGGTCATTGGTTTCAATTCTTGCACCTGCTTCAAGCTGGTCCAGTTTCTGGTGAGAGATTTCCCCATAGGACGGAACACTGTCTACGGAGAAGTAAACATCACCGTTTACTTCGTATGCATGTCCTGTTTTGACGAGCTCATCGATAAAGCTGATAATATCATCCATGGTCTCTGTCACTCTCGGTGTAATATCCGGCAGTTCCGTATTCAGCATGGTTCTGACTTCCTGGTATGCATCAATATATCTCTGTGCAATGACGCCT
>CACXCB010000259.1 GCA_902766005.1 uncultured Erysipelotrichaceae bacterium | reverse complement strand
GTCCTGCATGCGGGGCACATCATGACAGGGATCACAACGCAGCCATAAACCTGAAAAAAGAAGCACTGAGAACAGCGCTTCTGTAATTAAAACTAAAAGAACCATGGTACCCTGGGGCACAGGGAATCCTATAAGCTCGGGTAATCTGAACACACTGGTGTTCTTGACCGAGAAGCCCCCACCTCTAAGCTTCAGCGAAGGTGGTGGGAGTATGTCACTCCAATCGTATGTTTTTTTGCTTCAGCCTCTCATGCGTCCATTCCCGCACCAGCACATATATGACCGAAAAGACCGGAACACCAAGGAACATACCCGCAACCCCGAATAACGCTCCACCGATCAGAATCGCAAACATAATCCACAGAGTCGGCAAGCCCATCGAATCCCCAAGAATATAAGGGCCGATAATATTTCCATCCACCTGTTGCAGAATCAGGATGAAAATGACAAATTCAATCGCCTTGATCGGATCAATCAGCAGAAGGATAATCGCACATGGGATCGCACCGAGAAACGGGCCGAAAACAGGAATCATATTTGTGACACCAACCACAACACCGATCAATGGCGCATACGGCATATTCATGACAACCATGCAGATATAGCACACAATGCCGATAACCAGTGAATCAAGGGCTTTGCCGAAGATAAAGGAGTTAAACATCTTTGAAGTCAGACGATTGACATATTCAAAATGCATCGCAGTATCTTTATCCATGATTGCATATGTCAGCTTCTTCACTTGTCTGATGAACCGCTCCTGATCCAGCAGGATATATACCGAGATAATGACACCGATAAAGAAGTTTAACACCCCTCTTGCAACATTGATGGAATAGGAAAGAATCTTTCCCAAACCTCCGGCTGCTCCCGTAAGCCAGTTTGTGATGGACTGGGTCAGCGTATTCAGAAGATTAACAAGATATTCCCTGGATTGTGCCTCTCCCCAATCCGTGGATTCAATCCAATCCTGCAAAGAAGAAACATAACTGCCGAAGGAATTTATCAGGCCCTGCAGGCTGTAAGCTACCTGTGGAATCAGTATATAGAACATAATGACCAGAAACAGGATGAATACGCCGACAGAAATGCCTACTGCAGCCAATTTTTTCGTTCTTGGCTTCCAGTGCAGATTCACAAACCACTTTGTTTCAATCAGTTTGCGCAGAGGTGATAGGACAAAGGCAATACCGATTCCAAACAAAAAAGGTGCTAACGCAGAGAAGAATTTTCCGATTACGGAGAAAATCTGCGGTAAATGATTCATCAGAATATAAAAAAGCACTATAAAAATGCCCGATATTGTAATAGAAAATATTTGTTCAAGCGTTTCAGGTTTTAAATTCTTAAAATCCATTTTCCCTCCACTGATATTATATCACAATAAAAATACGACATTATTAACACTATTTTAATTTTTATACAAACTATTTCTTCTGTAGGAAATGTAGACACAATTGGCATTGTGTATTATTTCTATTGACATAGCCCCATGTCTCTGCTTTAATATTACAGTCTTTTATCAAGAATGTGTGAGAGAGTCAGCTCATTGACCACATGCCAACCTGCAGACCTGTAAGGTGGCACTGCTGACATCGATAAAGAAAGAGTTAAATATGCAAATATCCTCTTTCAGGAACATGTTGAAAAGACAGGTAAAGAAAGGGGTTTTTTATGTCTAAATACTATTTTACTTCTGAATCTGTTACTAGCGGACATCCTGACAAAGTCTGTGACCTGATTGCCGATTCCATCCTCGATGAAGCAATGCGGCAGGATCCAAACAGTCACATGGCGGTTGAAGCGACAATCAAAGATGACTTAATTCTTGTCTATGGAGAAGCCAGCACAAAAGCAGCCATTGACTACGAAAAGATTGCTAAGGATGTTTTAAAGGAAATCGGCTATGCAGAAGAATATCATGTCATCACAAAAGTGAACAAGCAGTCTGCAGAAATCAACGATGCAGTTGCACATGATGATATTTCTGCAGGAGACCAGGGCATCATGTTTGGTTATGCATCCAATGAAACAGAAAACTACATGCCCTTTGCGATCGACATGGCTCATAAGCTTGCAAAGCGTCTGGAAGAAGTACGCCGCAAGGACAATCGCCTGCTTCCGGATGGGAAAACACAGGTTACCGTTGAATACGTAGACGGCAGATTAAAAAGAATTGATACAATCGTCGTATCCACCCAGCACATTGCTTCCGTAACACAGGATGAGATTCATGATCTTGTCATGAATGAAGTCATTCTGCCTGTATTGGATCAACGTCTTGTTGATGAAGAAACAAAATATCTGATCAACCCTTCCGGTTCCTTCGTGGTTGGCGGCAGCTGGGGCGATTCCGGAACAACCGGGAGAAAAATCGTTGTCGATACATATGGCGGTTATGCGCCGATCGGCGGAGGTTGCTTCTCTTCTAAAGATCCGACCAAGGTTGACCGCTCTGCAGCTTATTATGCCCGTTATGTATGCCGCAATATTGTCGCTAACGGACTGGCTGAAAAATGCCAACTGCAGTTGTCTTACGCAATCGGTAAAGCAGAGCCGACTTCTGTTTATGTACAGTCATTTGGCACCTCTTCCTATTCAGATGATGAATTGCAGGAAATCGTTTTAAATAATTTTGACTTCCATGTAGCAAATATCATTTCCGAGCTGGATTTAAGAAGACCGATCTACCGTTCGACAACCAACTACGGCCATTTCGGAAAGAAAGACCTGCCTTGGGAACAGTTCAAAAAAATATCTGTTTAAAAGCAGCAGTTTGCTGCTTTTTTATTGCGATGACCATAGCCATACACCTGAAGGAGTAAACGGTCATAACGATAAGAACCATCGAAATAACAATGCATCCGAAGAAAAGAGCCATGCGAGTAATGGAGTTGCCATATGGCCATACGCAGATCACAGATTCACAATACTCATTTTCACTGAATCAAAGAAAAAGATGGAATGATTACTCCATCTTTTGATTTTTATTCTGCCATTACTGCATGGCATCTTGGGCAAAGTCCATTCTCATCTGCCTCTTCGCTGTAGTTCCAGCAACGAGGACACTTGGTGCCTGAAGCCTTGTCAACTTTGACAACTCTTTCCCCTTCTGCAAATGCAACATCAGATACAATAAGCCACTGTGCAACATTGTCCAGTGTTCCCTTGAGAAGTTCTTCCTCCTCTTTAGAACACGTGATTGTGAGCGCAGCTTCCTGTGCAGAAGCAATCAGCTTGTCTGTTCTTGCAACTTCAAGCGCTTTATTTGTCTCGGAGCGCAGATCCAGAAGCTTTTTGAATGTTTCCTTCAGTTCTTCCGCATTTGCATAGTTTTCAATCTGCGGATAGCTTGTGTAATGTACGGAAATCTCTGCATCATCGCTGAAGTGTGTCCAGACTTCTTCTGTTGTATAGACAAGGAATGGTGCCCAGAGTTTTACAAGCTTGTCGATTGCTGTCCAGTAGACACTCTGTACCTGTCTTCTTCTTGGATCATTGACTGCATCGCAATAAAGAATATCTTTTGTAAAGTCACAATAGTAGGAACTCAGTTCGTTGACCATGAAGTTCATGAGTGCCTTGTTTGCGGCAACATAGTCATATGCCAATACATCTTCACGTACTTCTTTGACAACTTCGTCCAGCTGTACAAGAATATACTGATCCACTTTCTCCAGGTTCTCATAAGCAACCATATCCTTCTTCGGATCAAAGTCTTCCGGATTCACATTTCCTAACAGGAAACGGAATGTGTTACGGATCTTTCTGTACTGGTCGGATACCTGTTTGATGTTGGAAGGACCGAGCTTAAGATCTGCTTTGAAGTCAGATGTCATTGCCCACAAACGGAAAATATCTGCACCGCTCTGGTTGATGATATCCATAGGATTGACGACATTACCGATGGACTTGGACATCTTTTCACCCTTGGAGTCGCATACATAACCGTGTGACAACACTTCTTTATATGGTGCTCCACCCTTGACTGCCGTACCGACAATCATGGAAGAGTTAAACCATCCTCTATACTGGTCGGAACCTTCAAAATACAGATCACATGGATAATCGCCACCGCGTGCTTCCAGCTCATTCCAGGAAGAGCCGGAATCAAACCAGACATCCATGATGTCGCTTTCTTTTGTATACAGGCCGTTTGGAGATTTCTCGTTAGTATAGCCTTCAGGAAGAAGATCCTTTGCCTCTCTTTCAAACCAGACATTGGAACCGTATTCTTCAAACAGTTCAGCGATATGATCGAAAACTTCTTTCTCCATGATCGGAGATCCGTCTTCACAATAGATGATCGGAATCGGGACACCCCACAGACGCTGTCTGGAAATGCACCAGTCACCACGGTCTTTGATCATATTGTACATACGGATCTGACCCCATTCATTATGCCATGTAACATGATTCTGGATCTGATCCAATACCTGCTCACGGACTTTGTCAATAGAGCAGAACCACTGTTTTGCAGCTCTGAAGATAACCTTCTTCTTACCACGCTCATAGTGCGGATAGGAGTGTGTCATCTTCTCAATGGCAAGCAGATACCCCTTCTCATTCATCATTGTGATGATCTTTTTGGAGCAGTCTTCAAAGAAGAGTCCTTGGCATTCCTCACCTGCTTCTTCATTCATAAGACCTTTTTCATCTACTGTACAGATCGGTGCAATACCGTATTTCTGACATACATAATAGTCATCGAGACCATGTCCGCCGGCAGTATGGACAATACCTGTACCATCATCATCTGTGACATGCTCACCGAGGATTGCAGGACAATCTTTATTCAAAACGACATGATGATATGTAATGCCTTCAAGTTCTTTTCCCTTGAAAGTACGCAGAATGCCCTGATTTTCCAACTGGAATTTTTCCAGAAGCTTGTCAACGAATTTCTCCAGAACTACAAGCTTGCCCTTTTCTGTCTGCACTTCTGCATACACAAGTTCCGGATGCAGGGACACTGCTTCATTTGCCGGAATTGTCCACGGTGTTGTTGTCCAGATAACAAATGCATCATCTGCATCAAGCACACCCTTTCCATCCGCAATAGGGAATTTGACATAAATAGTAGGTTCTGTAACATCCATGTAGATGATTTCACTGTCTGCTACTGCTGTTTCACTGTATGGTGACCAGTAAATCGGCTTTAATCCCTGGAAGATCAATCCGTCAAGAGCCATCTTTTCAAATGTACGAATCTGACGGGCTTCAAAACCCTTTGTCAAAGTGATGTACGGATGCTCATAATCAGCAATCTGGCCGAGGCGTTTTTCTGTTGCCATCTGCTGTGCAATCTGCTGATGTGCATATTCCGCACATTTCTGACGGAATTCAGAAGGACTCATCTGCTTGCGGTCAACACCGAGATTCTGCATCGCATTTTCGATCGGCAAACCGTGTGTATCCCATCCCGGGAAGAAAGGTGTATAGTAATCATTCATGGCATGTGTTCTGACAATAAAATCCTTGATCACTCTGTTCATTGCCGTTCCCGCATGCAGGTTTCCGTTTGCGTATGGAGGTCCGTCATGAAGAACAAATGCTTTCTGTCCCTTATGGCGGTTAATAATCTCATTATAGTGGTCATTCTCTTCCCATTTTTGTAAAATACCCGGTTCTTTTTTGGCGAGATTGCCACGCATCTCAAAATCGGTACGAGGCATGCTCAGTGTGTTTTTGTAGTCCATATTCTCCTATCTCCTTTTCAAGTAAAAAACGCCCTCATCTAAGGACGTCATTAACGCGGTACCACCTTAGTTCATATTCGTCAGAATATGCCCTTTTCTCCTTTAACGCAGGAATACGATCCGCTCACAGGTGATGTCATCTCTCCTTCTTCATGCCTGTCTTCCACCATTGACATGCTCTCTATGTTTCAAAATAAGGATGCGCGTCCTGATCAACGCAGTTTCTTTTCGGCTTCTTCAAGCCATCTCATGTCAGGCATCTCCGGTAAGCGGAAAGCATCAATCTGCTTCAGCAGATCTTTGAGCTTAGCGCTCATATCCACTTTGAGATCACCTGCACTGTTATACAGTTTTGTCAGATCCATCAGAATCAGTCTGGCTGTTCGCAGTGCTTCCTGAACAATCAGATCAGCATTCTTCTGGGCTGTGTCTATAATTTCATTTGCCTCCCGCAGGGAAAGTCTTGCGATATTCTCTGCCGCTTCTTTTCTTGCATCTTCCATTTCCAGCAAATGGTTGTATTGCAGGCGAAGCTCATCCAGCTGTTTTGTCGTTTCAACAAGCTGTTGCTGATAGAGGCTGATCCGATTCTGGAGCTGTTCAATCTGAGCAACATATCTTTCAACCGCATCATCCACAGCAAATCTGTCATATCCGTTTTTCATGACCCTGAATGTCGGTCTTGGCGTGCTCATCGAACCTCCTTTCAAATATCCTGCAGGAAAACAGCAGCGATTCTGTCATTCCTTGTCTTTCGCGCAATGCCTTTAAAAGTAAATCTTCCGGTTCCGCGAATCGAAATGACATCATCCTCTTTACATGCAATATCCGGTCGCTCAACTGTCACATGATTGATCTGTACCAGGCTGTGCTGTATCATTTCCTTTGCTTTGCTTCGGGAACAATGCACAATGCCGGCAACCATTGCATCAAGTCTTTCACTGGCAATGACGGTATCTATTCTTTTGGTTTGAAAAACCTGTGCAGGCCTTTCATCAATCCTTTCAAATGAAACCGAAAGCTGGTTGATACGGATCAGATTGTCTATCAGAAACTGTGCCATCGTTTCCGAAGTATAAAGATAAATACATCCATCTTCAATCCAGAAATCACCGAAACTGCTTCGTTCAATCTGCAAATGCATTAATGCCCCCAGAATATCCCGATGCCCGATTTTACGAAATCTCTGATCGATCTTCGCTTTTAAACAGATAATGTCAGACGACGTGTCTTCACTGTCATAGCGGAAAATGATCTTCTTTTTCCTGGCGCCGGAATACCCTCCGTCATACACCGTATGAGCTGATGCAGGGAAGTATTTCCTCATAGCCCCTTGCTCCTCTTCACTCAGAAAAGAAGAGCAAATGGTGCTATGCCATAATTCGCTCTTTTCCTGTAAATCGCTTAAATGTGCTGCAAGTTCTTCATAGTCAGGAAGATCAGTCATCTTCACTGTCCAATGAGATTTCTCCGTTAACTACAACGGTTCTTGGAGTACAAAGAATTACATTATGACCAATTTTCTGAATAGTTCCGTCTAAAGCAAAAACGACACCGGTCAGGAAATCGATTGTTCTCTGTGCATAATCTCTCTGCAAACGGTGGAGATTAACGACACATGCTCTCTTCTGCTTCAGATGACGGCCGATTTCTTCAGCTTCTTCAAAGCTTCTCGGCTCAAACAAAACCATCTGTGCATTGCTTGGAATATTACTGACTTTTGTCTTCTGTGTTTCATATGCACTTACAGGTCTTGGAATGCTCTCTGTCTCTTCCATTTCTTCATCTACTTCATCCTCATCAACAGGAGCGATAAAGTTCTTGAACTTTTCGAATGCCATATTTATGATCCTCCATAATCACACCATATTATAACATTGCGTATTTTAGTTAGCAATGTAAAATAGTTTCATTACAGTTTATTCACGGTATCCCAATCCAGTTTTTCAGCAATTTTACAAGCTAAGTCAACCGCCTTCTCATAATCATCCAATGCACACCAGCAATGCGATGAATGCGCATATCTGACAGGGATACCGATGACTATTGCAGGTATGCCATAAAAGGAATTGATGGCTTCTGCATTAGTTCCTCCGCCCTTTCTGACAGCTTCTTGTACGGGAATGTCATTTTCCTTTGCACAATCGAGTGCCAGTTTCTGAAATCTCCAGTTGGTGATCATTCCCCTGTCCATATGTCTGAGCATAGGACCTTTCTTTAAAGCAGTCTGAATCTGAAAATCCATTTCCATGAATGTATCATCGGCAGGACAACCTTCAAAGCAGATCATAACATCCGGTTTTAATGCAAGATAATTGGATCTGACACCTCTTTCTCCGACTTCTTCTTGTACGCTGAAACTGCCAAGTACATTGCAAGGAAGATCCATTTCTGATAATCGGTTTAATGTATCAATCTGTGCAGCAACGCCGATACGGTCATCAAATGCCTTCCCATAGAAAAGCCTGCTGTCTTCAAAATATCTGCACTTTACATCAGGAACACAGGGAGAACCGACACCTATACCCATGCCAAAAGTATCTCTGTCACTGACAGTGCCGGCATCGAGGATCATGCCGTCAATGGATAATTCTTCTTTTTTGTCAGTATAATGCGGTGGTTTTACGGCCACTACAGCCGGTATATCGCTTCCTTCCCTGGAACGGATTAAAAAAGAACTGCTTGGAAAAGAAATATCCATCCAGCCGCCTATAGGAAGGAACTTCATTGTACCGTTTGGCTTAACCATTTGAACGATAGTACCGACCTCATCCATATGGGCATCAAACATCACCCTTGGCTTATCCGAGCCACGCTCCTTTTCACATCTTACATTGGTCATATGATCCATGTATGTATCATAATCAGGGAGTTCTTCCCTGACTAAAGCTGCTACATCATCTTCAAACCCCGAAGGCCCGAATGCATTTGATAAAGCTATAATTCTTTCTACTGTATCCATAAATACCTCCAAAACACAAAATTATTGTATTCCAACAATCCTTACAAGTGAAGCTTTATATATTCAAAACAGTAAAGCTGAAGCAGAAAGTTAAATTACGCTTCAGCTTTCTTATCATAGTATATTAGGCATTGACATCTATTGGGGACTTGCTAAAATACAAATGAAAAGAACACCTGGGCGGCTTGTGCCCGGAGGGTATGGTTCCTCAAGTATTACAATCGATTAACGATCGCGCTTTTTGGACTTTGGGCGATCGTTTTTCGATTTCATTTATATATGATGCAAATTATAAGCCAAGACTTACAGAAATAAGTATTAAACTTAGTATTGCAATCATAATACCAACGCTTTACATTAATTCAATTAAATAATAGGCATTGACATCTATTAAGGAGTTGCTAAAATATAAATGAAAAGAACACCAGGACGGTAGTTCCTCAAGTATTACAATCGATTAACGATCGCACTTTGTGGAAGTAGGGCGATCGTTTTTCGATTTCATTTGGTCTAAGAGAATAGTAATAGTGATTCCTAT
>CACXCB010000258.1 GCA_902766005.1 uncultured Erysipelotrichaceae bacterium | reverse complement strand
GGTTCAATGGCAACAGGCTGGAAATATATTTCAGGAAAATGGTATTATTTGGATTCAGTTAATGGTGATATGAAGACAGGATGGCAGAAAATCAAGAATGTCTGGTATTACATGAGCGGATCCGGAGCTATGCAAACAGGTTGGCAGACAATCGGTGGCAAAAAGTATTATCTCAAGCCATCCGGAGAAATGGTTACCGGCACAATGTCGATGGATGGTATGAAATATACCTTCAATTCATCCGGTGCTCTGGTTTCTCAGGAAAAAACAGGTATCTGGAAACAAAATAACGGACAATGGTATTACCAGAAGCCTGACAACACCAATGCCAAAGGTTGGGAACAGGTCGACAATAAATGGTATCACTTTACTAATGACGGTGTCATGCAGACGGGATGGCAAACCATTAACGGAAAGAAATATTACCTCAAGTCTTCCGGTGCAATGGCTACCGGATGGCAGCTCATCGGCTCTAATTGGTATTATTTCAATGATTCCGGTTCCATGCGCACAGGATGGTTCCAGCCAAGCGGCAAGAAATACTGGTATTATCTGGAGCCTGGTACAGGTATCATGGTGGCAAACAAAAACAGAACCATCAACGGAAAAACATATGAATTCTTAAGCAATGGTGTCATGTATGACAGAAACCTTGTTATATCCATTGCGAAAAGCATGGCAGGAAAAACAGGTTCATGTGAGAAAATGGCATATGAACTGACAAAGAATTCCTTAGGCATGGGCGGTTGTTCTGCATCCACTGACCCTAATATGCAAAACTATTTTGGTAAAGCACATAAGATTTCTATATCTCAGGCTAGACCCGGTGATTTGATTGTATACAGAAAAAAGACAGAACCAAACAAGGGTTCTGTCCCACATGTCGGTGTATATTTAACTGATAAAGAATCATTCCAAGGCAATTGGAATGGCAGTGTACATATTGTAGATTACACCTATTCACAATATTACCGTAATGATGATTATGCTTTTGAAATCTGGAGAATCGATTGTGAATATGATCATCCCGGATTCTATTTCGTAAATTAATCCTTAAAGAGTTGTAACACGTCGTGCAACTCTTTTTTTATCACATCTATGCATTATATCCACTACTATGATAAAATTCTTCTGTGAAAAGGAAGTATTTCATGAAAAAGTGGATATATATTTTCCTATCTTTGTTGTTATATTGCTCATCTATTACATCAGTTAATGCTTTTGATGAGCACTCACTCAATCAGGAATGGAAAAAGAATGATACAGGATGGTGGTATGTCAATGAGGATGAATCATACCCTGTCAATCAATGGCAAAAAATAGATGGTTTCTGGTATCACTTTGACACCAAAGGATATATGCAGACGGGATGGTATAAAGAAGGGAATATCTGGTATTATCTGAATCCATCAGGAGCAATGGCCACAGGATGGAAAAACATTAACAGTACATGGTATTATCTTAAACCAAGCGGTGCTATGGCGACCGGATGGAAAATGATCGGTAGCCAATGGTATTATTTTGATCAGTCCGGAAAAATGATTACCGGATGGATCAACATTAATAACCAGTGGTTTTATTTAAAAAGCTCAGGTGCTATGGCTGTAAACTGGCTGCTTATCAATAATACATGGTATTATTTCAACCAATATGGTGTCATGCTGACGGGATGGCAGTATATCAATGATCAATGGTATCTGTTTACTTCATCCGGAAGTATGACTACCGGATGGCAGACTATCGGTAATAAACAATATTACATGAATGCTTCAGGTGTTATGGTGACCGGCATACAAACCATTGACGGAATCAAATACAATTTTGATTCTTCCGGGGTTTTGATCGGTAAAGTTGATGAAGGAGAATGGAAACTCATCAACAATCAATGGTATTACCTGAAAGATGATGTATATGTTACCGGATGGAATAAGATTAACGGAAAATGGTATTACTTCAATGCCAATGGTGTCATGCAGACCGGTTGGAGGTATATTTCCGGTAAATGGTATTTCTTGGAATCTTCCGGTGCAATGCATATCGGATGGTTAAAATCCAATCAGTTCTGGTATTACATGGACGGATCAGGTGCCATGGTATACAGTAAAACATTAACCATCAACAATAAATCCTATGAATTTCTGAGCAACGGTGTCATGTATGATAAGGATTTAGTCATGTCTGAAGCAAAAAAACTTGTCGGTAAAGAAGGTGACTGCATGTTGATGGCGTATACACTGACGAAAAATTCTCTTGGCATGGGTGGCTCTACATTGATGTTGGAAGAAGACAATTATGCCGGAACTGCTCATCAGGTAGATGAAAAAAATGCAAGAGCAGGGGACTTGATCGTATATATATACAGAAATCCAGAGAATGGGGAATATTTTATTCCTCATGTAGGGGTATTTCTGGAAGGCTATACTTCCTTTCAGGGAAACTGGCTGCAAAAAGACGGATCCAGAAAAGCAGTCATAACGGATTATCGAAATTCTTCTTTTTATCCCAAAAACAATCCTGATTATGATATAGAATTCTGGAGAATTGATTCCGTGTATCCGGATTATGTATTTCAGGAAGACGAATAAAAAAGATGGTGAGGAAACCGATTAAAACCTCATCATCTCTTTTTGTATAATATCTTTATTACCAAGATATGTACCAACAATATCATATCATATTGAATGGTTTTTACAATTGTGTTCAGAATTTTATGACATATCTCATCTTTCTCTGCAGAAAATCCATCTCTTTATCAACTTCATGTATCTTTGGATTATAAAAAAGATTTATAATGAATTTACGAAAGGATTTTACTCATCATATGATATCAGGCATAAATGCGATGTACTTTAATACTTATCATTTGATTGCAGCACTGTTGTTTTCAATTGGTCTTTGGAAGATACTATCCAAATATGGTGAAAAAGGATGGTGGGCATTGATCCCCGGGGAAAGATACAATAAACTCGGCATATGCACGGGCAGAGAGAAAGAAGGAAAAATCTGTATGTATCTAGAAATTCTGGAAGTTATTCTCCAGATCTCTCTGGCGTTTTTCATTCCCAAAGACAGCCCGGATTATTCATATGCCCTTCTTTGCATTCTGATTCTCACCTTAATCAGCATCTTCTATCGCATAGGCATATTCCAAGGTATCATTCATTCCTTCGAAAAAGACATGAAATGGATCTATGTTTGGATTCTGTTTGCCTGGGCTGCATCATTGGTCTATGGTTTTTTGAAAAGCTACATTCCTCATGAGATACAGGAAGAAGATGCTTTGGCAGGAACCATACCTGCAGACATTTCCTTTGACATTGAAAAGATGAAAGAAAAAGAAGGTCTTACCGTTTTCCTGAAGGACAGAATCGTCAGTGATTTCTCCAAAAGAAGATATTTATTAAAAGATATTTATTTCTCCATTCCCAAAAATTCTCTCGTACTCCTTTTAGGAGGATCCGGTGCAGGAAAAACCACTCTTGTGAATGCAATCCTTGGCTATGAAAAAGCCAATGCCGAGATCTATTTAAACGGTGAAAATATCTACGATAACTATGAACAGATGAAATACAGAATCGGCTTTGCTCCACAGCAGGATCTGTTACGACAATATGACACTGTATACCATACCCTGTATGATGCTGCAAAACTCAGAATGCCGCTAGACTGTTCAGAAGAGGATATCAAAAAGAGAATTGAAGATGTCATGCATCTGCTTGGCTTAACTGCAGGAAGCAGCGGACTTGTATCCAAGAAATCCGGTGGTATGCGCAAACGAATTTCCATCGGCATGGAATTGATCTCAGATCCTGACCTTTTCGTACTTGATGAACCGGACTCCGGACTGGATGGCGTTATCGCCAGGGAACTGTTTGAAAAGCTGCATGATATAGCCCATCAGGGAAACATTGTATTAACGATCACGCATACACCGGATCGTGTTGCCGACCTGTTTGACTATGTGATCGTTCTGGCAAGGGATTCCGGAAGAGTCGGTAGACTTGCCTTCTGTGGAACACCGGATGAAGCCAAAGCTTTCTTCCAAAAGAGTTCCATGGAAGAAATTGTAATGACTGTCAACAAAAAGGAAGAAGGCGGTGAAGGAAGAGCAGATGAATTCATTGCCAGATATGCCGAATATGTGAAAGGAAAAGATGATCATGAGTGAACAGGTACGTCATAGAGGCAGAATCGCCCAGATTAAAATATATCTTGGCAAACTGTTCAGAATGTTTATCTACCAGAAAGACTGGAAAATGCTGCCAATGGCTGCTCTGATTGCCGGTATGGTCACTTTTGCGGTAGGCACAAACATCTTCAAAACACAGGAAGGTACATACAGTGGCTGTTTTTCGTTGGTTTGTGTCAGTATCTGGAATGGTTTCTTCAATTCCATCCAGGTTGTGGTAAGAGAACGTGCTACAGTAAAGCGTGAACATCGTGCAGGCATGCATATCTCTTCTTACATTGCCGCACACATGATCTATCAGATGCTCCTTTGTATGATGCAGACAATCATTCTGTTAGGTATCTGCATGATTGCACAGATATCCTTCCCTAAGGAAGGATTAATCACCGGTAACTTCATGATCGATTTCGGCTTCTCATTATTTTTGATTACGTATACCGCAGATATTCTATCGCTTGCCATTTCATGTCTTGTGAAGACTACCACAACCGCAATGACCGTCATGCCGTTCATGTTGATGTTCCAGCTGGTTTTCTCCGGTGGAATGGTCTATCTTACAGGTGCTGCAGAAAAATTGACGGATCTGACAATAGCCAAATGGGGCTTATGCATGTTATGTGCATTAGGAGGATACAACACACAACCCAATGTCACCTTATGGAATACCATCTGGCAATTCCGTGCCGTTGAGATTGACGGTATAAAACCAATCAAACTCATTACTGATACCATTCTGAAAGAAAACAAATTGGACGAATTCCTGATGGAAGCAGGAAAATATACCGGAGAAACCATGTTCGCCAGTGAAGCTTCCAATGTATTGGCATGTTGGAGAAACTTAATACTTATCACAATCGGTTTTGCGATAGTTGCAGTATTGATTCTGAAACAAGTGGATAAAGACAGAAGATAAACTTCTGTCTTTTTATCTATCTAAAATACGCTTTAAATTGCTGGCGTTCCTAGAATTCGATTCATTTTCAGATAATGATTTTTGATCAGATATGATAGCTATATTTTCCATATCATCCTTCTTTTTATGAATTGACAATAAAGCATTTCATAGAAAGCATCAAGCCTAAACATAAGCTGAACCTGCACAACATCCGGTGAAACACTCCGCTCCATTCAGATGTATGAACAAAGAAACTAGGACATCAATAAAGCTAGTACCTATACCCTTTATCGCTTATCCAAAGTATCGGGCTCAGATAATACCTGTCCAGGCTTTTTTACAAGCTTTCCAGGTCTCTCTGTATTTTTATATTCTTTACAGTCATTGTTCTGCATCATAGGTGACACTGTTTCTAAAGCAGAACAAGACAGTGCCAGTGACAGAAGAACTATTTTTGGTAGAATATAGTACGCCAAAAATTGATAATTTCGCTAAATGCGAAATTATCGAAATTTTGGTTGGCAGATTTCGCTAATTTCGTTATAATATCAGCAAGATAATCATTTTGAGGTTATAAAATGCAATATATATCAGTAAAGGAAGCCGCTGTCCGGATGGGGATATCACCACGCCGTGTTCAGCAGCTATGTCAGAAAAATCAGATCAAAGGTGTAATCCGAAAAGGAAAAAGCTGGCTGATTCCCGAAACAATTGATGGAAGAAAGCCGGCCAATCCGGATAAAAAAACTTTTCGAAGCCTCCCTATCGGTATCTCCGATTTTCGAAATGCGGTAAAAAACTATTATTATGTTGACAAAACTCTTTTAATCAGAGATTTCTTAGACCGTAAAGTACAGGTTTCATTATTTACACGACCCAGGCGGTTTGGAAAAACATTAACGATGGATATGCTGCGTGTCTTTTTTGAGATAAGCGAAGAAGATACAAGTCAATACTTTACAGATAAAGCAATATGGAATTGCGGTGAATACTATCAGCGATATCAAGGCAGATATCCTGTTATTTACCTATCATTCAAAGATACAAAATACAGTACCTGGGAAAATGCAATAGCTAATATTTCCGGATTAATTTCCATGGAGTTTGATCGTCATCGCTATCTTCTTGATAGTGAAATGTGCAGCGAAGCAGAAAAACGATTCTTTCAAAAAATTCTATATAAAGAGGCATCTGAAGTTGAACTCGCTGATTCGCTTAAGATCCTTTCCAAAATGCTTGCTTCATATCACGGAGTTCCCGCAATTATCATGATTGATGAATATGATACCCCTATTCAGGAAGGTTATCTTTCCGGATATTATGATCAGATCATTAAATTTATCCGCAACCTGTTTTCCGGCGGATTTAAAGATAATCCAAGCTTAATATTCGGGTTCCTGACAGGCATCCTCCGTGTCGCAAAAGAAAGCATATTCAGCGGCATGAATAACCTGAAGGTCTATAGTATTACAGATAATTTATATAGTGAATACTTCGGCTTTACCCCGGAAGAAGTCAGATCGATTCTTTCATATTATTCCGCCGAAGATAAATATGATGAGGTCTGTGACTGGTATGACGGCTATTATTTTGGAAATCAAAGTATTTTTAATCCATGGTCAGTGATTAATTATATTGCAGAAGACTGTGTTTCCAAGGCATTCTGGCAATCCACGGGCAGTAACGATATTATCGGCGAGCTGATTTCCGCTTCTTCTTCGGAAATAGAAGACAACTTGCTTAAACTGATGCAGGGAGAAAGCATTACCACATTTGTCGATACAAGTGTTATCTATCCGGAGATAAAGAGAAATCCATCCAGTGTATTCAGCTTTCTTCTGACAACAGGTTATTTAAAAATTGCCGGCGTGTATCCTCAGACAGATGGAGATCTCATATATGATGTTTCGATACCCAATCGCGAAATATCCAGAGTATATGCAGCAGAAGTGATTAATCGTTTTCCAAGAGGAGGTATTGAACCCGCCGCAATCGGAATTCAGCAGGCTATTTATAAAAAAGATTTTCAAAAGCTTCAAACGCTTCTTGAGGATTATGTCATCCAGACTGTCAGCAGTTTTGACTCAGGCAATGAAGGCTTTTATCATGGATTTATGCTTGGTATCTGTGCCATATTCAATAATCGGTATTATGTACAATCAAACAGAGAGAGCGGATACGGGAGATTTGATATCCAGCTGGAACCAATCAATAAGGACTTGCCAGGCTTTATTTTTGAACTTAAATATGATCATAATCCCGAAGCAGATCTGAATGTCTTACTAAGAGAAGCACTCAGGCAAATGGAAAAAAAGCAATATGATACAGAGATGAGATCTCATGGTATAAAGGAGATCATTAAAATAGGAATTGCTTTTGCAGGGAAACACGTAAAGATCAGTCAAAAATAAAAATAGTTTATATACTGACTTGGACACAGCCATTTCTAAAGGTGTGTTTGAAATTGATACGCTTAATTAAACCACTTAGTACATTCTGATCAGAAATTAAAGTCAGTCAATGAACAAATGGGTGTTTCTTAAAGACTTCCTTGTTATGTCTTAACTTCCAGTAAAATAGTCCCTAGAATATATCAAAGCCGCTGATTACCTGAAATCGGCGGCTGTTTTGGTCTATTTGGTATTAAGGAAATCCATTATCTCGCTGTATGTTCTGCTGCTCTTACTGAATGCTTCCAACAGTTCTTTACTCTCCATTTCTTTCTTTTTCTCGATGAGGGTATTCAGCTTATCCAACTCTTCATCATATTTCTTTTTGGCTTTGGTTACTTCTGCTGTCTGCTTCTCAATCTTTTCATCAATCGTTATCACTCTTCTTGCCATTTTTCTCCACTGCCTCCAGTTCTATGCTTAACGAGCCAAGTTCTTTCTTCATGTAATTGGAATCTATATGCTTCTCTTCCTCTATGGTTTCATCTGTTTACATATCAATTGCATTTTCATCAAGTAAAAACCGCTCTATTCCAATATAGAGGATACCGTTTTCATCCTTCCACGGATTGATTCTATCTCCAACTACGACTATTTTTCTAAATGAATCCGGTATTTTCGTTAATGAATTTATTTCCTGCTTCCGTTTTTCAGGATCGGCAATTGATAATGCCGATTGAATGTAGTAGCGCTGATTTCCACGATTGACGACAAAATCAACTTCCAGTTGAACTCTGGCGCTCTTACCGTCTTCCCTTTTGAAATTATACTCTACTACTCCAACATCGATGTCGTATCCTCTTCTCATGAGGTCACAGTAGAGCACATTTTCCATGATATGCGTCTCTTCCTGCTGGCGGAATCCAAGTCTTGCGTTTCGCAAACCTATATCAGTAAAGTAGTATTTTGCAGGAGTCTTAATATTTTTTTTCCCTTTCACATCATATCTCTCCGCTTTGGAAAGAAGAAAGGCCTCAGAGAAATACCCAAGATATTTATCGATCGTTGCCGATGAAATCTTGATTTGTTTTTCACTTGCAAAAGTATTGGAAAGCTTCGTTGGATTTGTCAGAGACCCTATCGCAGATGCTACGATATTAAGCAAATCTTCCAATACCCCGGTATCATTCTGAATAGAATGCCTCTCAACTACATCTTTTAGGTAGGTCCTTGTAAAAAGATCTCTTAAATACTGACTTTTTTGTTCATGGGATGGAAGTGTCAGTGTCACCGGCATTCCTCCATAGGTATAATAATCAGTCCAGGCATCATGCTTATCACCTTCATATGCTTCGTAGAATTCTTCAAAAGAAAGCGGATAAACTCGTATCT
>CACXCB010000257.1 GCA_902766005.1 uncultured Erysipelotrichaceae bacterium | reverse complement strand
TCCGGTTAAGGGCAAGCTGTCTCTGTGGACGTGTGAACATGAGATCGAGTATCTTCCTAAGCCGAAAAATGAAAAGGAAGATGAAGAGCTCGGCCGGATTTACTGGGATCCGATTATTTATAATGGGTGACGGACATTTTTTTAGTAGATGATACTAGTGCATAGATTAAGAGAAAGGCAGACCAAATGGATAATGTAGATAAATATTCTGTATCACAATACTCAGTTAAATCTTTGCTGGGTTATATAGAGGCTGGTGATATTGCAATTCCAGAGATTCAGCGTCCGTTTGTTTGGAATGCCACTCAGGTTAGAGATTTAATAGACTCGTTATATAATGGGTATCCAACAGGGTATCTTATCATTTGGCAAAACCCAGATGTTAAGCTGAAGAATGGCAAATCTGCAGTGGGAAAGAAGATTCTAATCGACGGTCAGCAAAGAGTTACTGCTATCATGACAGCCATCTCTGGTGTAAAAATACTGACTGAGAATTATTCGGAAAAATGCATACGCATTGCTTTCAATCCACTGGCTCAACCTGGAGAAGATCGATTTGCTGTAACTACACCCGCACATGAAAAGAGCTCTTTCTGGATTCCTGATATCTCAGAAGTATTTAAGCCCGGTTTTCAGAGCTGGACATTTATGCCTAAGTACATGGCGGCAAATCCTGAGGCTGATCCAAACGTAGTAGGTGAAGCTTTGCAAAGGCTGACGTCTATTACTGCATGCCAGATTGGAACTATAGCGTTGGATCCTTCACTTGATATTTCAGAAGTTACAGAGATTTTTGTTCGTATCAATTCACAAGGCAAGCGTCTGAATGAGTCTGATTTTGCTATGTCAAAGATTGCCGCTGATGAGGAGCATGGTGGTAATACGCTTCGCAAAGCAATTGATTATTTCTGCCATTTGGCCATAGATCCGGCGTTTTATACGAAGCTGTCAACTACTGATGAGAAGTTTATGCAATCAGTATATGCACCGAAACTTGCATGGCTGCAGAATGATTATGACGACATTTATGATCCGGATTACAATGATATGTTGCGTGTTTCCTTTATGCACATGTTCACAAGAGGCCGTCTTGGTCAGCTCGTAAGCCTTTTGTCTGGACGTGATTTTGAAACTCGTACTTATAAAGAGGAAATCGAAGCGGATAGCTTTGATAAGCTGAGCACAGGCGTCATAAATTTTATGAATGAGTACAATTTTAAGAACTTTGTGTTGGCAATTCGCTCAGCCGGCTTTATTTCTCCAAAGTTGCTTCGATCAAAGATGACCGTAGACTTTTGTTATACTCTGTACTTGATACTGCAGAGATCCGGAGAAGTTCCGAAAACAGAGATCAAGCGTTGTGTTCAGAAGTGGTTTGTATTATCCACCTTGACAGGCCGGTATGTTGGTTCCCCTGAGACGCAAATGGATCGTGACTTGAGAGAGATTGCTGCTAAAGGGTTTATCCAGTTTTTACAGGAAAATGAAAAGGCTTATTTGTCTGATGCATTCTGGAAAGTCAGACTGGTCCAATCACTTGAAACATCATCTATATCCAGCCCCTTCTATAATACATATGTTGCTGCGCAGAACTTCTTTGGTGATAAATCCTTGTTCTCAAATAGTTCAAAAGTTTATGATCTTGTAGCGGTAACGGGTGATGTTCATCATATTTTTCCAAAGAAGTATTTACAAGATAACGGCTATAATGACAAAAATTTATACAACCAAGTTGCTAATTATGCATACTTGGATACAGTTGTTAATATCGCAGTCGGTAAGAAGGAGCCAAAAGAGTATTTTTCTGAGGCATTTGAAGGATGTGATGGAAACCAGACTATTGGAACAATCACAAATAAAGATGATTTATGGGAGAATCTTGCAACGAACTGTATTCCTCAAGAAGTTGTAAATATGACTTATGAGAATTATGTGGATTTCCTGAGAAAACGTCGTGTTTTAATGGCACAAAAAATTCGTGATTATTACGAAGCATTATAAGACTGCCTCTGTTTGATTTAAACAATAACTGGTTGGAGGTGTGTCGTGCAAATCTATGTTGGTATAACAGATTACAATTGGTTTCAATTTCTGAAGGACCGTGAATCCGACGAGGTTAATTTCTGGAAGCCCGGGAGTCAACCATTCAAGGCCTTGCAGGAAAATGATCTCTTCCTTTTCAAGCTACATGCGCCGCAGAACTATATTGTCGGTGGAGGATACTTTGTAAAGTATTCGCTTCTGCCGACGTATTTAGCGTGGGAAGCATTCGGAGAAAAGAACGGTACATCATCACTTAGAGATCTGAATACCGCTATTGAGAAATACCGGGCTAAGAATAATATCATCGTACAGAATCCGCAGATCGGATGCATAATCCTTACCGACGTTTTCTATTTCGATGAGCAGGACTGGATCCCGGCACCAGAGAATTTTAGCAGAAGCATTGTTCAGGGGAAGAGGTATTATACGGAAAACGCTGATGGCCTGCGACTGTTCCAGGAGGTTCAGGAAAGACTACGGTCTACCATTGATCTAAGTGCTCCAGGTGAGCGGTATAGAGAATCTATGACGAAGCACCGCCTTGGCCAGGGAGCCTTCCGCGTGGTTGTGACAGATGCATACCAGAGGCGTTGTGCGATAACCGGAGAGAAGACCCTGCCGGTCCTCGAAGCAGCGCACATTAAACCATATGCCGCAGAGGGTCCGCACTCTGTCAATAACGGTCTGCTCCTCAAGTCGGACTTCCATACCCTCTTTGATGAGGGCTATATCACCATCGACGAGGATTACCGGATTGATGTCAGCAAACGACTTCATGAGGATTATGGGAATGGAAGGGACTATTACAAATACCACGGCCAGAAGCTGCTGGTATTACCAGAAAGGAAGATTGAATTACCGTCGCGGGAGTTTCTGAGATGGCATAATGAGAATGTGTTTTTGGCGTAGGGAAGACATATCAAGACAGGAGACAAATCATTGGCTAAAATAGAAGAAAATAGTAACAAACGTAAATATAGAATTATTTCATGGCCGATATTCTTATTGACGTTCATTCCGAATTTTTGTATGGCGCTGATTATATATTCTGAAGATCACACAATTACAATAGTAAGTGAAAAGCTTCTAAAAGTAATATTGAACTCTAGTATTTGGCTAACATAATTTATCGTATGAGGAGTAGCTTGCATGAATCAGAAGAAAAACACTCCTGGAATTATTGTATTTATTGCACTTATTATTCTAGTGATTACTATTGTTGTGGGAGGAATTTGGTGGCTGAGTAAAGTTTATTTTGCTCGGTCAAAAGATAGTACAGAAAACATATCATATTCGTCAAATATAGAAAAGGAGCACATACAGTATTATGAAGATGCTTGCCTGCAATATGCTGATAATGAACTGCTGATACAACCAAGTAAGCCTATAAGTGAGAAAGAAGCAAAAGCTCTTGCTGAAAAGCACGGGGCAGAACTGGTTGGATATCTAAGCGTTTCCGGGACATCTCAATGGAGATTTGCCAAATCAAAAAAACTTGAAGAATTAGAAGCATTATCTGAATCATTAATGGATGATGATAGTATTGATTACTGCATGATCAACATCATCAACCAAACCTCTTATGCCCAGCAAAAATGTCCTACAAAAGAAGACCCTTCATGGGACGGATGGAACTATTTTGATAAATCATTAGCGTACAGGCAAGCCAATGCAGACAAAATATATGGATTATTGGATAAATTGACGAATCCTGTAGATATAGGCATTATTGATTCGGAATTTTTTGACCATCCAGATTTGGAATATATGCATAAAGATGCGGTGGCTTTAAAAGAGGGAGATAACGGGTATACTCATGGAAGTGCGGTTGCCAGTGTTGTGGCCGCAAAATCAGATAATGGAAAAGGTATTGCCGGAGTCTACCCAGTAACAGACGAGAGAATCAAACAAGGTTATATAGGCAACATATATTGTTGCGCTGCATTTGATAATAACAAAGTAAACAGGATAACTGGTACAAAGAATTTGATGGCTGAGATGAATTTGCTCGCAGACTTGCTACTCAAAAAATGTCGCGTGATAAATATGAGTTATGGGCTCGATCCTGGACTTCTTTATGCTATACATTTAGAGCACTTGAAAGACCCTGATACTATTGGACCTTACGAGAAGTACCATTTGTTTTATCCTTCAAAACTGAAAGAATCTTTCCTTAATAGATTTATTGATGCTGATTACGATTTTTTGCTTGTTCAAGCAGCTGGAAATGCTTCATATCATACATGGGAAAAGACAAGTGGGACATTTCCCGATCCATTGTACAAACAAATAAATGACTACAATTTGGATGGGTTTAATATTCCTGCTGACTGGGAGTCTTCATTTTCTTATATTAAAAATCCTGAAATTAGCAAAAGAATAATTGTAGTTGGGGCGTGTAATTACGGAATACCTACGATTATCACGGAACTCTCTTCCTTCTCGCAGCATAGTGAAAGAGTTGATATTGTGGCACCGGGTGAAAGAGTTGGAGTTATTTCTTCAGAAAGTGTTACATATGATAATGGCACATCGTTTTCAGCGCCTTTTGTCACAGGAACAATTGCTTGTATTTGGTCTTTAAATCCGAATTTTACCCCAGAAGAGGTTCGGAGTTTTTTGTTGAAAGGCGGAAATGAAAGAAAGGTCTCTGATAATCGCCCTCAAGGAAAAAAAGATAATGTTCCTCCTGTACCTGTATTGAATGTATATGCTTCAATGAAACTTGCGTTACATAAGATGGGGGATGCGGTGCCAACTGCAGAAGAATCCAAAGAGCAAAAAAAACCTGTGTACATCTCAGTCTTTGGGGAGGACTCTAACGGAGAAAATGTCCCATTAAAGGATGCCCGGGTAACAATTCTTACTGAAGATGGAAGTGTTTACAGCGATGGAAATGAAAAATATAAGGACATCCCCACAGGTGTTATAGATGGAGAACAAGAAGGTGAGTATGGAGATGCTTCTGCACTGTATGTATTTCTTCCTGAGGGAAGATACAGTGTAGTGGTTACTGCAGATGAGTATAGTGATATCAAGGTTGATGGATTGAATCCAGCTAATAATACTAAAGATAGTAATAATATAAATCCGCAATTTGTTGAATGGAGCTTTTTACTTAAAAGTATACCGAAGAAAAAAGATGCAAATAGGATTCTTGAAGACTATCTTAATTCAATAGCTGAAACACATTCCATTATGGATACAAATAGAATTTTATCTGTTAAAGAGAATCCTGAAGAAGAGTATTCTATGCACATTCCTGGATGGAATGCCTCAGACTTAACAGGACTCCTTTCCGGATACATTCAAGATTTTGATCAGGATGGGCAATCTGAGTTACTTACGATTGGCTTTGAATCTTATGGGGACGCAACGGAAGAATTCAGCATGTCTGCAGAAGAAAAACTGAAAAATAAAAATGATCCGTATACTTCAGATTATTCCGAATACGACACGTCTATGATCCTTGAGATGTACGAAGCTGATTTGTTAAACAAAAAAGCGGTGCTGCAGGATAAAAAGATCGTACCTGGTTTGGGTGCGCTTATGACGACAAATCTTTTGTCGATCCAGGTGGACTGTTTTGCCTTCAAAGACAAGGAAAATATATATATTGGCGTGGATAAATTTGAAAGAGAAGAAGGTGGTACTTTTTCTACAGCTCTATACCAGTATATTGATGGTAGGATAAACTATGTAAAAGAAGTTTCATATTCACAGCACGGCGGGTCGGGGCTGAATCTGTATAAAGCTGAAAAAGAACCGCCTATGCCGCTGTGTCTGGAATGGATAGATAGCCCTGAAAGAGTTCCTGTTGCCATCATAAGTCGTGACGAATGGAATAAAGATAAAGGGATAGATTTAATAAATAAGTATAAAGGAGAGCTGCAATCTAAAGGATTAAGAATTCATCCAATTATCTATGAGCCGTTCATTGGACTACCCGAAAAAAATATCAGTAATCAGACTGATATTAACAGCTTCTATGAGGCTAAGGAATTCCTTCCAATTTGTTTAATTCAGAATAGACGTATTAATGATTATTTGGAGTTTGAACTGGAAAGAGATGATACTACAGGGCTATTAGATCAATTTAGAAATAAATAAACGTTGTATTTGCATACGCGCTCTTCCTGAAAAAAAATAAGGCCGACGAGGTTAATTTCTGGAAGCCCGGGAGTCAGCCTTTTAAGGCGCTGCAGGAAAATGATCTCTTCCTTTTCAAGTTGCACGCTCCTCAGAATTATATTGTCGGCGGAGGATACTTTGTAAAGTATTCTCTTTTGCCGACTTATTTAGCATGGGAAGCATTCGGCGAAAAGAACGGGACTTCCTCTCTCCGGGACCTGAACAGCGCTATTGAAAAATACCGGGCTAAGAACAAAATTATCGTCCAGAATCCGCAGATCGGATGCATTATCCTGACCGACGTTTTCTACTTTGATGAGTGGGACTGGATCCCGGCACCGGAGAATTTTAGCAGAAGCATCGTCCAGGGAAAACGGTATTATACGGAAAACGAGGATGGTCTGCGCCTGTTCCAACAGGTACAGGAACGGTTGCAATCTGTGACCGATCTGAGCACCCCGGGAGAGAGGTATAGAGAATCCATAACAAAGCACCGGCTTGGCCAGGGAGCCTTCCGCGTGGTTGTTACTGATGCATACCAGAGGCGCTGCGCAATTACAGGAGAGAAGACC
>CACXCB010000256.1 GCA_902766005.1 uncultured Erysipelotrichaceae bacterium | reverse complement strand
ACGCAATCTGGATTATCTTCGGCCTCTTTGCTCTCGGTATCGTTTGCTATGCTCTGGGCATCATGAGTGTGAAATAAGCTTTCATAAGGTTAGTCATCAAAAGTAATAAAAGTGACCAAGATTCTATGGCACTAAACAGAAAGCCCCCCGCAGAAGTAGGAATTTGCTGGGGCTTTCTGTGTTGTGGATTAAGTTTTATATAATTGATTAGCATCCAAAAGTAAAGCAATTTGGAGGAATAAAAGCCGATAAAACATTGAATTTGCGTCTATTTATGCTATAATTACAGTGAAAAGTGTCTAATAGATGTGAGAAAAATGTTGCATTACGGAGGCGGAAATATGTACACCGCGACACAGTTGGCGGAAAAATTAGATATATCACGTGCATATCTGTATTATCTTAAAAAAACAGGTGCAGTCTATGTGCCACAAAATCATCAGGGCAAAAGTGAATGGACAGATGAAGTATATATAAAGCTGGCTCAATACTTACAAAAGAAGCGGTCGATTGCTAATCAGGAAGTGCCTAAACACGATAAAATAAAGACTTTTTCCATCAATAATCGCAGATATTTGGGGAATAAGTATAAGCTGTTGCCATTTATCCGAAGGGTTGTGGCTGAGGAGTGCCATGATATTGATGTAGTGGCTGATATTTTTGCTGGCACGGGGGTTGTCGCGTCAGCATTTTTGGATAAAAAAATCATTACTAATGATATCTTATACAGCAACTACATTTGTCATATCGCTTGGTTTAGTGATGAACAATATTCAGAGGAAAAAATAATTAATTACATAAATATTTATAATGCAATGGATGTTGCAGAAGATAATTATATGAGTGAAAACTATGCGGATACATACTTTTCAGTAGCTGACTGCCGTAAGATAGGCTATATACGTGAGGATATAGAGAAAAATTATCAGTCAGGAAATTTGAATGGTCGAGAGAGAGCACTCCTAATTACTTCTCTGTTGTATGCTATGGATAAGATTGCAAATACTTGCGGGCATTATGATGCCTATCGCAAAAATGCTGCCTTTGACAGACATTTGGTCTTGCTGTTGCCAAAAACAGAAAAGGCTACAAGTCAAAATAATATGTTCTTTAATGCGGATATCAATGAAGTCATCGAAAATATAGAAGCTGATTTAGTCTATATAGATCCGCCGTATAATTCTCGTCAGTACAGTGATACTTATCATTTACTGGAAAATGTCGCTCGCTGGGAGAAACCTCCAGTTTTTGGAGTGGCTAAAAAAATGGATCGGTCGCACATTAAAAGTGCGTACTGTACGCGGAAGGCCAATGAAGCATTTGAAGATTTAGTGGATAAGATTAAGGCAAAATATATTTTGCTTTCGTATAATAATATGGGGAAAAAAGGAGATGATCGATCTAATGCGCGTATTTCTGATGCGGAAATAATGCGTATTTTGTCTAAGAAGGGAAAGGTAAAAGTATTTGCAGAAGATTATAAGCTGTTTTCAGCAGGCAGTACAGAAATAGATGACAATAAGGAACGGCTGTTTTTGTGCATTTGTAATAACGAAAGAAAATGTATTGCTTCCCCATTGAATTATACAGGTGGGAAATATAAACTTCTACCACAAATAATTCCTTATTTTCCATCCAGTATGGACAAGGCGGTGGATTTGTTTTGTGGAGGCTGCAATGTAGGCATAAATTTACCTTGCACAAAAGTGACGTTCAATGACTGTAATGATAAACTGATAGGCATATTTCGCATGCTAAAATCTCTATCAAAAGAGGAGATAATGACGGGGATACACAGGTTTATTAATGAATACGGCTTATCACGGGTATGTGATTATGGTTATGATTATTATGGTTGTGATAGTTCACAGGGGTTGGGGAAATACAATAAGGAAGGTTTTTTGCGTTTGCGTAGGGATTTTAATGCACTATCCGCGTTTGATGAAACATATTATCTTATGCTCTATGTACTGATTGTCTATTCTTTTAACAACCAATTACGTTTCAACAGCAAAGGAAAATTCAATCTGCCGGTAGGTAAACGTGATTTTAATGAAAAGATGCAAAGCAAATTGAGCGACTTTATTGTGCGTATACAGTCAAATGATTATGTCTTTACGGATAATGATTTTCGGGAAGTTTCATTGGATGAGTACACGGAACAGAGTTTCTTTTATATCGATCCTCCTTATTTGATAACCTGTGCTGGATATAATGAGGGGAATGGCTGGACGAATAAAGATGAATACGATTTGCTGGCTTTTATGGATGAATTGCACAGACGGCACATAAAATTTGCTTTGTCGAATGTGCTGGAAAGTAACGGCAGGACTAATTCAATACTGGGGAAATGGTTGACTGAGCGTCCTTACAGGGTTATAGATTTGCAATACAGCTATGCAAATTCCAATTATCACAAAAAAAGTCGTAAAGATACAACAAGGGAAATTCTTGTTGTGAACTATTGAGGTGTAATTATGGGAAGGCTAGGTTATGTGAGTTACTGTTGGTCCATCGGGACAACTAGTTTTCGAACTAAGGAATTTAATAGAAAAATCGAAGCTCAGTTGGCAATTATGCAGAGATTTCGTGCTTTGCCGGAAAATGTAGGCAAGAACTGGAAGGCAAATAAGCCATTGCAAAAAGCTTATTATGAATATATGCAGGAATGTGGCTTTGTGGAGGGGCAAGCACAGCGACCCGATAAAGATGCTCGTGAAAAGACTTCAGGACTATGCGATATAGGTGTTTTGGACACAGCTAGAAATATAACGCCTGTCGGGGAGCGTTTGCTGTCTGTAGCGGCTGATAATGATTTTTCTACCGACAATGATTTGGAAATTGAAAAGGACAGCTATATCTACTTTAAGCAATTGCTGAAAATGTATACCGATATAGGTGGAAACATAGTCAGGCCATTTGTCGTTACGCTTTATGTCCTTCATGAACTAGAATATTTATCCTATGAAGAATTCACGTATCTGTTGCCATTGTGCATAAACAGTCAGACTATGGAATTGGTAATGGTAGGAATAAAAAAGTGCCGTCAGGGGAAAATGACCATTGATGATATGATTGGCAATGTTTTACAGGTCAAGGATAATTATCAGACGGCCCTGGCTTATTTTCAGACGCAGCGGGTGACTGAACAGGTAATTTGTGAAATTGGTCTTAATAGAAAGAGTGCAGCTTATGATAAATCGTACTATCCTGTATATAAGGAATTGCATGATATTGTCTTTGATGGTAAAGAGGACTGTTTGCCGTTATACGAAGCCCTAGGCAAAGTGAAAACAAAATCATGGTGGCGCAAGCTGCTTTTTGAGACAAATAGTACTAGTGTTATCAAAAAGCAAGGGCGAGCAGCCTTACAGGATGTGCCTATATTGCAAGTTAAAAGTGAGAATGCTTTTAGAAAAGCATTTTTTGCGTTACTTCATTTGTATAAGGCTAAGGCTACACTCGGCGATTACTTTGATTTGAATCGCCGTTATATGAAGGCCACAGATACGATTATTTTCCATGACGGTAAGGTGGAGCTGGATGTTTTGCCTACCGGCTATGTGGCCGATGTAAGAGATTCCTTGCAAAGAATCATGTTCCAAAAATCATATAATCTGTATCAGGACTTGCCGCTGGCACAAATCGAAAATGGACTGGCTTTCGTGCAGGAGAATGTATATCATAATTTAAGTGTAAAATTTGGTTATGAGTTACAGGATACTGCGGCTGTTAAGCAGGTGGTGGAAGCTAAGCGGTATGAGCGCTTTAACAGACTTATTGATAAGCGCTTTACGCCCGTTAAACTGATTGAACTCTTTGATTATTTTGAATCCAGAAATGATGAAAAGCTACGAGAGCTTATTACGGATAATGCTGATGTGCCGACAATGTTTGAGTATTGTTTGGGGATTGCTTGGTACCTGATAAGCGGGCGGCAAGGGCAGGTTTTGGAGTATATGAATTTGTCCTTGGAATCGGATTTATTGCCAAAAACTCATGCTGGTGGAGGGGAGGCCGATATTGTCTGGAAATATGCCGCAACAGATGACTATCCTTGTCATACGCTGTTATTAGAAGCGACATTGGCAGATGGCACTAATCAGAGGCGTATGGAGATGGAGCCGGTATCTAGACACTTAGGTGAATATTTGTTGGCTCATGAAGAGGAAGAGGCCTATTGTGTTTTTGTGACAACTTCACTGGCTTTACAGGTAATAGCAGATTTTAGGGGACGTAAGCACATTGGCTATTGGAAGCGTGAGGGTGACGAGGAAAGAAGTGTTGACAATATGAAAATTATACCCTTGAAAACGGAGGCTATTAAAACTTTTTTGCACTTAGGTTTTCAATATGCACAACTGTATGATATTTTTAGCAAGGCGTATGCTTCGGATGTAAAATCGCCAAGCCAATGGTATGAAACACATATTGTCAAGGAAACAGAGCTTAGAAATAGATATTCTTAACGAGGCCTCGTAGGTGTTTTACGTAATTTTAACATTATCCGAACAAATTACGCGTAAATACTTTACATTTACAGGCTGCTTGCGTAAAATAATAGATAGGTATGCTATGGATTGATAGTGTTAGTTATGGATTTTT